>DASVTN010000070.1:0-30309 GCA_036387555.1 Allosphingosinicella sp. | reverse complement strand
ATGCGCAGCTCGATCCCGAACGGCACGCTGCCCTGTTTGCAGACCAGATCGAGGCGCTCATCGTGGCTCAGGTCGAGCCAGTGTGGCGGCTCGCACCCTGCGGTCCCGATCGGCGAGGTTTCCGTCATGCCCCACAGATGCTTGACCGTCGCGCCCATCCCCATGATCCGCTCGATCATCGCGCGGGGCGCCGCGGAGCCGCCGATCGTGACCTGGCGGAGGTGGCGCGGCTGATCGCCGGTGGCGTCGATATGGCCGAACATCGCGAGCCATACCGTCGGAACGCCCGCGGAGTGCGTGACCTTTTCTTCGTTCATCAGGCGGCACAGCACCGCGGGGTCGTTGACCGCGGAATACACGATCTTGGCACCCGCGAGCGCGCAGGCGAAGGGCAGGCCCCAGGCAGCGGCGTGGAACAGCGGCACCACGGGCAGGACTACTGCTGACGGCGAGAGATCGAACACCCAGGGCGCGACCTCTGCCATCGCGTGGATCATCGTCGAGCGGTGTTCGTAGAGCACGCCCTTCGGATTGCCGGTGGTGCCGCTGGTGTAGCAGAGCATGCACGGATCGCGCTCGGACCCCTCGACCCAGGCATAGTCGCCGTCCTCACGGTCGATCAGCGCGGCGAAGCCGTCGGGGCCGAGATCGTCGAACGCGACGAAGTGGCGGATGCTCGTCCATTGCGCGCGGAGCCGGTCGACGATCGGCTGGAACGCGACGTCGTAGAACAGCACCTGATCCTCGGCGTGATTGGCGATGTAGACGAGCTGTTCGTCGAATAGTCGCGGGTTGATGGTGTGGATGACGCCGCCCATCCCGATCGCGCCGTACCAGGCGACGAGATGGTGCGCGTGGTTCATCGCCAACGTCGCGACGCGATCACCGGGGCGGACGCCGAGCCGTTCGAGCGCCTGGGCGAGCTTGCGCGAATCGCGCGCTATGCCAGCCCAATCGGTGCGGGTCTGGCGGCCATCGGCCCAGTGGCTGACGAGTTCGCGGTGGCCGTGTTCTCGCGCCGCGTGATCGATCAGCCGGGGTACTCGAAGTTCGAAATCCTGCATTCCGCCCAGCATGGTCATCCTCTCGCGGCGCGTTGTTGCGCCTACTCGATGCAGGATGGCGGGAGTGACGCTTGGGGGCAATCCCGTGGGTGTGAGGGAATGTTGCAATTCGAGGCGGGCAAGTGGTGCCACCTGCACCTCGCCCCACCCCGGCGACGGCCGGGGCCCAGGTGGGAAGGTAGCTGTTACGATGCGCAACGTCCGCCAATCAGCGTCGCGCACCTGGGCCCCAGCCTTCGCCGGGGTGGTAGTAAGTGGGGTGTTGTGCTCGCGCTTGTTCCTACCCAACCAGTTGCAGGCGGGTCTCCGACGTCTTGAAGGTCACGCTTTCGACGCCCGGCAGGCGTTCGAGGTGCCCCGCCAGTTCGCCGTCGAGCAGGAAGTCGCGGCCGAGCAGCATCGTCGCCTCGCCCTCCGCCAACTGGGTGCGGACGCGGACCTCGCCCCGGGCGCCGCGATGGTCTGCGAGCAGGCCGGCGAGCGCGGGGAAGGCGGTGGCGTCATGGACGACGATCTCGACGACGAAGCGCGCGGTGGAGGCGAGGCTCTCGAACGGCTGGATCCGCTTGATCGACACCCGCGGCGTGTCCTCGCCCGGTCGGCGATCGAGTTCTACCGTCGCGAGGCCGCAGCCACCCGCGCGCGCGGCGTCTTCGAGGTCCTTGGCGACCGCGTCGTCGAAGCAGGTCGCGACGAACTGGCCGCTGGCGTCGGACATCGTCGCCATCAGGTAACGCCGCCCGCGCGCGGAGGTGCGCCAGCGCGCGTCCTCGACCAGCACCGCCATCATCGCGCCAGCGCGGGTGCCGTCGTCGGGGATGTGGAGTTCGCCGAGCGCGGTGAACTGCCGCGCGCCGTGCATCCGCGCGAGATGGGCGTGACGATCGACCGGATGCGACGAGAAGTAGAAGCCGAACGCTTCTTTCTCCTGTTCCATGCGCTGGGCCAGCGTCCAGTGAACCGATTGCGGCAGCTTGATCGTGTCGCCCGCGACATCGGCCGCGCCGAACAGCCCGCCCTGCCCGCTGGTCCTCCCCTCATGGGTGCGCGCGGCGACCGCGAGGATGGTCTCGGCGGTGGCGTGGATGCCGGCGCGGTTGGCGTTGATCGAATCGAACGCGCCGCCCGCGGCGAGGGTCTCGAGCTGGCGCTTGTTGATCAACCGCGGATCGACGCGGGTGGCGAGATCGTCGAGGCTGCGGAAGGCGCCGCTGGCGTCGCGCTCGGCGACCAGCTTGTCCATCGCGCCCTCGCCGACCGACTTCAGCGCCGCAAGCGCGTAGCGCACCGCCAGCATCTCGTTCCCGTCATCGTCGCGGCCGGTGATCTCGACGTCAAATTCGGCGCCGCTGGCGTTGATGTCTGGACCGAGCAGCGCGATTCCCATGCGGCGCGCGTCGTCGACGAAGATGCCGAGCTTGTCAGTCTGCGCCATGTCGTAGCACATCGACGCGGCGTAGAATTCGTGCGGATGATGCGCCTTCAGCCACGCGGTCTGATAGGCGAGCAGCGCATAGGCGGCGGCGTGGCTCTTGTTGAAGCCGTAGCCCGCGAACTTGTCGATCAAGTCGAACAGCGCGTTCGCCTCGGCCGGCTTGATGCCGTTGACGGTCGTACATCCCTCGACGAAGCCGGCGCGCTGAGCGTCCATCTCCGCCTTCACCTTTTTGCCCATCGCGCGGCGCAACAGATCGGCGCCGCCGAGGCTGAAGCCGGCGAGCACCTGCGCGGCCTGCATCACCTGTTCCTGATAGACGAAGATCCCGTAGGTCTCGGCCAGGATCGGTTCGAGCAGCCGGTGCGGATAGGCGATCGGCTCCTGCCCGTTCTTGCGGCGGCCGAAGCTCGGGATGTTGTCCATCGGGCCGGGGCGATAGAGCGAGACGAGCGCGATGATGTCGTTGAAGTTGGACGGGCGGACCGCCGCCAGCGTCCGGCGCATGCCCTCCGATTCGAGCTGGAACACGCCGACGGTGTCGCCCTTCTGGAGCAGCGAATAGACGCCCTCGTCGTCCCATTCGAGCGCGTCGAGATCGACGACGATGCCGCGCTTGGCGAGCAGCTTCAGTGCCTTTTGCAGGACCGACAGCGTCTTCAGGCCGAGAAAGTCGAACTTCACCAGCCCGGCGCCCTCGACATATTTCATGTCGAACTGCGTGACCGGCATGTCGGAGCGCGGATCGCGGTAGAGCGGGACCAGCTGGTCGAGGGGGCGGTCGCCGATGACGACTCCGGCGGCATGGGTCGACGCGTGCCGGGGAAGGCCCTCCAGCTTCATCGCCAGGTCGAACAGGCGCCGGACCTGCGGATCGTTCTTATACTCGGCGGCGAGCTCGGTGACGCCGTTCAGCGCCCGCTCAAGCGTCCAGGGATCGGTGGGATGGTTTGGAATCGCCTTCGCGAGCCGATCGACCTGGCCGTAGGGCATCTGGAGCACCCGGCCGGTATCCTTGAGGACCGCCCGCGCCTTCAGCTTTCCGAAAGTGATGATCTGGGCGACCTTGTCCTTCCCGTAGCGCTGCTGGACGTAGCGGATGACTTCGCCGCGCCGGGTTTCGCAAAAATCGATGTCGAAATCGGGCATCGACACGCGCTCCGGGTTCAGGAAGCGCTCGAACAGCAGCCCGAGTCGGATCGGGTCGAGATCCGTGATGGTGAGCGCCCAGGCGACCACCGAGCCGGCGCCCGAGCCGCGGCCGGGGCCGACCGGGATGTCGTTCTCCTTGGCCCATTTGATGAAGTCCGCGACGATCAGGAAGTAGGCCGAAAAGCCCATCCGGACGATGATGTCCGCTTCGTAGTCGAGCCGGTCGAAATAGGCTTTTCGGTCCTCGTCGGAGAGCCCGTCATAATGGCTGAGCCGGGCCTCCAGCCCCGTTCTGGCGTCGCGGTGAAGCTGCTCGGCCTCCGCTGCCGTATCGCCGGCGATGCTCGGCAGGATCGGCTTGCGCTTGGGCGCCCCGAAAGCGCAGCGGCGCGCGATGACTCCCGTATTCTCGATCGCCTCCGGCAGGTCCGCGAACAGCCGGCGCATCTCCGCCGCGGGCTTGAGCCAGGCTTCCGGAGAGGAGCGTTGCCGGTCGTCACGGTCGAGCTGGCTCGACTGGGCGATGCACAGCAAGGCGTCGTGCGCCTGGTGGAAATGGGCTTCGGAATAGGAGGCGGGATTCGTCGCCACCAACGGCAGGTCGCGCTCGTAAGCGAGCTCGATCAGCCGCGCCTCCGAGCGCAGCTCGTCCTCCTCTCCGCGACGCGAGATCTCGACGTACAGCCGGCTCGGGAACAGGTTGATGAGCCGCTCCAGGATTTGATCGGCTGCGAGCACCTGCTCCTGGCTGATGAGCCTCACGAGGGCGCCGTCTCCCCCCGCGGTGAGGGCGATCAGACCCCCCGTCCTGCCTTCGAGCGCGTCATAGGTGACGTGCGCATGCTCCTCGACGGGCCTGCCGAGATGCGCTTCGGACACCAGGGCGCAGAGATTGTGGTAGCCCGTGGAATTCTGCGCGTAGAGCGCAAGCCAGTCATGGACGGGCTGACCGGCGGCGCAGCCCGGCCTCGCCACCGCCAGCATCGCTCCGACGATCGGCTGCACCCCCGCCTCGCGGCAGGCGTCGGTGAAGGCCATGGCCGCGTAGAGACCGTTCCGGTCCGTGAGCGCCGCGGCCGGAAAGTCGAGCCGCTTCGCCTGCTTGGCGATGACCTTCGGCTCGATCGAGCCTTCGAGCATCGTGTAGCTGGAGAAGATTCGAAGAGGGACGTAGGGGCCGGCCATCGGTTTGTTATGGTGGCAGCGGAGCGGCGATGGAAGCGCCGAGCGGGGGGTTTTCCACACCTATTCGTACGCCGTCATCCCGGGGGAAGCCGCGATCTCAGGACGAGAAGTCTCGGCGGGGCTCCCCGAAGTCCCGGCTTCCGCCGGGATGAGGGTCAATCCCCCTGGCCGATGGTCCTCAGCTCCGCCATCCGCGAGGCATAAGCGGTGTTGACGCAGCTCTCGCTCCGGCATCGCTCGCGCTTGCCGAGGAAGGCGTCCCGGCTTCGCCGCAAATGCCCTTTCGTCGCGGGATCGCCCCGGGCCATGAGATCGTAATAAAGCGACGCCATCGCCCGGTCCTGGGCCGCGAGGCGCGGCGAGGCGCAGATCATCTTCTCGGTCGGGGTCTTGCCGTAGCGGCAGTTGAAGCTCGGCCGCACGGTGACTCGAGTCGACGCCGCGGGCGCGGGCGCGGGCGCGGGCGAGGACGCCTTGGGCCGCTCCGCCGTGCGGACCGGCGGCGGCACCTTTGGCCGCTCCGCGGTGCGTACCGGCGGGGCGGGCGGCGGCGGCGGTCGACTCGCCGGCTCCGCCACCGGCGGCATCAGGACGGCGTCCGCGGGAACGGCGGCGGGCTCGGGCTCGGGAGCCGCGGCGACGATCCGGGGCAAAGGACCGCCCTTCATGCCGAAGGTCGCGAGCCGGTAGATGATCGGCTCGGCGCCGTCCATCTGGTAGACGAGGCCGCTCCCGTCCACGGCAGCCTGGGCGGCATATTCGACCTCGGCGTCGAGGCGCCGCTTGCCGTCGAACGCGTTTTCGGCGCCCGGCGGAAGCTCCAGGATGAAGCGGCCGGTGCACACGGTGACGTTGAGCTCGTCGTCGCGGCTTTTGACCAGCGGCTCCTCCATCCGCACCACCGCCGCCGCGGCGAGCGGATCCAGGTTGCGCGGATCGGAATTGCGGATCCTGGCGGCCTCGTCGAACACCAGCTCCTTGAGCCGCGCGTAGGTCGCGTCGGAGGCGCAGGCCTTGCGGATCCGGTCCCGCTGCTCGCTCGCCAGCTCCGCCTTGCTCTTCTGGACCGGGGCTTCCTTCTTCTTCATCCAGTCGCAGCCGCCGAGCAGGGTGGCGGCGCCGGCGGCCAGAAGGAGAGCATTACGCAACGCCATTTCTCTTAGCTCCAGCCGTTTCGCCATCCGCCGCCAACGCAGAAGGGAGAGCATCTTTCCCCTTCGGCCCGATATCCGGAAGGCCGCCCGTCATCCCGCGAAAGCCGGGGCCCCGGAGAGACCCGCCGAGACTAATTGGCCCGAGGTCCCGGCTTTCGCCGGGATGACGGAATGACCCCTACGCCAGCACGCCCTCATGAAGCCTCAGCACCCGGTTCATCTTCGCGGCGATGCGCTCGTTGTGGGTGGCGACGAGCGCGGCGCTGCCTTCCTCGCGGACGAGGCGGAGGAATTCGGCGAAGACGATGTCCGCCGTCGCCTCGTCGAGATTGCCGGTGGGTTCGTCGGCCAGGACCAGAGCGGGGCGGTTGGCGAGCGCACGGGCGACCGCGACCCGCTGCTGCTCGCCGCCGGACAATTTACTCGGCCGGTGGGTGACCCGCGATTCCAGGCCGAGCGTGCCGAGAAGCGACCTCGCCCGCTCTTCGGCCTGCTCCCGGGGGGCGCCCTTCACCAGCTGCGGGATGACGACGTTCTCGAGCGCGGTGAAATCGGGCAGGAGGTGGTGGAACTGGTAGACGAAGCCGAGCGTCTCGCGGCGCACCCGGGTGCGGTTGCCGTCGCTCAGCTCCGCCACTTCCTCGCCCGCGATCCGGATGGAGCCTTCGAAGCCGCCCTCGAGCAGCCCCACCGCCTGGAGAAGGGTCGACTTTCCTGAGCCCGACGGACCGAGCAGCGCGACGATTTCCCCCTGGCGCACGGCGAGATCGATGCCGCGTAGAACCTCGATCGTCACTCCGCCCTGCTTGAAGCTTCGCTTCAGGCCTTTGACGGCAAGAACCTCATTCATAGCGAAGCACCTGCACGGGATCGGTGCTCGCCGCCTTCCAGGCCGGATAGAGCGTCGCGAGGAAGCTCAGCACCAGCGCCATGATGACGATGGCGAGGACCTCGACCGGATCCGGCTCGGAGGGCAATTCGGTCAGGAAGCGGATCGAGGGATCCCACAGGTTCTGGCCGGTGATGTACTGGATCAGGTTCACGAAGGGCTGGCGGAAATAGAGGAGCAGGAAGCCGAGGCCGAGGCCGGCCAGGATCCCGATCACTCCGATGATCACGCCTACCGTCATGAAGACCTTCATCAGCCCCCGGCGGCTGGCGCCCATGGTCCGCAGGATGGCGATGTCGCGGGTCTTGGCGCGGACCAGCATGATGAGCGACGACAGGATGTTGAACACGGCGACGAGGATGATGATCGAGAGGATGACGAACATCGCCACCCTCTCCACCTGAAGCGCCTCGAAGAGGGCCGTGTTCATCGAGCGCCAGTCGTTCACCGCGGCCCGCCCGGCGACGCTGGCCCGAAGCGGCGCCAGTATCTCGCCCACGCGATCGGCATCGACCGTCTGGACCTCGACCATGCCGACCGCGTCGCCCATCAGCAGGAGCGTCTGCGCATTCTCGATCGGCATGATCACGAACGCCTTGTCGTAATCATAGACCCCGACCTCGAAGATCGCGGCGACGTTGTAGGAGACGATCCGCGGCACGGTGCCGAAGGGGGTGGTCCGCCCTTCCGGGCTGATCAGGCTGATCTGGCCGCCGACATTGGCACCGAGCGCCTCGGCGAGGCGGGCTCCGATCGCGACATTGTCCTCGCCGGGGCGGAGCGCCTCGAGCGAGCCGGCGAGAACGTTGCCACTGATGGCCGGGTTTCGAAGGATGTCGGCGCGTTGCATGCCGCGGACGAGGACGCCTTCCACCCGGCCTTCGAAGCTCACCATCAGCGGCTGCTCGATGAGCGGCAGGGCCTCGGTCACGCCGGGAGTCTCCCGGGCCTCGCGGGCGATTTCGCGCCAGTCCGGAAGCTGGCCGCCATAGCCTTGCACGACCGCGTGCCCGTTCAGGCCGACGATCTTGTCGAACAGCTCCGCCCGGAAGCCGTTCATGACGCTCATCACCACGATCAGTGCGGCCACTCCGAGCGCCACCGCCACCAGGCTGATGGCGGCGACGAGGAAGATGAAGCCCTCCCCCTTGCCCGGCAGCAGGTAGCGCCGAGCGATCATCCGCTCATAGCGGGAGAGGATCATGACGCGCCCAACGGCGCGTCATCCCGGCGGAGGGCGGGATCTCGGCTCATCTGGCGGAGCCCTTGTCTCGCTGAGGTCCCGGCTTCCGCCGGGATGACGGAGTAAGTCATTCCGTCAGCCTCGCCAGGGCGCTTTCGATCGAAAGCTCCTCGCGCTCGCCGCCCGACCGGGCCTTCAGCTCGACGACTCCGCGCTCCAGCCCCTTGGGGCCGACAATCAGCTGCCAGGGCAGGCCGATCAGGTCCATGGCCGCGAACTTGGCGCCGCCGCGCTCGTCGCGATCGTCGTAAAGCGTCTCGACGCCGGCGTCGCGGAGCCGGCCGTAGATCTCGTCGGCGGCGCTGGTGACGTTGCCGTCGTCGGCGCGCATGTTGATGAGACCGACCTTGAAGGGGGCGACGCTTTCCGGCCAGACGATGCCCTTGTCGTCATGGGACGCCTCGATAATGGCTCCCATCAGCCGCGACACGCCGATCCCGTAGCTGCCCATTTGCGGCTGCACCTGCCCGCCGTCCCTCGTCTGCACCGAAAGGCCCATGCTGGCGCTGTACTTGGTGCCGAAGGCGAAGATGTGGCCGACCTCGATGCCCCGACGGGTGCGCAGGCGCTCCGCGGGCACCGGACAGTCGGCGACCTTGGAATGCTCCTCCTCCTCCATCGCGTAGAGGCCGGTGAGGCGGGCGATGGTGGACGCGTCGGCGGCGAGCAGCTCCTCGCGGGATATCTCCTCGATGGCGGAATCGTAGAAGAGCGCGCTCTCGCCGGTGTCGGCGAGGATGTGGAACTCATGGCTGAGATCGCCGCCGATGGGCCCGGTGGGCGCCTTCACCGGGACCGCGGTGAGGCCGAGGCGGGCGAAGGTACGCAGATAGGCGACGAACATCGCCTCGTAGCTGGAGCGCAGGCCTTCCTCGTCGAGGTCGAAGCTGTAGGCGTCCTTCATCAGGAACTCGCGGCCGCGCATCACTCCGAAGCGGGGCCGGACCTCGTCGCGGAACTTCCACTGGATGTGGTAGAGGATCCTTGGAAGATCGCGGTAGCTCCTGGCGCAATCCCGGAAGATGGCGGTGATCATCTCCTCGTTGGTGGGCCCGTAGAGCATGTCGCGTTCGTGACGGTCCCGGATCCGGAGCATCTCCGGGCCATAGGCGTCGTAGCGGCCGGACTGGCGCCAGAGGTCGGCCGACTGCAGGGTCGGCATCAGCATCTCGACGGCGCCGGCCCGGTCCTGCTCCTCGCGGACGATCCGCTCGATCCGCTTGAGCACCCTGAGGCCGAGCGGAAGCCAGGTGTAGATCCCCGCGGCCGTCTGGCGGACGAGGCCGCAGCGGAGCATCAGCTGGTGGCTGACGATCTGGGCGTCGGAAGGAGTCTCCTTCATGACGGGCAGGAAATAACGGGAAAGGCGCATGGCAAGCGCCTCTACGGGGCGCCCGGCGCCAAGGCAACCGGCGCGGCCGGCCAGTGCTGTTGCAGTACCGACACAGGACCAGGGCAAAGTGCGGCAAGCCGCCGGATAGGCAGGTGACAAGCCGCCGCTCCGCTCATAGCGTCCCGCCCACGAACGAAGGCGACAGCCGGGTTCGGGGAGGCTTCGGCCCCGCATCCTCATGCGAGGTGGGATGTGTGCGGGCCGGGCATCTTGACTAAGGGGGTCGGCGCGCAAGCGCCGCGACGGTGCCCGGGCAGCGATGCCCGGGCACTTTTCGTTCGCGGCCGGAGGTCTGGTCGTTCGGGGCCGGAGGTTCTGGTCGTTCGGGGCCGATTTTTTGGTAAGTGGTCGAACGAGACGGTTGGAATCGCCGATTCTCGAACGAATGGCGGAAAACTCCCGTTTTCAGCGCCGATAATCGCTAAAGATCGCCACTAATCGCCACTAATCGCTACGAAAGGTGACATGAGGATGCCTAAAGGCCGGACATTGGCGCTCGCCGCCGCCGCCCTCCTCGCCCTCCTCGCCGCCGGCTGGTGGTTCGGATCGCCCTGGTGGACCTTGTGGCGGATGCGCGAGGCGGCCCGGGCGGGCGATTCCGGCGCCCTCGCCGCCTATGTCGACTTCCCGGCCCTGCGCGCCTCGACCCGAGCGCAGATCGGGCCGCGCCTCGGCCCCCTCGGCGGGCTTCTCGCCGGCCCGGCGATCGACGCCGCGATCAGCCCCGAGGCGCTGCGCCTGGCGCTTCTGCACGGCCGCGGGGCCCGGGCCGGAGCCGGAGACGGAGACGGCGGCGGCGGCGAGGCCGGCCCGGTGCGAACCGGCGCAAGCGAGTTCCGGGTCCGCCGCGGCAAGGGCGACCTCGTCTTCCGCCGACACGGGCTGGGCTGGAAGCTGGAGGAGATTGCTCTAAGCTCCGGGCCCTGAACGGGGAGGCGGAAGATGAAGTTGAAGCTGGCGCTGGCGGTCCTGGGGGGCCTCGCCGCATCGGGCGCGGCGGGCGCGAGTTCGGCCGCGGCGGACGTCGGGACCTGCACTCGGGAGTCCTTCGGTTCGGCCGCGACCGCGCTTCGAGCCGCCAAGGCCGAGCTGATGGCGGCACCGCTCGGCGAGCCCGATATCTCGGTCCCCCCCACCACCGGGCGGAAGATCGAGGCGGTGAAGGACCGGCTGCGGGTCTATGTCCAGACGGCGATGGCCTGCGCCCCGACCTCGGTGGAGCCGGAGGCTCTGGCGGCCGCGATGGAGCAGAGGGCCGGCACCTCCGACTCCCGCGGCGAGCCGGGCGAGACCGGCCGTCCCGGGCCCGACCGGCACGGCGGCACGCTGACCTACGAGGTCTCGCGGGTGAAGGCGCATCCGGACATGCTGGCCGTCGTGACGACCGTGGGCATCAAATGCGGCTCGGATTCGATGCTGATGCTCTACCGGCGAACTCGGACCGGCTGGGAGGAGCTGATCGTCCGCCGGGCCGATCCCTATGGCGAGGTGAGAGGCGGCTGGCAGGACCTGCGCTTCGACGTCTCGCCGGCCGACGCCCAGGGGCGGTGGTTCGTCGCCACCGTCTCCACCACGCCCTGGTGCAGCTCGTCCTGGCAGGGGCTGCGCTATGCCCTCGCCCGCCCAGCCGAGGATCCGGCCCGGCCCAAGGTGTTCCTCGACGAGAAGACCGTCACCTGGCTGGGCGCCGAGGAAGAGCTGCAGGTCCGGGCGGAGGAGGACGCCTTCGAATTGCGCCATGTGGCGGGCAGCATCGATCCGGCCGTCCACAACCGCCGCCACGTCAGGCGCTATTCGGTGAGCGGCGAAGCGGCGCGGCGGGTCCCTCCGGTCGCGGACAGCGCCCGCGATTTCGTCGACGAATGGATCGTCTCCCCCTGGGCGGAAGCGAAAGCCTGGTCGGCGGCCGACCCGCGCCTCGCAGCGCTTCACGCACAGCTCAACACGGGGCGCTTCGAGCTGCTCGGCGAGTTCGCCTCCATCCGCGCCTGCCGGAAGGGGATGACCCAGGTGGAGATCGGCTCGGAGAAAGGGCCGGGCTGGTACTTCCTCGTTCGCGACCGGCGCGACAGCCCCTGGTGGATGGAGCGCGCCGGACGCAAGGCCGATCCCGGCTGCACCGGCCCCAACAGCCTCGGGCGGGAGCCGGCGCGGGACTGAGCCGCGCCGATCCGTCAGCGGCGGCCGCGATGGGGCTCGCAGGCGATGCCGTCGTCGTCGCCGTCCATTTCCGGGCGATAGCCGGGCTCGCCCCGAAGGAGGGGCGCCAGGCCCGCCGCGCGGACCTCGTTGCAACCGGGAAAATAGACCGACGCCGCTTGCCGCCGGGCGGTGCGGCCGAGGGTGCGCGCCCCGGAGGCGGCGACCGCGGCCGTCCGGCGCGGCCGAGCGGTGCGGCCGATCGCGGCCTTGACGCGAGGACGGCCCGCCGACGGCACTGCCGCCGCGACGGCCGACGCGCGCTTCGTCCCGGCGCCCGGCCCGGGAGCCGCGGCCTCGGCGATTCCCGCCGGCTCCGCCTCCGCGACGAGGGACGGAGCGGGCGTCACCCAATAGACGGCGGCGAAGGTCGCGGCCGCGGCAAGCGCGATGGCGGCATTGTTCATCGCTCCAATATGGTCCGGGGCGGGTTGCCAAAGCGATAAGGCGGGCCGGTATTCGTCAGTTTGAATCGCGGATATCGCCAAGCCGGTCGGAGATGCCGAAGCCGCCCCCGAGCCGCACGGACCTTACAAAAAGCGGGAGGCGTGAATGTCTGCTTCGGGTGGAAAGCGGCCATCAGGTCGCCCGCAGCTTCTCCAAGACAGCGCGAACCACAGAAGGCAAATCAGACAGCCTTAGTGACTCTGATGTGATCGGCTCGAAGCCTTCACTCGGCCCCAGGTTGCAGTTCGGCGTCACTAAGAATGCACCATCCTGCTCGTCCACGTTGACGGACCGTGCCCCCGACATGAACGCCTTATAGCTCTTCACGCCTGCCGCTCTCAAAAAGGGATCGAAAACGCCCTTCCAATCGCCTGGCTGGACCTCAGTGGGCTCGGAAGCATCCAATGCGGACAGGAGAGTGGCTGCAACTTCCTCAGCGTTCGAGTCAGCTTGCAACGCGCGCGGCTCAACCTCCAACTGCAAGCCGGTAGCAGTCCTTCGGCTAGCGCCGATCACGAGGTGGTGATTGACCAGATAGACCACAGCGGAGCGGTGCATCGAACCGGTGTAGCTCAAAACCTAGAGCATCGGGCGCTAAATCCGCACCACCTCGTCATGCCGGACTTGATCCGGCATCCACCTCGCTTTCGTGGGCGGGCAAGAAGGTGGATCCCGGATCAAGTCCGGGATGACGATGCAAATTTGACCTCCGGCGCTCTAATGTCCGCAATGGGTCGAAGACGGACATTGCGCCCTTATCAATTTTCAAACTGACCCACTGCCGGCGGGCCGGCCGATTTGACGCCGCGCGTGCGAAGCGCCATCCTTGGCCGGGGCAAGAGGGGGAACATCGATGAAAATCCGGGGAGCGGCGTCGGCCGCGCTGGCCGCGGTGCTGACACTGGCCGGCTGCGGGCCCGAGGCGGAGCGGCGGCCGCCGGCGGCCGCGAGCGACGTGAAGGAATATCCGATAGCCTACGGCCAGCACGGCGTCACGCCGCGCAGCAGCTGCGATCCCGCCAAGCCGGGCGAGCAGGTCCATCCCGGCTCGACCCACGAGATCACCTTCGACCACAAGCGCCCCGGCGACCTGTGGCTCACCGGCCAGAATTACGACTGGGTGGTTCGGGTGACTCCGGCCACAGGCAAGATGGCCTTCTTCCCGATGGATCCCGGCACCGGGCCCCACGGCATCGAGTTCGACTCGACCGGCCGCCTGTGGGTCAGCCTCGAGTGCAAGGGCCGGCTGATCGCGCTCGGGCCGGACGGCGCCAAGACGGCCGACATCGCCCTCCCCCCCGGCACCCGCCCGCACGGGCTTGGGATCGGCGGCGACGGGCGGACGCTCTGGTATACCGGCAAGACGAGCGGGATAATCGGCCGGGTCGATCCCGCCACCGGCAAGGTCACGGAATACAAGCTGAAGGATCCGGCGAGCACCCCGATCTACGTCAAGGCGGGGCCGGACGGGAGCATGTGGGCGACCGAGCTGACGGGCAACCGGATCGCCCGCATCACCTGGGACGGCCATCTTGCCGAATATGACATACCCACGCCGGCGAGCCGCCCGATCGCGATCGTGCCGGGGCCGGACGGGGCGATGTGGTTCAGCGAGGAAGCGGGAAGCCGGGTCGGGCGGATCGACGGGGACGGACGGATCGCCGAGTTCCTCGTCCCCAGGCCCGAAGGGCGGCCCAACATGCTTCTCGCCGGCCTCGCCTTCGACCGGGCCGGAGACCTGTGGGTCCAGCAATATGTCGACGCCGCCAACCCGCAGCCGGCGGGCGAAGATTACATCGTCCGCATCGCCGCGGCCGGGCTGAAGGCGGGCCCGGCGGGGCTGAAGCCGGAGCATTTCACCCGCTTTCCGGTGCCCACCCGCAACACGGTGATGCACCGCATCATCCAGGGGCCGGACCAGGCGATGTGGTTCACCGAGATGCATGCGGACAAGGTGGGGCGGCTGGCGGTGAAATAGCGCCGGGGAGCGGTCGTACGCGGAGGCTCCCTCTGTTCCACCTTCAGGAGCGCGGGGTCGATGTACGCCGATCTTGCGACTCGGAAAGCGACCGGTCAGGCTGAGCAAATGGGCTCCGATCCGTCGCCATCACCTTCAAGCGCGTCACAGGCTCTGTCGCTCGTTGGAATCCACTTAGCGCTCGCCCTGGCATGGGGATTGGGCGCGCTTCAGGGGGCTGAGGATCAGCGCCGCGACGACAGAAAGCCGTTTCGAGAAAGGACACGAAGGGACAAGGAAGGCGGAGGCGGCGGAGGGGCCGGGCGGCGTGATGGGCCGGCGCACCCGCCTTGTCATGCCGGATTTGATCCGGCCTACACCTCAATTTCTTCAGGCGGCGCAAGAAGGTGGATCCCGGATCAGGTCCGGGATGACGATGCAAACTCGACGCCCGGCGCTCTAAGTTGCTAAAATCGGCTCTTGCACCTATGTAGGAGGGGCTGACGTCGCTGCGACGGAATTTGCGGCCATCGCGGCCCCGCCTTCCCTTCATGCTTCTCGCCCACGCCAAGCGGCCGTCGCTCGCGTGGATTTGCAATTTACCGGCCGGTCGCGGCCGTGGGAGACACAGGTTTGGCGAAGGAAGCTACGCTTACCGTCGAGGGCGAAATCGACGAAATCTATCCGGACGGACGCTTCGGCGTGATGCTGGACAACCAGCACCGGGTGATCGTCTACACCGCCGGCAAGATGCGGCGCTTCCGGATCCGCTCCGTGGTCGGCGACCGGGTCCATGTCGAGATGACCCCCTACGACCTGACCAAGGGCCGGCTCATCTTCCGCGAGCGCACCCCGGGCCAGGGCCCGAACAGCGGCGCCCGGCGCCCGGGCGCGAAACGGTAATCCTTTCCTCGACGTTATCGTCCCGACGAGCGGGACAGGAGATTCACTATGGGCGGCACCCCCGACACCACCCGCGCGGCGATCAAGCCGTTCCTGATCAACAAGGACGAGGAAGGCCGGGTCCGGCTGACCCTTCGCGAGACCCGCTATAACGGCCAGGGCTACCCGATCGTGACGACGACCCTGCACGAAGAGCCCTTCCCCACCGCCACCGCGGCTCGGGCCTACGCCAAGGAGCATTTCGGCGCCGAGCCGGGGCAGTTCGCTTCTAAATGACACGTCATCCCGGCGGAAGCCGGGACCTGGTGGAAACCCGCCGGACTTCCCGATCCGAGGCGGCGCGTAAAAAAAGAGGGTTCGCGCAGAGAGCAGAGGCGCAGAGGCGCAGAGAGGCTGTGGCCTTGGGGGCCGCCGAGACTTCTTGTCACGAGGTCCCGGCCTTCGCCGGGATGACGGTTGTTGCGCCGTCCGGCGGCAGGGCGGTCCGATTGTCACGGCAGTTCGCTTCGGAGTGACCCGTCATCCCGGCGGAAGCCGGGATCTCATGGAGACCCGCCGAGACTTCTTGTCCTGAGGACCCGGCTTTCGCGGGGATGACGGAGCTATCCGCGCTCGCGCCTCAGCGCCGCTTGGGCAGCCGCGAGGCGGGCGATGGGCACGCGGTAGGGCGAGGCCGAGACGTAGTCGAGGCCGGTCTTCTCGCAGAAGGCGATGCTCGCTGGGTCTCCGCCATGCTCGCCGCAGATGCCGAGCTTGAGGCCGGGCCTCGCGCCCCGGCCCCGCTCCGCCGCCAGCGCGATCAGCTCGCCGACGCCGTCCTCGTCTATGGAGACGAACGGGTCGCGCTCGAAAATGCCCTTCTCGACATATTGGGTGAGGAAGCGGCCGGCATCGTCGCGGCTGACCCCGAGGGTCGTCTGCGTGAGATCGTTGGTGCCGAAGCTGAAGAACTGGGCTTCCTGCGCGATATCGGCGGCGCGCAGAGCGGCCCGGGGCAGCTCGATCATCGTCCCGACCAGATATCCGACGCTCGCGCCCTGCTCGGCGAAGACGGCCTGAGCGGTCCGGTCGATGAGGGCCTTGATGATGGCGAGCTCGGCGCGCGTGGCGACCAGCGGCACCATCACTTCCGGGACGGGCGCCTCCCCCCCTTCCCTCGCCACCGCGACGGCGGCCTCGAAGATGGCCCTCGCCTGCATCTCGTAGATCTCGGGATAGGTGATGCCGAGCCGGCAGCCGCGGTGGCCGAGCATCGGGTTGAATTCGTGAAGCTCGGCGACGCGGCGCTTCAGGGCCTCGACCGCGACCCCGGCGCCGGCGGCCACCTCCTCATATTCCGCCTCGCTGTGGGGGAGGAATTCGTGGAGCGGCGGATCGAGCAGCCGGATGGTGACCGGGAGCGGCGCCATGATCCTGAAGATCTCCTCGAAATCGCCGCGCTGGGCGGGGAGGAGCTTGAGGAGGGCGGCGCGGCGGCCGGCTTCGCCCTCGGCCAGGATCATCTGGCGGACGTTGGCGATCCGCTCGGAATCGAAGAACATATGCTCGGTCCGGCACAGGCCGATGCCCTCCGCGCCGAATTCGCGCGCGGTCCGGCAGTCGAGCGGGGTCTCGGCGTTGGTCCGGACCTTGAGGCGGCGGTGCGTGTCGGCCCAGACCATCAGGGTCCCGAAATCGCCGACCAGCTCGGGCTGGACGGTGGCGACGGCGCCGAGCATGACCTCGCCGGTGGAGCCGTCGATGGTGATCGTCTCGCCTTCCCGGATCTCGGTCTGGCCGGCGCGCATGGCCCGAGCCTTGTAGTCGATCGAGACGGTGCCGGCGCCGCTGACGCAGGGGCGGCCCATTCCGCGGGCGACCACCG
This sequence comes from Allosphingosinicella sp., assembly GCA_036387555.1. GTDB lineage: Bacteria > Pseudomonadota > Alphaproteobacteria > Sphingomonadales > Sphingomonadaceae > Allosphingosinicella. The sequence goes on along the minus strand of DASVTN010000070.1, from coordinate 13,424 downwards.
CGGCATGGCTGGTCATCCCGCCGCGGGCGGTGAGGATGCCCTGGGCGGCGTGCATCCCGTGGATGTCCTCGGGGCTGGTCTCGACGCGGACGAGGATGACCTTCTCGCCGAGCGCCGCCCGCTTCTCGGCCGTGTCGGCGTCGAAGACGGCGGCGCCCGAGGCGGCGCCCGGCGAGGCCGGCAGGCCCTTGGCGATCACCCGGCGCTCGGCCCTGGGATCGAGGGTGGGGTGGAGGAGCTGGTCGAGCGCCTGCGGATCGACCCGGAGCACCGCCTCCTCCTTTGTGATCAGCCCTTCCTCGGCCATGTCGACGGCGATCCTCAGCGCCGCCTTGGCGGTGCGCTTGCCGGAGCGGGTCTGGAGCATGAACAGCTTGCCGCGCTCGACGGTGAACTCGATGTCCTGCATGTCGCGATAATGGCGCTCGAGCAGGTCGAAGACCCGGGCGAGCTCGGCGAACACCTCGGGCATCGATTCTTCCATCGACGCGGCCCTGGCGCGGGCGGCCTCGCGGGCGGCGCGGGTGAGATATTGCGGGGTGCGGATTCCGGCGACGACGTCCTCGCCCTGGGCGTTGATCAGATATTCGCCGTAATAGGCCCGCTCGCCGGTCGAGGGGTTGCGGGTGAAGGCGACTCCGGTGGCGGAGGTCTCGCCCATGTTCCCGAACACCATCGCCTGGACGTTGACCGCGGTGCCCCAGTCGCCGGGGATGGCGTTGAGCCGGCGGTAGGTCTTCGCCCGATCCGACTGCCAGGAGCCGAAGACGGCGCCGACCGCGCCCCAGAGCTGTTCGTGGACATCCTCCGGGAACGGCCGCCCCAGCTCCTCGGCGACGATCTCGCGGTAGCGCGCGGTGAGCCGGCGCCAGTCCTCGACCTCGAGGTCCGTGTCGAGATGGACTCCCCGATCCTCCTTGGCGATCTCGAGCGCTTCCTCGAACATGTCGTGCTTCAGGCCGAGGACGACGTTCGAATACATCTGGATGAAGCGGCGATAGCTGTCCCAGGCGAAGCGCGGGTCGCCGGAGATCGCGGCGAGGCCCTCCACGGTCTCGTCGTTGAGGCCGAGGTTGAGGACGGTGTCCATCATCCCGGGCATGGACACCCGGGCGCCGGAGCGGACGGAGACGAGGAGCGGATCGGCGGGATCGCCGAAGCTCTTGCCGGTGAGGCGCTCGATATGGGCGAGGCCGTCGGCGACTTCCGCGCGGACGCTGTCGGGGAAGGTCTCGCCCTCCTCGTAATAGCGGGCGCACATCGCGGTGGTGATGGTGAAGCCCGGCGGCACCGGCAGGCCGATCGAGGCCATCTCGGCGAGGTTGGCGCCCTTGCCGCCGAGGAGGTTTCGCCAATTCGGTCCGTCCCCCGGACGGTCCTCGGTCGGCGAGATGTTCCCCGCCTCGCCGTCGGAAGCGGCGCCGCCGAAGCGGTAGACGAAGCGGGTCATGCTCCCCTCCCTGAAAGGGAGGGGCTGGGGCTGGGTGCGAACGGAGCGAGCCTGCGGGTGCCGGAGTTTCGGCCGCTTACGGCGGACGCACCCCCGGCCCTTCCCTTCCAGGGAGGGGAAGCGGAGGGAGGCGTTCGGGCGATCGAGTCCTTCCGGCGCAAGCCTGGACCGCGGGATGGGAAGTCACGGCGGGGCTCCCCGAGGTCCCGGCTTTCGCCGGGATGACGGGTGTCCGGAAACGGACGAAGGTCCGGAAAGTCCGGCGTCGACGCCTGCGCGCCCGCGCGCGAGTCAGCCCTCGATGCGCGAGAAATCGGCGACCCGGTGGACCGCCTCGCGCATCCGGGCGAGGAGGGCGAGCCGGGCTTCGCGCTTGTCGGGATCGGGATCATTGACGGTCACCTTCTCGAAAAATGCGTCCACCGGGGCGCGTAGGGAGGCGAGCGCCGCCATCGCCCCTTCGAAATCCTCCGCCTCGACCGCGGCGACGGCGCGAGGCTCGGCCGAATCGAGGGCCGCGATGAGGGCGGATTCCTCTGTTTCCGGAGTGTAGGGAAGAGCTCTGTTCTGTACATGTTCGGGGGTGGCGGAATCGTCATGCCGGACTTGATCCGGCATCCACCTTCCCTCTTCCGGCGGCGAGGAAGGCAAGGTGGATCCCGGATCAAGTCCGGGATGACGGTTCGTGCCGGCCGAGCCCCACCCCTCCTTCTTGAGGATGTTGGCGGCGCGCTTGTAGCCGGTGAGGAGGTCGGCGCCTTCGGGCGTCTCGACGAAGGCCTGGAGCGCCTTCACCCGCGCGAGGAGGCGGACGAGATCGTCCTCGCCGCCGAGCGCGAAGACGGCGTCGATGAGGTCGTGGCGGACTCCGGCTTCGCGCTGCTGGACCTTGAGGCGGTCGGCGAAGAAGGCTTGCAAGTCGACGAGCCGCAGAGCCAGCGCCTCCTGTTCTTCGTCCGTATATTCATCAAACTGAGTGAGAGTCCGGTAAGCCGCACCTGCAATGCGGTGCTTGGGGTCGTGCTTGAGATCTTTGGAAGCTTTTAGCACCCCTTCGAACGCCTCCATGTTGGCGGCCACCCTCAAGTGGCTTCGAACGGGAACCGCTGCGGTGACGAACGCCTCAAGGAGATCCCACCGCAGCTGGTTTCTAACGATGATCGCGATCATCCCTAAGGCTGCACGTCTAAGAGCATATGGGTCTTTGGAACCTGTCGGCTGCTCATCAATGACGTAAAATCCAACGAGCGTATCTAGCTTATCCGCCAAGCTCACCGCCACCGTCACCGGCGCGGTTGGCACCTCATCCCCCTGCCCGACCGGCTTGTAATGGTCGCGGACGGCGTCGGCGACCCGGGGGTCCTCGCCCTGGGCCCTTGCGAGGTGGCCGCCGATCAGGCCCTGGAGCTCGGGGAACTCGCCGACCATCTGGGTGACGAGATCGGCCTTGCACAGCCGCGCGGCGCGTTCGGCGAGGGCGGCGAGGTCCGTCATCCCGGCGGAAGCCGGGACCTCGGGGAGACCCGCCGAGACTTCTTGTCCTGAGGTCCCGGCTTTCGCCGGGATGACGCCCGTTTCGACCAGCCACCTCGCCAGCTTCGCGACCCGCTCGACCTTGTCGGCGACCGTCCCCAGCTTTTCGTGGAAGACGATCTCCTGAAGCTTCGCCGCCTGGTCTTGGAGCGGGACCTTCAAATCCTGCTCCCAGAAGAATTTGGCGTCGGAGAGGCGGGCGGAGAGCACCCGTTCGTTACCGGCGACGATCGAGGCGCCGCCGTCGGCGGCGTCGATATTGGCGGTGCAGACGAAATGGGGGGCCAGCCTCCCCTCCCCGTCCGTGCAGGCGAAATATTTCTGGTTGGTGCGCATGGTGAGCTGGATCACCTCGCGCGGGACCTGGAGGAAGGCGGGGTCGAAGCGGCCGAGCAGCGGGACCGGCCATTCGGTCAGGCCCGCATTCTCGGCGAGCAGGCCTTCGTCCTCGACCAGGGCGAGGCCGGCGGCCGCGGCGGCCGCGGCCGCGCCCTCGGCGATGATCCGCCGGCGCTCGGCGGGATCGACGACGACGTGGCAGGCCTGCATCTTCTCGAGATAGTCGTGGGCGCCGCCGATCGTGATCTGGCCGGGATGGTGGAAGCGGTGGCCCAAAGTGGCGGCGCCGCTTCGAACGCCGGCGATCTCGAAGTCGACGATCTCTTCACCGAGCAAGGCAACGATGCCCTGCAAGGGCCTGACCCAGCGGGGGCTTTCCGTCGACGACGAGGCCGCGCCCCAGCGCATCGACTTGGGCCAGGGAAAGGCCCGGACGATGGCTGGAATGGCTTCGGCGAGAACGGCGGAGGTGGCTCGGCCGGGCTTTTCGACGACGGCGAAATAGACCCCCTCGCGCTCCTCGAGCTGGTCGGGGCGCAGACCGGTCTTGCGGAGGAAGCCTTCGAGCGCCTGCGGCGGGGCGGACGAGCGGGGGCCCTTGGTCTCCTCGCGCACCGCCGCGGTCTCCCCGGGAAGGCCGCGGGCGATCAGGACCAGGCGCCGCGGCGTGGCGTAAGTCTCGATCGCCTCCGCGGCGAGGCCGGCACTCGAGAGCTGCTCCGAGAAAAGCCGCGCAAGATCCTGCCGCGCCTTGCCTTGCATTCGGGCGGGTATTTCTTCCGAGAGCAGCTCAAGGAGGAAATCAGGCATCATGATCCTCCCCGGCACGGGGAGGGGGACCGCCGCGCGAAGCGCGGTGGTGGAGGGGGTCCGACGCTGCCGCGACGACCGCTTCCGCAACACCGTCGGGGGCCCTTCAGCACGTCTGTCGCGGCAATTCTCAAGAGCCGATAGCCCCGTTCGCGCAGAAATGCGTCGCGGCGTTCGTCCCTTCCCGGACGGTCGCCCCGATCATGCGCCTGCCCGTCGATTTCGATGATCGGCTTCGAGCCGCTGCAGTAAAAATCGACGACATAGGGATCGATCGGGTGCTGTTTGCGGAAACTGACACCCCCGGCGGAGCCGCGAATTCGCTGCCAGAGCAGCACTTCCGGCAAGGTCATGGCTCGGCGAAGCCTGCGTGCCGCATAGACGGTCGGCCGGCGCAAGTTCCCCCGCCCCCCTCCACCACCGGCCTTCGGCCGGCGGTCCCCCTCCCCGTCCCGGGGAGGATTTGCATCTCCCCTCACGCCGCCCATCCGTTTTTTTCCATCCAGCTCTGGCAGGCGCCTTTGGCGAGGTCGCGGACTCGGCCGATATAGGCCTGGCGCTCGGCGACGGAGATGACGCCCCTCGCCTGCAGGGTGTTGAAGATGTGGCTGGCCTTGATCGCCTGGTCGTAGGCGGGGAGCGGGAGCTTGGCGTCGATGCAGCGGGCATTCTCCTCGGCGGCATCCTTGAACCAGCGGAAGAGGGTCTCGGTGTTGGCGGTCTCGAAATTATATTCGCTGAACTGGCGCTCGTTCTCGAGGAATACGTCGCCGTAGGTGACGCCTTCGTTGTTGAAGGCGAGGTCGTAGACGTTGTCGACGCCCTGGACGTACATGGCCAAACGTTCCAGCCCATAGGTGAGCTCGCCCGCGACCGGCTTGCAATCGTAGCCGCCGACCTGCTGGAAATAGGTGAACTGGGTCACCTCCATGCCGTCGCACCAGACTTCCCAGCCGAGCCCCCAGGCGCCCAGCGTCGGGCTTTCCCAATCGTCCTCGACGAAGCGGATGTCGTGCTTCATGAAATCGATGCCGATCTCGGCGAGGCTGCCGAGGTAGAGCGCCTGCAGGTCGGCCGGGCTCGGCTTCAGGATCACCTGATATTGGTAATAATGCTGGAGACGGTTGGGATTTTCCCCGTAGCGCCCGTCGGTCGGGCGGCGGCAGGGCTGGACGTAGGCGGCCTTCCAGGGATTGGGGCCGAGGCTTCGAAGGGCGGTCGCCGGATGGAAGGTGCCGGCGCCCATCTCGACGTCATAGGGCTGGAGGATGAGGCAGCCCTGGCGGCTCCAGTAATCGTGGAGCGTGAGGATCAGCGACTGGAAGCTGGGGGGCCGTTCCAACGGGTTCGCACCTGCAACAAAAGGAGGGCGACCTCTGGCGCAGGAGACCTGGAGGGTCAAGCGGAGAGGGCCGGCCGTCGCCGCCCGCGATTGACCGCCGCGGGCAAAAGCCGCAGAAGCGGCGAAGGGCCGCAGAGTGTCGAACGGGCATCGCATGATCTTGAAGTCGCTTAATTTTCCGAGGCCGTTATGGCTTGTGCCGCTGGCCGCGCTGGCGGCGGCTCCGGCGGCCGCCGCGGCGCCCGACAAGCAGGACGCCGGCAAGACGGCCGCCGCCGCGGGCAAGAGCGGCTCGGCCGCGGACGAAGCCGGGAAGCAGGCCTCGCCGGAGCAGCCCGAGCCGCGCCCGGCGCTCTGGCTGCTCGCCGACGAAGATACGAAGATCTACATGTTCGGCACCATCCACATGCTTCCCCCGGGCTTCCGCTGGCGCTCCGCGGCGCTCGACAAAGCGGTCGGCGAAGCTTCGGAGCTGGTGGTCGAGACCTACGATCCGCCCGGGACCGATTCGGGCGCCGAAGCCGCGGCCGCATTCTTCGCCGACAAGCCGGTGCCGATCCTCCAGCGGGTCCCAAGGAAGAAGCGCAAGCCGCTCAAGGCGGCGATCGCGGCATCGGGAGTGCCCCTGCCCGTCCTCGACCGGATGCACAGCTGGGCCGCGGCGATGACCCTCGGCGTCGCCCAGATGCTGAGCGAATATGGAGTGGACGATCCCGGCGACGCGCCCGGTGTGGAGGACGTGCTCGAGGAGACGTTCCGGGGCGCCGGAAAGCCGATCAGCAGCGTCGAGGACGGCAATGCCGTCCTCGCCTCGATGAGCGCCCTTCCCGAAGCCGTCCAGACCCAGCTTCTTCTCGAAGCCATCGCGCCGCCGCCGGACGGGGACGAGGAAGATGCAACGCCCGAGGTCGGCGAGGCCGAATGGGTGGCGGGCAAGGCCGAGGCTCTCGACCTCGCCGACGATCCGGAATTCCCGCCCGCCTTGTACGACGTGCTGGTCCGCCGCCGGAACGCAGCCTGGACCCTTTGGCTCGAGGACCGGCTCAAGAAACCGGGCACCTTGCTGTTCGCGGTTGGCGCCGGCCATCTCGCTGGCCGGGATTCGGTGCAGGCGATGCTGGAGAAGCGCGGGCTGAGCGTGAAGCGCGTCGATTGATATCGAAAATTGTCCACTGCATTTGCAGGGGAGGGGGACGACCCGAAGGGTGGTGGAGGGGCGTTTCTGACTCCGAAGAGCCCCTCCACCAGGCTTCGCCTGGTCCCCCTCCCCGCGAAATCGCGGGGAGGATTTCAGTTAATCGCGGCATGGGCGGTTGAAACGCGAGGCGCAGGATCGACATGGTGTCCGAAACTTGGTGCGGCGGAAGGATCATGAGGATGGCGTTTGGATTGCGGAAAGGCTGGCTTCGGCTGGCGCTGGCGGGGCTCCTTCCGTTCGCGGGCACGGCGGCCGAGGCGGCTCCGGCGTCAAAGCCGGCGCGGCCGGCGATGTGGAAGCTCGCCGACGAGGACACGACCGTCTACCTCTTCGGCACCATCCACCTTCTGCCCGAGGGCCGCGGCTGGAGGACGCCCGCCATGGAGGCGGCGATCAAGGGCTCGGACGAGCTGGTGCTCGAGGTCGCCAACATCGACGACATGATGGCGGCGGCGCGGGCCATGGCGAAGCTGGGCGTCTCGCCCGGGCTGCCGCCGATCGCGGAGCGGGTGCCGGAGGCGAAACGGGCGGCGATGCGGTCGATGATCGCGGAGAGCGGAATCCCGGAAGCCGTCTACGACCGGCTCGAGACCTGGGCGGCCGCCTTGTCGCTGCTCGGGGTGACTTTCAAGCGGCTCGGGCTCGATCCCTCGCTCGGCGTCGAAAGCCAGATCGGAACGCCGTTCCGGGCTTCGGGCAAATCGGTGATCGGGCTCGAGACGGTCGAGCAGCAGCTTGGCTATTTCGATACTCTGTCGGAAGCCGCGCAGCGGGCCATGCTCCTTTCCGTGGTGGAGGAGAGCGCCGAGACGAAGGCGCAGTTCGCGGCGATGCTCGACGCCTGGACGAGCGGCGACCTCAAGGGGATCGCCCGCACCTTCGACGACGAGACCCAGATGTCGCCGGAGCTGAAGACGGCCCTGATGAGCAAGCGCAACGCCGCCTGGGCGGACTGGCTGGAGCGGCGGATGGAGAAGCCGGGGACGGTGTTCGTCGCGGTCGGCGCGGGGCATCTGGCCGGCGCGGATTCCGTCCAGAAGATGCTGAGGAAGAAGGGGCTGAAGGCGAAGAGGGTGCAGTGAGGATCGAGAATCAGGATCGGGACAGTCACTAGTGACTGTCCCAAGTGACTGTCCCCCCTTCCCTTGCCTTCTCTCCCCCTCTGGGCTAGAGGCGCCGCTTCCCCGTTCATGGTCATCCCTGGAGGCGTGAGCGCGGGTTTCATCAATCCAGCTACTTGGAGACATGCACATGAGCGATCAGCTTACGCTGTCGGCCGAGACGCGCGAACGGGCGGGCAAGGGAGCCTCCCGTGCAATGCGTCGCGAAGGCCGCGTCCCCGCCGTCGTCTACGGCAATAAAGAAGAGCCCCTCGCCGTCCACGTCGAGGAAAAGGCGCTGATGAAGATGCTGAACACCGGCCACTTCATGAACTCGGTCGTCATGATCGAGGTCGCCGGCGGCACCACGGCCCGGACCCTTCCCAAGGACGTCCAGTTCCACCCGGTCTCCGACCGGCCGCTGCATGTCGATTTCCTGCGCATCTCCGAGCACAGCTCGGTCCATGTGAACGTTCCGATCCGCTTCACCGACGAGGAGCGTTCGCGCGGCCTGAAGCGCGGCGGCGTCCTCAACACGGTGCGCCACGAGCTCGAGCTGATCTGCGACGCGGCCGAGATCCCCGACGAGATCGAGATCAGCCTCGCCGGCCTCGACATCGGCGACTCGCTGCACATCTCGGCGGTGACCCTTCCCAAGGGCGCCGAGAGCGCGATCACCGACCGCGACTTCACCATCGCCACCATCGTCGCGCCTTCGGGCCTGAAGATGGAAGAGGAAGACGGCGAGGCGCCGGTGGCTCAGGACGTCCCGTCCGACCACGGCTCGCCGGGCGGTTCGGACGAAGACACCGCCGCGGACACCGGGGAATAATTTGTCGCTGTGGAGGCGGCTCGGCACCTTGTTCGGCTCACGGGCCGTCGAGGTGCCGGGCCAGCCTCTCGCCGACTTCCCGGAAGATCGGCCGGAGGACCGGCCTGAAGCGCATTGGGAGGGGTTCGAGCCCGTGCAGATCTGGGTCGGACTCGGCAATCCCGGCGCGAGCTACGCCATGCACCGGCACAACGTCGGCTTCATGGCGGTGGATGCGATCGCCGCCGTCCACGATTTCGAGCCTCCCAGGAAGAGCTTCCACGGCTGGGCGCAGCAGGGCCGGATCGGCGGCGCGCGCGTCCTTCTGCTCAAGCCGGCGACCTTCATGAACGAGAGCGGCCGGGCCGCGCGGGCGGCGATGGACTTCTTCAAGAAGGGGGTCGGCGACGTCACCGTCTTCCACGACGAGCTCGACCTCGCGCCGTTCAAGGTCAAGGTGAAGACCGGCGGCGGCACCGCGGGGCATAACGGGCTGCGTTCGACCGAGGCGCATGTCGGCAACCCCTTCCGGCGGGTGCGGATCGGGATCGGCCATCCCGGCCACAAGGACAAGGTGACGGGCCATGTGCTGGGCAATTACGCCAAGGCCGAGCAGGACCGGCTCGCCGACATGCTGGGCGCGATCGCGGCGGAGGCCGGGTGGCTGGCCGCGGGCGACGACGCCCGCTTCATGAACGAGGTCGCGCTCCGGCTCCAGGATTGAGGGCCGAGCGATGCGGCGCCTGCTCTATCTTTGCCTTGGATGCGCCTGCGTCGCCCTCGGCGCGGCGGGGATCGTCCTGCCGCTGCTTCCGACGGTGCCGTTCATGCTGCTCGCCGCCTTCTTCTTCGCCCGCAGCTCGCCCCGGCTGGAGGCGTGGATCGTCGATCATCCCCGGTTCGGGCCGCATCTCAGGGCCTGGCGCGAACGCGGAGCGATCAGCGCCGCGGGCAAGCGCGCCGCGCTCTTCGCCTTCGCGTTCAGCGCGGTGCTCGGCCTGGTCCTGCTCCCCTTCCCCTGGCTTCTCGCCCCGCTCGCGGCCGCCTTCATCGGCGGAAGCTGGATCGCGACTCGGCCGGAGGGATGAATCCTCCCCATCGGAGTTGGGGAGGGGGATCACCCGAAGGGTGGTGGAGGGGTAATCGAAGAGGCCTCGCCAGCCACCCCTCCACCAGGCTTCGCCTGGTCCCCCTCGCCGAGCAAGCTCGGGGAGTATCCGGGTCACCGCAGGCCCGCTCTTATCCTCTTTCAGCGCCGTCCCCGGCCCATCGGCTTGAACACAGGCGGTTGCGGAGCGGCGGCGGCGGCGATAGCCTGCGGGGGACGCAAAAGGGGGGTGCGGATCGTGAAAGCCCTGGGAACACCGATCGCGGCAATGCTGCTTGTGGCGCCCGCCGCCGCCGCGGCGGGGCCGGTCTATTTCCACAAGCCCAATGTCGAGCGCGAGGCTTTCGAGGCCGACCTTTCGGAATGCGTGGAGCTTGCGGGAGGAGTTCGGACGCAGCGCCAGCACCTGCCTTATTCGCCAAGCATCTACGCCGCCGCCGCCGGCGCCTTCCTCGCGGGCTTCATGGCTTCCAAGGTAGAGCGCCAGATGACGAAGAACGTGCTTCGCACCTGCATGACGGACAAGGGCTATCGGCGCGTCGAGGCGACGGATGCGGTGTCGGACGAACTGAGGAAGCTGGACAAGGCGGAGCGCGCCGCCCGCCTGTTCACGCTCGCCGCTTCGCCCGAGCCCGCCGGCCGGGTGCTTCCGCAATGAGCCGCCTCGCCCTTCTCGCCGCGCTCGCGCTCGCCGCCGCTTCGCCGGCACAGGCGAAGACCCTGAAGCAGGTGCCCGCGGCCCTGAACCCGGCCAAGGCCTACATCCTGGTAGAGTACAGGCTGCTGAAGAACCCGTTCGCCAGCTTCCCCGGGTCGCGCAAGACCATGCCTCTCAAGGCGGGCCTCGCCTTCGGCCGCTACGATCCCGAGCTCGGCGACATCAGGGGCATGGGCAAGGCCGCCCGCAACCCGGTCCCGGCCGGGCAGCATCCGATCGAGGGCTTCAGCTACAAGCCGATCGCCAAGGGCCCGGCGACCCGGCTGATGCTGATCGAGGTCGATCCCGGCACCTGGGTCGTCCAGGGCTTCGGCAATACGAGCTTCTCGCTCGGCTCCTACGCGTTCGAGCTGGCGCCGGGCACGGTCACCGACCTGGGGGTCGTCGAAGCGGAGCCGGACTGGGCGGAGGGCCAGGACGCGCCCCAGATCGGCGACGTCTTCAAGGCGGGGCTCGCCGGGCCTTTCTCGAAGTCGCCCGACATCGCTCCGATGCGCGCCGTCTTCCGTCCGCGCAAGGCGGGCGACATCCCGCTCCCGGCCGGGCTTCGCGCGGAGAAGGTGCGGCCCGTGGAATTCACCCCCGGAGCGAAGTTCGGCAATTACCTCGGCGGGCTGGTCAACAAGATCGAAGGCGTCAACGCGGGCCTGCGCAAACCGCACTGGACCAGCTCGACCAACCGCTAGCCGCGGAGGAAACGTCCGGCCGGCGCAGGACGGGGTGCGTGATGGGCCGCCTGGAGCTTCGCCGTCATCGCGAGGAGCGAAGCGGCGAAGCGATCCAACTGGCCCCGGAGCTGCACCGCATTGCTTCGCTACGCTCGCGATGTCCCAGTGGTTCAATAACAGACGACTGCTTTCGAACGGCTCGCCGGTGCCGCCGGGATCGGCTAACCGGAGCCTCATGCCGACGCGCGCTCTCTTCGCCAGCCGATTCTATGAAGGCGAGATCGGCCTTCCCGCGCTGACCGCCGAGCTCGACCTCGCCTGCCGGGCGCTGGCGCGGGACGACGAGGCCGGGCGGCGCTGGTCGCGCGAGCACGGCTATCGCGGCTACACGTCCTACGCCTCGCTGAACGACCTTCCGACGCGCGACCCTAGCTTCGGCGCGCTGGTCCGGCTCCTCAACCGGCACGTCGCATCGTTCGCGGCGGAATGCGCCTTCGACCTGGGCGGACGCCGGCTGAGGCTCGACAGCCTCTGGGTCAACGTCCTGAAACCCGGCGGCGCCCATTCCGGCCACATCCATCCGCACAGCGCCGTCTCGGGCACGGTCTATGTGGCGGTGCCGCCCGGCTCGGGCGCGCTCAAGCTCGAGGATCCCAGGCTCGCGATGATGATGGCCGCCCCGCCCCGTCGGGCGGACGCCCCGGAGGAGCTGAGAAGCTTCGTCTACGTGGAGCCGGCGCCGGGCGCGATCTTCCTGTGGGAGAGCTGGCTGAGGCACGAGGTCGCCCCGGGAACGGGCAAGGAGGAACGGATCAGCATCAGCTTCAACTATCGCGTCTAGAGCGTGATCGACTTAGGTTGATTCGGCTTCACGTCATCCCGGCGAAGGCCGGGATCCATGAACACCGCAGCGCGAGCTGGAGTGAGGACGGCGTTCATGGATTCCGGATCAAGTCCGGAATGACGAGAAGGGACAGACCGACACGATTCAATCGAGCATGATCATGCCCTAGCGGCGGCTCCGGCGGGCTCCGCCCGTCTCCGGTCAGGCGAATCGGCGGGGATCGACCTTCGCCATGGGCACCGCGCATTCGACCGCGATCCGCGCCGCCATGAGCGGATCGAGGACCTCGCGTCCCTCGGCGATGGCGCGCTGAAGCGCAAAGCCCACGGCGGCGGGACGCTGCGGCGGCGGCACCTCGTAAAGATCGAACGCCTCGGTCATCCGCTCCCGGCCGTGCCTCACCCAGTCGAACGGGGACAGGGCCGGCTGGTGCGGCTCCGGAACCTCGGGCCTGCCGAAATCCGGCGCGCCGACGCGGCTTGCGGTCCGCTTCATCGCCTCATGGACCATTTCCAGCGAAACCGGAGCGCCATGAGCGTGCGCCGCCCCCAGGACCAGGCTCAACAGCGCGCTTTCGCTCTCCAGCAGGAAGCGATTGGGCAGGTCTCCGAAAAAGTAGATATTACCCTCGCGGTCCTGAAGCTCCATCATCCCGGCGGCCTTCGGAGTGAGTCTCTCCCGGCCGAGCTGATCGAGCGCGGCCGTCAGGCACAAATGGCCTCCGATGGAAGCCAAAGCGGCGATCAGGTCTTCAATCCTCACCCGGCCGCCCTGCTCCGACAGAATCCGCACGAAGAGATCGAACACAATGCCCCCGGCGACCTGCGCGCGGATGAGCGGCTCCTGCTTCTCGCGCTCGTCGAGGTGCCTCAGCACCGCCTGATGGCCCGGGTGGGAATGGGGATCGCCCGGATCTCCGCCGGCAGCGGCGGGCGGCGGCGGCGGAGGCGGCGGCGGCGGCGCCGGCGGGTGCTGAACCTTCTTGCGGCCGAACATGCCTCAATCCCCTCCAGCGGCGCTGCCTCGCTTCCGTAACGCCGGAGGGTCAATATTTGGTAAGCCGGACGGCCAATAAAGATCGCGTGGCCCTGAACATGTTCCGCGGCGACCCGTGCAGCAAGGCTGCTTTCACGGCAGCCAGCTATATTCCCACCGCCAGGGCAGGCCCGTGTCGCCGAGGATCGACTCGACCAGCGCCGGAAAGGCGGCCTCGGCCCTGACGTCGTTGGCGAGGAGGACGACGCAGCGGCGGCCTCGCTCCAGGCACACCCACATGTTGCCGGTGCTGTCGTTATGGCCGCCCTTGAAGAAGCCCCTGCCCTGCGGCCCCTGGAAGGCGACGACGCCGAGGGCCGCCGACAGTCCCTTCCAGCGTTTGTCGGGCGCGGCTTCAGGCGCCATGCTCGGGAACTGGGCGGCCGAGGTGATCGGCAATTGCCCGCGCAGCATCTCGGCCCGCGACGAAGGCTTCAGGCCCTCGCCGCGCATGAAGGCGGCGGCGAA
>DASVTN010000069.1:0-9069 GCA_036387555.1 Allosphingosinicella sp. | reverse complement strand
CTGCCGCGGCCTCATGATCGGCGATGCCCAAGTCTCTGAAAAGCATTGCAACTTCCTGCTCAACTTAGGCAAGGCGAGCAGCTCGGACATCGAGGCGCTCGGCGAGGAAGTGCGGCGCCGGGTGCTGGCGCATTCGGGCGTGATGCTGGAGTGGGAGATTCAAAGGGTGGGAGTGGAAGGATGAATATCGTCATCCCGGCGAAAGCCGGGACCTCGGGTCGAGAAGTCCGGGCGGGTCTCCCCGAGGCCCCGGCTTTCGCCGGGGTGACGGGTGGGGCCGGTCTCGCCAAGGCCCCAGCCTGCGTGGGGTTCACCAACCATGGCTGAGCCCCTCCACATCGCCGTCCTCATGGGCGGCTGGTCCGCCGAGCGGGAGGTGTCGCTGATGAGCGGCGGAGACGTCGTCAAGGCGCTCGAGAGCCTGGGCCACCGGGTCACCCCGATCGACATGGGCCGGGACGTGGCGGAGCGGCTTCGCGAAACCGCTCCGGACGTCGTCTTCAATGCGCTCCACGGCACCCCTGGCGAGGACGGCACGGTGCAGGGCCTGATGGACCTGATGGGCCTCAAATATACCCATAGCGGAGTCGAAACCTCCGTCATCGCCATCGACAAGGAGCTGACCAAGATGATCCTGGTGCCGCGCGGCATCCGGATGCCGGCAGGGACCTTGGTCGAGAGCGAGAGCCTGTACCAGCGCGATCCGATCGCCCGGCCCTATGTGCTGAAGCCGGTCAACGAAGGCTCTTCGGTGGGCGTCGCCATCATCACGGAAGGCGGCAATCACGGCGATCCGATCGGCCGCGACAGCGAAGGGCCCTGGAGGCATTTCAAACGCCTTCTGGCCGAGCCGTTCATCCGCGGCCGCGAGCTGACCGTTGCGGTGCTCGGCGACGAGGCGCTCGCCGTGACCGAGCTGCAGCCCAAATCGGGCTTCTACGATTACGACGCCAAATATACCGAAGGGATGACCCAGCACATCTGCCCGGCCGATATCCCGGACGAGATCGCGGCGGCGGCGAAGGCGATGGCGCTCGAAGGACACCGGGCGCTCGGCTGCCGCGGCTGCTCGCGCGCCGACTTCCGGTGGGACGACGAGCAGGGCGAGGCGGGGCTCTATCTGCTGGAGATCAACACCCAGCCGGGAATGACTCCGCTCAGCCTCGTGCCCGAGCAGGCCCGCTATTGCGGCATGAGCTATGCCGAGCTGGTCCAGAAGATCGTGGAGGAGGCGTTATGAGCAAGGCGATCGCGCGCGGCTCGGCTCAGCGCGGCAAGGCCAAGGGCCCGACGCGCGCCAAGGGGCAAGCCGGCCGAGGGGCAGCCCCCGCTCCGGCGCTGCCGGAGGCTGTGCGCCGCTTCAGCTGGTGGATATTCTTCGGAATGATCATTGCCGTCGGGCTTGCACTGCTCTGGGCGCTGCGGGTCCCCCAGATGGTGGGCGGGACGATCGGCGAGAGCGTGGGCGAAATGGGCTTCGCAATGAAGCGGGTGGAGATCAAGGGCGCCGATCACATCCGCCAGATCGACGTCTACAACATTGCCTTCGATCAGCCTTCGACCGCGATGCCGCTGGTCGATCTGGAAGGGACCCGCCAGCGGCTTCTCCAGTTCGGATGGGTTCGCGACGCGCGGGTCTCGCGGCGGCTCCCCGACACGCTCGTCGTCGACATCGTCGAGCGGCGGCCGGCGGCGATCTGGCAGCATAACCAGAGGCTTGCGCTGATCGACATGGACGGCGTGGTGCTTGAGGCGGTGCGGCTCGACGCCATGCCCGACCTTCCGCTGCTGATCGGCCGCGCCGCCAATCTCCACGCCGGCGAGCTTGCCCGCCTCACCCAGGCGGCGCCTCATCTGAAGCCGGCCATGGCCGGCGCCACCTGGGTCGGCGGCCGGCGCTGGGACCTTCGCTTCCAGTCCGGCGAGGTGCTCCTGCTGCCGGAAGGCGAAGCGGCGGCGCGCAAGGCGCTGACGAAGTTCGCGAGCATGGATCAGTCCGTGCAGCTGCTCGGCAAGGGCTATGTCAGGATCGACATGCGCGATCCCAAGCGGATGCTGATCCGGCTTTCGAACGAGCCCGGGAGCAGCGTCCCGGAAATCGCGCCCGAAGTCCCCGCCGCTCCGGTCGCCCCGGGCAGCGGCGCCGTCGACACCGCCCGGACCATCTGATGAAAAGGCCCACCGTCCAGGCCCCGCGCAAGCTCGTCACCGCGCTCGACGTCGGCTCCTCGAAAGTGTCGGCGCTGATCGCCGAGCCGGGCGAGGACGGCCGGCTGAAGATCCTCGGCACCGGCCAGCGCCAGAGCCAGGGGGTGAGGCGCGGGTTCATCGCCGACATGGAGAAGACCGAAGGGGCGATCCGCGAGGCGGTGGAGCAGGCGGAAAGGATCGCCGCGACCAACATCGAGGACGTCTTCGTCGGCTTCTCGGCCGGCGGCCTGGTGAGCACGGTGGCAAGCGTCGAGCTGCAGATCGGCGGCCGTCGCATCGAGAAGGCGGATATCGATCAACTGCTCGGCATTGGCCGGGAATCGATCAGCAGCGACGGCCGGATGATCCTCCACGCGCTTCCGGCGCTCTATACGGTGGACGGTCTCGAAGGCGTGAAGAAGCCGCTCGGGCTTCATGCCGACAAGCTCGCCGTCGACATCCACGTCATCGCCGGCGATCCCTCGCCCGTGCGCAATCTCGATCTGTGCGTGCGCTCGGCGCATCTCGGAGTGGAGGCGATCGTCGCCTCGCCGGTGGCGGCGGGTAAAGCGTGCCTGAGCGACGAGGAGCGCGAGCTCGGAGTCGCTCTGGTCGAGCTCGGCGCCGGAGTGACCAACGTCTCGGTGTTCGCCGGAGGCATGCTGCTCGGCCTCAAGTCGATCCCCATCGGCGGAATCGACATCACCGACGACATCGCCTCGGCGTTCGGCACCCGAAGGGTCGAGGCGGAGCGGATGAAGTGCTTCTACGGCTCGGCGACGACCTCGCCGCGCGACAACCACGACATGATCGAGCTGTCGCCGATCGCCGGATCGGAAGAAGGCACCGAAGCGGCGCGGATCACCCGCGCCCAGCTGATCGCCGTCATCCGCCAGCGGCTCGAGCATCTGACGGGCGACATCGCCGGAGCTCTCAAGGATCTCGGTTTCGGCGGACCGTTCGGGCGGCAGGTGGTGCTGACCGGCGGCGGCTCGGAGCTGAAGGGCATCGCCGACTACGCCCAGGGCGTCCTCGGCCGAGCCGTCCGCATCGGCCGGCCGAGCCTTCCGGGGCTCCCGGACGCGCATTCCGGCCCCGCCTTCACGACCCTCGTCGGGCTTGCTCTGTTCGCCGCTTCGGACGAGCTGGACCTGCGCTCGGTCATGTCTCCCGAGCGCATCATGCCGCGCGAGACGGGCGGCAATATCGTCCAGCGGCTGATCAGCGCGGTGAAGAGTGGCTTTTGAGATTCACAGGCGTGGCTTCCGGGACTCACCTGCGTTGCTTTTGGGACTCACACGGGGGTTCCCGCACCGAAAAAATACGGCCTCGTTAACTTTTCGCTCGCACCCAAGAATCGCTTGGTGCAAAGTGAGTTAACGATTGGTCCCGTTGGACGAAAACAGGGGGAGAGCAAGCATGAGCATCGACTTCATCAGGCCCGAAGTAGATGAACTGAGGCCCCGCATCAGCGTCATCGGAGTCGGCGGCGCGGGCGGCAACGCAGTCGCCAACATGATCGCCAACGAGGTTCAGGGCGTCGACTTCATCGTCGCCAATACGGACGCCCAGGCGCTCAACGCCTCGCCCGCCGATCAGCGCATCCAGCTCGGCCTGCGCATCACCCAGGGCCTGGGCGCGGGCTCGCGCCCGGAGATCGGCAAGGCCGCCGCCGAAGAGGCGATCGAGGAGATCGAAAAGGCGCTCGAGGGCGCTCACATGTGCTTCATCGCGGCCGGCATGGGCGGCGGCACCGGCACCGGCGCCGCGCCCGTCATCGCCAAGGCCGCCCGCGACCGCGGAGTCCTCACCGTCGGAGTCGTCACCAAGCCGTTCAGCTTCGAAGGCAATCGCCGCGGCCGCTCGGCGGAATCCGGGATCGAGGAGCTTCAGGCCCATGTCGACACCCTGATCGTCATCCCGAACCAAAATCTCTTCCGGATCGCCAACCCGAACACGACCTTCAAGGAAGCGTTCCAGATGGCCGACGAGGTGCTCCAGCAGGGCGTCCGCGGAATCACCGACCTCATGGTCATGCCCGGCCTCATCAACCTCGACTTCGCCGACGTGCGCTCGGTCATGGGCGAGATGGGCAAGGCGATGATGGGCACGGGCGAGGCTTCGGGCGACAATCGCGCCATCGAGGCGGCCGAGAAGGCGATCGCCAATCCGCTCCTCGACGGGGTCAGCATGAAGGGCGCGCGCGGGGTCATCATCTCCATCACCGGCGGCGAGGACATGCGCCTGATGGAGGTCGACGAAGCGGCCAGCCACATCAAGGAACTGGTCGATCCCGACGCCAACATCATCTGGGGCTCGGCCTTCAACAACGATCTCGAAGGCAGGATCCGGGTTTCGGTGGTCGCCACCGGGATCGACGCCGAAGCCTCGACCCAGGCGCCGCCGATGCCGGCCAAGGTCTTCACCTTCCCGGGTGCCGCCCGTTCGGCCGCGCCGGCGGCGGAGGCCGCGAGGATTACCCTGACTCCGCCCGAAATGGCGGCCGACACCATGATGGCGCAGTCCGAAGCCTCGGTCGAGACGGACGAGCCGAGCCTCGATGCCCCGGCCGCCGAAGAGGAGGCCGGCGACGAGCTCCTGCTCGACGCGGCGATGCTCGGCGACGAGGACGACGGGGGCGAAAGCTTCATCGAAGAGGATTTCGCCGGCGGTCCGGAGAGCGTCGCGCCCGGCACGCGCAGCTGGATCGACGGGGAGCCCGAGGCTCCCGCCGAAGTCGAGGCGCGTCCCGCCCGCGAGGGCGGCACCTTGTTCGAACGCATGTCGAGCATCGCCCGCGGCGCCGCCAAGGCCCAGGTCGAGGAGGAGCCCCAGCCGCGCCTCCGCCGTGACCCGCTCGACATCCCGCGATTCCTCGGCCGGCAGAACAACCAGTAAGTCGGAGAGAGGACGTAAGGACCGCACCGTCATCCCGGCGAAATCCGGGATGTCGGGGAGACCCGCCGTGCCTTTTCCGACCTGGGATCCCCGCTTCCGCCGGGATGACGGGACTACTCGCCGCCCCTGCCAACCGATTGAACGCACTTCGGTTGTCCTCGGCGGAACCAACCGCTCTAAGCGAACCATGACTTCATTGGGGAAGGGCGTCCGGCTCGGCCTGGCCGTGCTGGCCGCGGGGACAATGTTCACGGCCGCGCCGGGATCGGCGCAGACAGGTGCGGCCACGGGCGCGTTCACGGAGCGCCCGCAGGCGGCGCTGTCGCGCAATCTTCGAAGCCTTGCCGCCAACCCGAAGAGCGTCACGGCGCTGATGGGCGCGGGCAAGGCGGCGCTGGAGCTTGGCGATCCGCAGGCGGCGCTCACCTTCTTCGCCCGGGCGGAGGAGCAAATGCCGCGCGACGGTCGAGTCAAGATGTGGATCGGCTCCGCCCTGGTCCAGCTGCAGCAGCCGCACGCCGCCCTCAAATTCTTCCGCGACGCGACGGATCTCGGAGTCCCGGCGGCGGAGATCGCGCGCGACCGCGGGCTTGCGCAAGACATCGCCGGCAATCCGCGGGAAGCCCAGCGGGATTATCGAACGGCGCTTCAGAACGGCCGCGACGACGAGGCGACCCGGCGGCTCGCCCTTTCGCTGGCGATCAGCGGCGAGCGCGAGCCCGCGCTTCGGCTGCTCGAGGGCCAGCTCCTCGTCCGCGATCGCGCCGCCGAGCGCGCCCGGGCGCTGATACTGGCTCTCACCGGAGACACGGCAGGCGCGACGCGCGCGGTTCAGGCCGCGATGCCCGGCCCCCAAGCCGGCGCGATGAGCCCGTTCCTGGCGCGGCTCCCGAGCCTGTCCCCGGCCGAGCGCGCGCTCGCCGTCCATCTCGGCGTCTTTCCACGCGACGGCCGGACGCCGCCGCCCACCGCTTATGCGGCGAACGACTTCGCCAATGCCGTCACCGACGCGGGCCGGCCCGATCCCTCGCAACGGTCGCTCGACCGCCGCTCGCCGCCGTCCGAGCCTGTCTCGACCGCGGCCCGCCGCCGGCCCGGCACCGAGACCGCGTCCGCGGCGCCGGCGCAGGCCGCCGGCAGCCGAGCAAGCGTCAAACCGCGTCCGCAGGAATCGCTTGCCGCCGCGACTCCGCGCAGGACGACCGGCCGGCCGTCGGCGAATCCCGGCTTCGGCGGCGGCAGTTCGGCATGGTCCTGGTCCCGCGGCCTCGAGCCGAGCCCGGCCCGCCGCCAGACCGAGGCGGCGCCGAAGCCCGCCGGGCCCGCGATCAAGCCTCCCGAAGCGCGCCCGGAAGCGCTGGCGGCCGCCGCCGGCCGGGCGGCCCCGGCAAGCGCTCAGCCGCAGCCGGTCGCGCCGCCGGCCGCGGCGCCTTCGATCATGGCGGAGGCCCAGCCGCAGCCGCAATCCCAGCTTCCAGCCGGGCTTCGCTCCTATCCGGAATCGCAGCCGCAATCGCCGCCGGAGGCTCAGCCGCTCCCGGCGGACGTCAGCATCGCCGCGGCGGCCCAGCCGGCCGCGCCACAGCCCCAGTCGGAAGCGGCTCCGGCCGGCAACCGGCTGGCAGACCTGTCCGCCGCCCTCGCCGACATCGGCGAGAAGGAAACGGCGCCCCCACAGGCCCAGAGCTCCAAGGCTTCGCCCCGGCCGACCGCGGCCGCCGCGGCGAAGAAGCCGAGTGCGGCTCCCGCCGAGCCGAGCCGGTCCTGGGTCCAGATCGCCGTCGGCGCCGCCAAAGGGGCGCTGCCGCGCGAATATGCCCGCCTGAAGGCGAAAGCGCCCAAGCTGCTCGGCGCTCATGCCGCCTGGACGGCGCCGCTCAACGCCACCAACCGACTGCTGGTCGGGCCTTTCGCCAGCACGAAGGAGGCGCAGGCGTTCGTCAATGAGCTCAAGTCGCAGGATTTGAGCGGCTTCGCCTGGACCAGCCCGGCGGGCCAGAAGGTCGAGAAGCTGCCCGCCAGGTGAGGCCGAGGGCTGGCTATGCCTGCGATCCCGAGGCGACTCGAGGACGCCTGTACCGCGAGCCGCAGACGGGCCAGCGCGGTCCGCGCGACGCCTTCCAGCGCGACCGCGACCGGATCATCCACTCGGGCCCGTTCCGCCGACTCAGGCACAAGACCCAGGTATTCGCCGCTCCGGACGGCGATCATTTCAGGGTGCGCCTCACCCACAGCCTCGAAGTCGCCCAGATCGGACGGACCATGGCGCGGGCGCTCGGCCTCAACGAGGACCTCGCCGAAGCGCTGTGCCTGGCACATGACATAGGTCACCCGCCCTTTGGTCATTCCGGCGAGGAGGTCCTTCAGGCGCAGATGGCGGCGGCGGGCGGCTTCGATCACAATGCGCATACGATCCGGCTGCTCACCCGGCTGGAAAGCCCCTATCCCCGCTATCCCGGGCTCAACCTGAGCTGGGAAACCCTGGAGGGGCTGGCGAAGCATAACGGCCCGGTCATGGGGCAGGCGCCCTGGGCGCTCGCCGAGGCCGACCGCGAATTCCCGCTGGCCCTGACGACCTGGCCGAGCCTCGAAGCGCAGGTCGCCGCCGTCGCCGACGACATCGCCTATGACAACCACGATGTTGACGACGGTCTGCGAGCCGCCCTCTTCACCCTGGACGATCTGCTCGAGGTGCCGATGATCGCCCGCGCCTGGGCACAGGTTCGCGTCCGCTTCCCCGACGTTGACCAGACCAGGCTCGTGCCCGAGCTGATCCGCGACCAGATCGGCCTTATGGTCGGAGACGTGCTCGAAGAGACGGCTCGGCGCCTGGAGCAGACGCCGGTCGAGACGGTCGCCGAGGTCCGGGAAGCGGGCCGGCCGCTGGTCGGCTTCTCGTCCGCTCTCGCCGCCGAGGAGACGGCCTTGAAGCGCTTCCTGCGCACGAGGATGTACAACGCGCCCGCGGTGACCGTGGTTCGCGACCAGGCGCAAGGGATACTCGCGGCTCTGTTCGGCGCCTATCGCGACGAACCCGGACGGCTTCCGCCCGGCTGGTTCGATCCGGGCGGCGACGAGACGGCTCTGCTTCGCGCGATCGGCGACTTCATCGCGGGAATGACCGACCGCTACGCCCTCCGCCAATATCGGGAGCTCGTCGGACCGGTCGAGCTTCCGGAAGGCTTTTGAGATGCGCGTCGTGATGATCGGCGCCACCGGCCTGGTCGGCTCCCTCGCGGCTTCGAAGATGCTGGATCTTGGGTGGAGCGTCGACGTGCTGGCGCGGCGGCCGGGCGGGAGGGCCCACGCCGCCTTGCGCGAGCATGTCGCACCGCCCGCAGAATGGCCGGCCATCGTGGGATCGCTCGTACCGGAAGTGGCGTTTTCCGCGCTCGGAACGACCATGCGGCAGGCGGGATCGCAAGCGGCGTTCCGGGCGGTCGACCTGGACATGGTGGCGGCGTTCGCGGGCGCGGCCGCGGCGGCCGGAGCGCGCCGGATGGTGACGGTTTCCTCGGTCGGCGCGGATCCCGGCTCCGCCAATTTCTACCTCCGGATCAAGGGAGAGATGGAGTCGGCGCTGGAGGGGCTCGGCTTCGAGCGGCTGGACATATTGAGGCCGGGCCTGCTGCGCGGGCCGCGCGGCGGAGACAGGCGGGTGGGCGAGCGGATCGGGATCGCGCTGAGCCCGGTCGTCAATCTGGCGCTTCGCGGCAGGCTCGAGCGCTTCGCGGCCATCGACGCGGATGTCGTGGCGGCGGCGGCGGCCAGAGCGCTGCGGCAAGGCGCGGCCGGCGTCTTTCGGCACGAGAACCGCTCCCTCCACGCCCTGGCGGCGCCGCTCTAGCTGTGAGGTTTCCATAGGTTGTTCATCCGGTCCTGGCCGAGCAGACTGAGGTTGCGAAGCTTCAGATCCGCGGGAGAACCGGATGAACATCCACAAGAATGCCCGATTGACGCCGCACAGTCGAGCCGAGCTGG
>DASVTN010000068.1:0-69539 GCA_036387555.1 Allosphingosinicella sp. | reverse complement strand
ATATGCGCCATGATGCCGATGTTGCGATAGCGCTCGAGCGGATGACTGCGGGCCACGTTGTTCACTCCAGGCCGGGCAAGCGGCCCGGCGTTCAAATTGTTACCAGCGGTAATGCGAGAAGGCGCGGTTGGCTTCGGCCATACGGTGCGTGTCCTCGCGCTTCTTGACCGCGTTGCCGCGATTGTTGGCGGCATCCATGAGCTCGCCCGACAGGCGGCCGGCCATGGTGTTCTCCGAACGGCTGCGCGCCGCTCCGATCAGCCAGCGGATCGCCAGGGCCTGGGCGCGCTCGGGGCGGACCTCGACCGGCACCTGGTAGGTCGCGCCGCCGACCCGGCGGCTGCGGACCTCGATGCCCGGCTTCACGTTGTTCAGAGCGTCGTGGAAGACCCCGATCGGGTCGCGCTTGGCGCGGGTCTCGATCGTGTCGAAGGCGCCGTAGACGATGCCTTCGGCGACGGACTTCTTGCCGTCGAGCATGACGGAGTTCATGAACTTCGAGAGCGTGATGTCCCCGAACTTGGGATCGGGGAGGATTTCGCGCTTTTCGGGGCGACGACGACGAGACATTGGATTCTACCCTTCTTGACTTCAGCCTTGGTGGAGGGACCAGCCCTCCGGCTTACTTCGGACGCTTGGCGCCGTACTTGGATCGGGACTGGCGGCGATCCTTGACACCCTGGGTGTCGAGAACGCCGCGCAGAACGTGGTAGCGGACACCGGGAAGGTCGCGAACGCGGCCGCCGCGGATCAGGACCACCGAGTGCTCCTGGAGGTTGTGACCCTCGCCGGGGATGTAGCTGATCACTTCGCGCTGGTTGGTGAGGCGGACCTTGGCCACCTTCCGCAACGCCGAGTTCGGCTTCTTCGGAGTCGTCGTATAGACCCGGGTGCAAACTCCGCGCTTCTGCGGATTCTGCTCCATGGCCGGGACCTTGGATTTCGCCTTCTGCGGCTCGCGACCCTTGCGGATCAGCTGATTAATCGTCGGCATGAAGCCCTTCACCTTATCAAGTTACTCTGCCGTGGCGCAAAAAACGCAAAAACCCGGGGGTACCTTGCGGCCCCCTGGCCCTTGCGACGCTACGTCAATGTTCAAGCTCTTGCCTGCTCCAGGAGCGCTAGGGCTCCGCAGGCGAGGCGGCCTATAGCCGTGAGAGGGATATGGGTCAACGGGGGAGATTTGCAACCGCGCGCCCGTCGGCCGCCGCTCACTCGATCGAAGCGGCGGCGGCTCCCGCGAGCGGGTAGGGCTTCGGCCTCGGGACGACCGGCACACCGTCCCCGCCCTCCAAGTCGCGGCGCTTGGGACCGGCCGGCGGCTTGCGACGGCCCTTGATCGCCCTGATCAATTCAATTGGATCCATCCCACGACCAGTCGAAAGCAGGGCTTGGTTCATCGCGCGCTCCGCGGCCTTCGTGGCGCGCTCAGCGGCGCGCACCGCCTCGGCAATCCGGCGCTCAGCCGTCGCCATTGCCCGCTCGTGCGCCGCCACGGCCTTTGCCATGTGCGCCTCGTGCCGCGCCATATGCGCCCTGAAGACCGCCTCGGCCCTCGGCCTGCGTCCATCTTCGTTCGGGTTCGGGGCCATTCGCGTGTTCCTGCATGAGGAGCGCCGCCATATCACGATTCGTCGCGAATCCCCAGTCGCCTCTGCAAACGAACGGCGCCCGCATCGCTGCGAGCGCCGGTCCATTACCCCACTCTCGAATTTCTTCAGGCGACTTTGGCGGTCTCCATCTCCTCGGGATCGCGGAGGACGTAGCCTCGGCCCCAGACGGTCTCGATGTAATTGTCGCCGCCGCAGGCCAGGCTGAGCTTCTTCCTGAGCTTGCAGATGAAGACGTCGATGATCTTGAGTTCCGGCTCGTCCATTCCGCCGTAGAGGTGGTTGAGGAACATCTCTTTCGTCAGGGTGGTGCCCTTGCGAAGCGAGAGCAGCTCCAGCATCGCATATTCCTTGCCGGTGAGGTGCACCCGGGCGCTGTCGACCTCGACCGTCTTGGCGTCGAGGTTGACCGCCAGCTTGCCGGTGCGGATCACGGACTGGCTGTGGCCCTTGGAGCGGCGGACGACGGCGTGGATCCGGGCGACGAGCTCGTCGCGGTGGAAGGGTTTGGTGACATAGTCGTCGGCGCCGAAGCCCAGGGCGCGGACCTTGGAATCCATTTCGCTGATTCCGGAGAGGATCAGGACGGGCGTTCCGACCTTCGCGAGCCGAAGCTTCTTCAGCACGTCGTAGCCGTGCATGTCGGGAAGGTTCAGATCGAGCAGGATGATGTCGTAATCGTAGAGCTTGCCGAGGTCCAAGCCCTCCTCGCCCAAATCGGTGGTGTAGACGTTGAAGCCTTCGCCCGAAAGCATGAGCTCGATGCTCTTGGCGGTGGTCGGCTCGTCTTCGATCAGCAGAACGCGCATGGTGCCTGGCCCCTCTCACTCAACGGCGGGGGAGCCTTGTCGCCCCGATCGCCCCTGATGAAGTTCATTAACCATGGGATAAGTGAACGCAAAAGGTTAATTTCGAATTAAACGAGGATTCACAATCACGTCGGCGAAACGTTGCGCGGCCGCAACAGGCATGGCAGTGCGCCGGGATGAAAGAAATCGGCCGTGTGGGATAAATATGTTCTGTTCATCGACGGCGAGGCGATCGTCATCGACAAGCCGGCGGGTCTCGCCGTCCACCCCGGCTCGCGGACGCCCGAGAGCCTCGAAGACTATCTGAGGCATTTCCGCTTCGGCTTCAAACGCGCGCCCCTGCCCGTCCACAGGCTCGACCGGGACACGTCCGGCTGCCTGCTCCTCGCCCGAAATCCCAAGGCGCACAAGCGCTTCCAGCGCGCGTTCGAGCAGAAGAAGGTGAGCAAGACCTATCTCGCCGTCCTAGAAGGGGTCCCGGGGGCCGAGCAAGGCGAGGTCGACATGCCGCTCGCCAAGACTTCGAGCGAGGCCGAAGGCTGGCGGATGGTGAACGACCCCGACGGCAGGCCCTCGCTGACCCGCTGGCGCAAGATCGCCGTTCGCGACGGCCGCGCCGTCATCCTCTTCTCGCCGGAGACCGGCCGAACCCACCAGATCAGGGTCCACGCCGCCGACGGGCTTGGAATCCCCATCTCCGGCGATCCCGTCTATGGCGGGTCGAACGGGCCGATGCTCCTCCACGCGCTGTCGATCCGGGTCGACCGCGACGGCAAGCCGCCGGTCGCCGCGACCGCCCCCCTGCCCCCGACCTTCCTCGGCGCGGGCTTCGGCGACGTCCTCGACGGCGAGCCTTCCCTCGCGGCGACGCCCTCCATCCCCGCGGCCCTTCTTGAGGCTGGGCCGGGCTCGGATCCGGTCGATGACGGCGGCGATTGAGCCCTACCCGCTGCCCGAGGACGCGCTCGAGGAGAAGTTCCTCGCCTCGACCGGCCCAGGCGGCCAGAATGTCAACAAGGTCGCGACCGCGTGCCAGCTTCGCTGCGACGTCTTCAAGCTCGGCCTCGCCCCCGCGGTTTACGCCCGCCTGAAGACCCTCGCCGGAAGCCGGATGACCACGGAAGGCGAGATCGTCATCACCGCCCGGACCCACAGGACCCAGGAAGCCAATCGCGAGGAGGCACGGGCGAGGCTCGCCGACCTGATCGCCAAGGCCCACATTGCCCCGCGCCGGCGGGTGAAGACCAAGCCGAGCCGGGCGGCCAAGGCCCGGCGGGTGGACGAGAAGAAGGGCCGGGGCGCGGTGAAGCAGGGGCGCGGGAAGGTTCGGATGGATTGAGTCGAGCCGTCACTCTGGGCTTGCTCCGCGGTCTCACGCGTCTGCTGAACAGTCGGCATGGAAAGGTTTGGACACCTGTTGATATCGAACGAAAAGCTTCTCGAAGTAACTTACGGCTTCCGGGTTACGGAACAGCAACACTTGCTCATCACCACGCTTTTCGCCAGCATAGGTCCATCCGACCATTACTTCTGACTGCCGCTTTTCATAGTGCAAGATTGTCAGCTGCAAGGCGAATGTGCGACTGAACTCGCCAATCCTTACCGAGAACTTCAAGCCCTTATGTCCCTCGACGGCCTTGCAAAAGGACCGAGCGTAGGCAGCGGCAGTGGTATCGCAAACGAAGCGATACGACATGCCTCGTTTCACCTGACGAAGAATGACCTGATCCAGCGCGCCGAGCACGTACTCGGTACCCCCCTGATAATGAGTCGTTGCCGGGTCCATGAACCTGGTGTTCGACACCTCCGTTGCGACTGCGGCGTTCACGACGAGGTATTCGAAGGCCGCCTCCTCATCTGAAAACGCAAGGCCGCCGGTTGTGAATTGCGGGACTGCGCGAAGATCCTCCTGAAATATTGCAATCATCTCGGAGATCTTGTCCTGCGTGAACCAGCGCTCCGCGAGCAGCACGATCGAAACCGACGTCACGGTAAGGACGATCTGCAGATCGAGCCGCTCACCCATTCCGGCCAACGGCACTAGAATTGCCGATATAACGGCGACCAAAACGCCGATTATGAGCGGCAGCAGATGGCGAATCATCTCTCTCGGCGACATAGACTATGCCCGCTTCAGAATGGTCTGCACCGACAGCCCGTGCCGTTGGGTCGCCATTGGTTCAAAATCCCGCCACTCCGAGTGCAGCCGAGCGAGTGAAGGTTTGCGTGACTTGAAGACGGCTACTTCCATGCCGGCCGGAACCGAAACCGTCGTTTCCCCGCTTGCGAGGATAAGCGTAGAGCAGGGCTCGAATGCAATAGTCACCTCGAATGAGTCCGGGTCAAAGCGAACCTTGGGAACTACAGCGCCGCGCGGCACACCTAGATCGGCGAGCACGCGGAAATGGAACTCGGCCTTTTGTCCATAGCGGCCGGCAATCAGCGCGAAATCTTCTGGAGATTCCAGGCATTCGGTATCGATAATGACAAGGTTGCCGATCGCGACGAACCGGTCGACGATCTTGCGCCATGCACCGGAGGGGTAGTTCGAGTAGGAATTGCCGAGCACCGCGAGATTGGCCGATTGTCCGGCCAGATGAGTGTCGACCTCGTCCTTTGCTGAATCGGAGAAAATGTCGCCGCACACGACATCGACCCGCTTTTGAACGGAGCCGTCGCGCGCCTTAAGGCCGGCTGCGACTTTCGGGGAAGTCTCGACAAGAATGAGGGAGCTGGGTTGAACCGAAGCACCAAGCCAGAATGGATCCGGGCCGGAGCATGCGTCGATCATCGGCGTGGATTCGAGCAGTTGGCGGTGTTGTCGGGTCAGTCGTTCGAGCGCCTGTCGCCGCTCTGAGCTCATGAAGAATGCCAACGACAGCGCTCCCGCATGATCATGCGCATCGACGAGGCTGCGATCATGGGGGGCGTAAGGCTGTAAAGAGTCCAATATATGAAGCGGCATACCCGCCTGTTGCTGACTTAACAGACTGTCAACAACCAGCTTCATCCTGTCCCCCTCAATGCTGCTTCTTAAGCGCGCAGGTGGGGAGTCGCAATATAACGCGTTTCGAGGTGACTCAGTTAGTGGATGCGCTTCTGATACCGGGGCCGCCACGCCCCCTACCTCATTAGATGGCCGCTCGTCGCCGGTTGCCCCGGATCGCCTCCCCAATCCGGTCCACTGCCAGGAGAAGGATCAGCGAGGCTCCGAACAGCGGCAGTAGCAGGCCGGCGACGACGAGGGCGGCGATCGCCCAGCGCAGGTTCGCACCGCCGGCCGGCGGGGGCGCTCCGAGTCCGCCCCTGGGGCGGCGCCTCAGCCACATCAGGACCCCGACGATGCTGATCGCGATCAGGGCGAGGGCCGTCAGCAGCCCAAGCAGCTGGTTGGCCCACCCGAACAGCTGGCCTTCGTGCCAGGCGATGCCGGTGTTGACGATCCGGTCGACGACATGCTGGTCGGCGAAGCGCCTCCGACCGGTTTCGGCGGCGGTGGCGGCGTCATAGGTCACCTGCCGGCCGAGCGGCCGGTTCTGCGGTTCGGATTTGGCGGTCCAGTCCTCCCCCGTCGGCGGGCCGAACCTTTGGGTCGTGCGCGGCGGCAGCACCAGCACCGGGAAGGCCATATTCTCCGCCTGCGCCCTGGCGACCACGGCCGATAGCGGGACGCCGCCCGCGGGGATGGCGGGCGCGGCCGCCTCGCCGTGTCCATGGTGAGCGACGACATGGCCGCGATGAGTGCCTCCCGCGGCGCCGATCTTCCACTCCTGCGGCCCGTTCACCAGACCCAGCTCGGTCCTAGCCCATTTGAAGACGCCGCCCCAGGACGCGGCCCAGGGAAGGCCGCTCGCGAGCATGACCAGGACCAGCCCGGCGATCCAGAATCCGGTGACTCGGTGGAGGTCCTTGAGCAGGGGCCTTCCCCTCAGCGAGAGCCGGGGCCAGAAGGTGCCGGCCGGCTTGAAGGGCCTCGGCCACCACATGTAGAGGCCGGTCAGGATCATGACGATGGTCCAGCTCGCCGCCAGCTCGACCAGCCAGTCCCCCCAGCGCCCCAGCATCAGCGAGCCGTGAATCCGGGAGACGACCGCCGAAACCCGCGCCTCGGGGTCGAAGGCGCCGAGCACCCTGCCCTGCGGCGACACGAAGACCTCGAGCGGCCGGCCGTCGGCGAGACTGAGCTGGACCATGGCCGAGTCCCCCTGGTTTTCGGGCAGTCGGTAATGGTTGAAGCGCGAACCCGGGTAAGCGGCCGTCGCCGCCTCCAGCTGCCGGTCGGCGGAGACGGCGCCCGCCGTCCCCAGGTTCCGGTATGCGCTCTCCTCCCACCGGTCGATCTGCGGCTTGAACAGGTAGATCGAGCCGGTGAGCGAAAGGATGAGGACGAAGGGCAGCACGAACAGCCCTGCGTAGAAGTGCCAGCGCCACGCGGCCCCGTAAAGCCGGCCGCCGCCGGAAGCCGCTGAAGCGGCGGAAACAGTCTTCACGCACTTTCCCCTGAAGCGTTGAGCCAGCATCGCCCCCGGCGATCCAGGCGAACCACGGTTGAAGCCGTCGGGAGATCACGCCGCTGGCGCGCCGGGACGGCGCGGGCGACGGTTCCCGAGCCTCAGGCGGGGAGAGGCGGTCCTCGAAGCGGCGGGCGCAGCCGCAACGCGGCGCACGGCGCAAGAGCGGCGCCGGCGAACAGAGCGGCGGCGATCATGAAGAAAAGCGCCGCCGCCGCCTGCACCGGGTCGGCGCCTCCGATCAGAGGGAGCGCCAGGTCGGCGAACGCACAGCCACCATCCGCCTTCGGCTTGTCCGGCGATGGCATCGCGTGGCGGGCCTGCGCCGCACCGTAGCCGGAACAGACCGTCAGCACGAGCCGGCCATGATCGAGCGCCGGCATGAACCCGGCCGGCACCGCCAGCCGAAGCATCAGCGCCGCAAGCCCGATCGTGACGGCGAGCAACGGATGCTTGAGCAGGGCGGAGCGAAGCAGTCGCACCCTGCGAGCCTAAGTGGCGGTGGCCCCCGTGTCATTAGTCTAATTGCGCTATTCTTGGCGGCGACTCGGCGCTTCTGGTAATCTATCTTGGAGCCGAAGCGTTCGAGCGGCGGCGGCGTCGGTACTTCGGCGCGATTGGTCCTCGGCGCCTCAATACTGCCTCGGAGACGCGGCAACGGCGGCGGCGTGCGCGATCGGGCCGCGCACGCCCCACGCCTGTCAGTCGAGCGGCGCCTCGCGTCCGTCGAGCAGCTTCTTGTTCGACGGCACGCAGAACATGGTCCGCTCAGCCACGTGCAGATCGCCGATCTGGAACTGGTTGCCGATCCTGACCCGGCGCACCCGCGCCTTATCCTTCCTCACCGGCTCATAGCAGACCAGATGCAGCTCCGGCGACTTCACCGGGTAACGCTTGTCGCGATGGATCTTGAGCGATGGGTTGCACAGCATCACCGGTCGCGCGATAACGATCCGCGCGCGTCCGAACTGATCCGCCACGGTGATAGTCTGCGGGGTGAGCGCAGCACCACGAACCACGCGATAGCATTGATAATGGTCGCCCGGCACGTCGACCGTTTGCGCCGCGCAATCGCCGGCCCGCTCGACTGACGCCGCATCGGTATTCATATAGGTTTCGTCCATCACGATCCTGAACGTGTAAATTTGCCCGCCGACCAGCGACACGGTGCCGGTGGACGGCTGCCACGCATAGTTCCCGTTGGCGGCGATGGTGACCATTGGGCTCGACGCCAGCGGGGAGCCGGTCGGCCCATTTCCCGCCAGAACCATCGTCTGGCCGCTGCCGCCGATGCGCTGACGATCGGAGAAGGAGGCGCCGAAGCGGTAGGTGGCGGAGCACGGAGCCCTGAAGCTCTGATAAACGCTTTTGTTGCCGGTGCCGAAATCGAGATAGCGCTGCGGCGTGCCGGCCGCCGCGCCCGAGGCGTCCTGCTCGGGCCCGTTGGAATAAGTGAAGCCGCCGCCCGAGCCGTCCACCTGCACGACGTTGGCGCTGGCGCCGCCCTCGATCACCCAGCCGGCGAGATTGCCCGAATTCGAGGCGTAATAAGCGTCGCCGTTGGCCCGGACCGGCGGCGCCTCGAATCCCGGATTGATCAGCAAGTTCTGCGCCTGTACCGGCACGGTGCAGCAGACGAAGAACGCGAACATCACCCATTTTACCTGTTGTAATATGGTCATTTTCATCCCTCCTGCTTTTGCCTGCGCCCTGACGGACCCGTGACGCGATCTGCGAGGCAGATTCGAGGTTATCTCAAGTTTGGGATGGCGCGGAACTTCTCACAGGCGCCGTACGCGCGTCGACAGTCCACTAGGGAAAGCAATATATACTCTTGATGGCGACGAGAAGCCATATTAAGTTTTAACCACCTTAAACATTAAGGAAAACAGTATTTATTCTCACACTGTTGGACCAGAGGCCGACACCGGTCCAGTTCACTCCGAAGATATATACTGTCCCATCTTGCCTTAAGGCGGGTCATTGCCGGTAGGGCCGTTCGGCTGCGAAAGCGGCACTTTGTTCACACAAAGCAGAAAGACGAGAAGAGCCTCGGGCACGAAGCAGCCTTCGCGCCCTCCGCAGCCCGGCACCGTTCTGTCGTCGACTGCAACCGGACCGCATCCGCCGGGCACTCCTCATTTATCGGGCAACTCCGGAACTGCCGCCCTCTTCCGGCTGGCGGAATTGCGAACCCGGGCCCACATCGGGGCCTTCGCGCGCTGGACTGACGGAGCAGGGATGTACGATTTCAGGATAGACTCGGCCGACAAGACGGAAGCGTGGCGCCAGGTAGCCGCCGCCGCCGATGCGCTCACGGCGGGCGAGCCCGACGCCGTCGCCAACATGGCGAACGTCGCCGCTCTGCTGTGGGAATCGCTGCCCGATCTGAACTGGGCCGGCTTCTACCGCAACGTCGGAGGCGAGCTTGTGCTCGGCCCGTTCCAGGGGCGGGCGGCGTGCATCCGCATTCCCTTCGGCAAGGGCGTGTGCGGAGCGGCGGCGGCCAGCCTGGAGCCGCAGCTGGTCGAGGATGTCGAGGCGTTCCCGGGCCATATCGCCTGCGACAGCGCTTCGCGTTCCGAGCTTGTGGTGCCGCTCGTTCACGAGGGGGCGCTGATCGGGGTGATCGATCTCGACAGTCCCAGGCTGGCGCGATTCGATCCGCAGGATCTGGCGGGGTGTCTCGAATTGGCACGCCGGCTCGCTCCGCGTCTGGCCGCCGGTAGCAAAGCCTCCACGCAAGCGTTAAAAATGTCCTAACGGCCCCGACTCTCCTTGCCGGGGCCCTGGACACGCACTCGCGCACAGGGGACGAACATGAGCAGGCTCTGGTTGATAGGCTTGGCGGCGTCGGCCGCCTGGACTCCGGCGGCAATGGCGAACGGCGCTCCTCCGGCTCCGCCGCCGCCTCCGATGGCGCACGGCGCCCACGCTCCGATGGCCGCACCGGGCGCCACGGTCATGCACGGCGGCGTGCACCGGATGAATCCGCCCCGGATGCACGGCGGCGGCCATGTCAATGGAATGAAGGGCCACATGAAGGGCTGGCAACGCTTCGGCCGCGGCCATGTCGTCCCGCACCATTTCCGCGGCCGCCAGTTCTTCGTCCACAATTGGCAGACCTTCGGCTGGCCGACGCCGATGCCGGGCTCTAACTGGATCCGCTATTATGACGACGCGCTGCTGATCGACCGGGACGGCCGGGTGATCGACGGCCGCTACGGCTGGGACTGGGACCGCCGCGACGGCCGCCACGGCGACTATGACGAGGATCGTTACGAGGACGATTACGACTACGCCGAATCGGATTACGACGGTGATCACCACCGGGGCGGCGACCACGATGGCGGCGAGTGGGCCGAGGAGAGGCGCGAGGGCGGCCATCACGGCGGCCGAATCGTTCGCGTCCATCCTCGCGACGGCGCGATGTCCGGCGATTGCCGCCGAAGCTGCACTCGCGTCCGCCACATGCCGCCGCCTCCGCCGCCCCCCGCTTACGGGCACGGCTATGGCTATGGCTATGGCTACGGCGCCGGTTGTGCCTGCGGGCCCGTCGTGATCACCGAAACCACCACGACGACGGCGCCGGTGATGGAGACCCGCACCTATTACGAGACCGTCTACGACCATCGCGCGGCGCCCCGCCGCCACTACAAGAAGCCGGTGGTGCGGCACTACAGCAAGCCGGCACGGCGGTCGGTGAAGGCGGCGCCCGCGCCGAGGCCGGGCGAGCGCGGCTGAACCTGCCTTGATCCTCCCCGAGCTCGCTCGGGGAGGGGACCGCGCGACGCGCGGTGGTGGGGTATGCACGCAGCCCCGTCGATTACCCCTCCATCATGCTTCGCATAGTCCCCCTTCCCCATGCTGCGCATGGGGAGGATTAGATCAGCTCAGCCGGTCGGCGCCCTCGTCGACGAGGCGGCCAGGGACGATCACCAGCGGACAAGGCAGGTTGCCGGCGACCGCTCCCGAGAAATGGCTGACGAGCGGGCCCGGCCCGCCTTCCGCGGCCGCGCCGAGCACCAGGGCGGCGATGTCGTCGCGCTCGGCGAGCAGATCCGCGATCGCCTTTTCGGGCTCGCCCTGGCGAACGAGGATGGTCGGCTCGATCCCCGCGTCCTCGACGATCGCTCCCGAAGCCTGGAGCACCATCGCTTCGGCGCGAAGCTTCGCCTCCTCCTCCATCGCCGCCTGGACTCCGCCCCACTGGACGAACTCGGCGGGCGGGATCACGGCGAGCAGGATGACTCCGCCGCCCGTGCCCGAAGCC
This sequence comes from Allosphingosinicella sp., assembly GCA_036387555.1. GTDB lineage: Bacteria > Pseudomonadota > Alphaproteobacteria > Sphingomonadales > Sphingomonadaceae > Allosphingosinicella. The sequence continues at coordinate 58,336 of DASVTN010000068.1, read as the reverse complement.
CGGCGCGCGGCGTAGCGCAGTGCGGCGCTCGCTTCCCTGGTATCGTCGATCACCACCAGAAAGGATCGCATTCGGCCTCCCGTTCGCCGATGCTGCGCCACTTCGCCCGCACTGGCAAGCGGGCCGTGCACCGAAAGAGCGCACGGATATCCGGCCGAACCCGCCCCGGAAGGATCGGCGCCCGCGTCGCGGAACGACGCTCGCTCAGGAGAGGCCTTGACCCGGCCCCACCGATTGCTGTTTGGCTTTACGCGCACTGCCGCCAGGAGCCCCGCGCGCCATGCCGATTGAATTGAAGATGCCGGCCCTCAGCCCGACCATGGAGGAGGGCACGCTTGCCAAGTGGCTGGTCAAGGAGGGCGACGCGGTGGCCGCCGGGGATCTTCTCGCCGAGATCGAGACCGACAAGGCGACGATGGAGTTCGAGGCCGTGGACGAAGGCACGATCGCCAGGATCCTGGTGCCGGAAGGAACGGACGAGGTGAAGGTCGGCACCGTCATCGCGCTCATCGCCGGCGAAGGCGAAGAGGCGGGAGCGCCCGCTTCCGCGCCGACGGCGGCGAAGGAGCCGGTGGCGAAGGACGGCGGCGAGACGGGGGCGGGGCAACCCGCCACGGCGACTCCCACCCCGACGCCCACCCCGATCCCCGAAGTGAAGGGCTATGGAGCCAATCCGGCGGAGGAGGTTCCCGCCGCCGAGGCCGAAGGCGGCGGCGGCGCGGCTCAGCCTGGCGGAACCGCCGCGCAGCCCAGGGCCGACGCCGGCGACCGGGTCAAGGCGAGCCCGCTCGCCCGCCGTCTCGCCGAGCAGCGCGGCATCGACCTTGCCGGCCTAACCGGATCCGGCCCAGGCGGGCGGATCGTCAAGGCGGACGTCGACGGCGCCGCCGGCAAGCCTGCCGCGGCGGCGGCCCCGGCCGCGGCGCAGGCCGCCCCCGCCGCGGCGCAGGCTCCGGCAACGGCGGCGCACTCGCCCGCCCCGACTTATGGGGTGCCGGACATCCCGCACGAAGTCGCCAAGCTGTCGAACATGCGCAAGACGATCGCCCGGCGCCTGGCCGAGTCGAAGCAGAACGTCCCGCACATCTACCTGACCGTCGACATCCGGCTCGACGCGCTCCTGAAGCTTCGCGGCGAGCTCAACGCAACGCTCGAGCCGCGCGGGGTCAAGCTCTCGGTCAACGATCTCCTGATCAAGGCGCTCGCGGCGGCTCTGATGGAAGTGCCCGAGTGCAACGTCCAGTTCACGGGAAGCGAGCTCGTCACCTTCAAGCGCGCGGACATCTCGGTCGCGGTGTCCATCCCCGCCGGCCTGATCACCCCGATCGTCGTCGGCGCGGACACCAAGAGCCTGTCCGCGATCGCGACCGAGATGAAGGATCTCGCCTCCCGCGCCCGCGAAGGCAAGCTGAAGCCCGAGGAATATCAGGGGGGCACGGCTTCGCTGTCGAACATGGGGATGTATGGAATCAAGCAATTCGAGGCGGTCATCAACCCGCCTCAGGGGATGATAATGGCCATAGGAGCCGGAGAGAAAAGGCCCTACGTCGTCGACGACGCGCTCTCCGTCGCGACGGTGATGAGCGCGACCGGAAGCTTCGACCACCGCGCCATCGACGGGGCCGACGGCGCCCGGCTGATGCAGGCCTTCAAGCGCCTGGTCGAGGCGCCGCTCGGGATGCTGGCTTAGATGGCGCTCGGCAAGGCCGTCCTGGGCGGGCTGATCGCCTCGATCGCGATCCCCTTCGTCCTCAAGAACCACAGCGGCCAGCTCGGCGAATGGACCCGCCGCGGCCTCATCGACTTCGACGTCGCCGGGCACCAGATCCACTGGTCCCTGCCCCTCTTCGCCGGAGTGACTCTGATCGCCTGGCTGTTCCTCTCCTGGGCGGACAAGTGAGGCGGAGACGTCCCGAGTGAAGGCTGGCCGCTCGAGCCCCGGCGAGCGGGCCGCCCGGCTGGCCGCCGTCGCCGGCGCGGCGGCGCTGATCGCGGGCTGCGTCACCGGCACGCTCCTCACGATCGAGGACGAAGCCTGGCCCGGCCGCGGCGGAATGAAGGCCGTGCTCCAGGTCTCCGCCTTGTTCACCGCCTACGCCTTCCCGGTGGCGCTCGCCGCCGGCGCCTTGCTCGCGGTCACCCTGTCGCCGCTCATGGCCCGGCGAGGCCCCCTCGCCCACCTTCTCGCCGGACTGCCGCTCGGGCTCGGCGTCCATCTCCTAGTCGACGTCGCCATCGGCGAGCGGATCGACTCCGCCGAGGACTGGATCGGCGGCGCCCTCGCCGGAGCCGCGGCCGGGCCCTTGTGGTGGCTGCTCGTGCAGCGTCATGTGGCGCGGCCGGGGAGCCCGGCATGAGCGTCGCCTCTCCCTTTACGGGAGAGGGAGGGGCCCGCCCGCGCAGCGGGTGGGAGGGTGAGGGAACATCGCCTTCACCGAAGGAACTCCTCGCCCGTGCCCGCTGGATGCGCTCCCACCCGACCGACGCTGAGAAACGCCTGTGGACGATCCTCCGCGACCGTCGCCTCGGCGCCTTCAAGTTTCGGCGGCAGCAGATCATCAGGCCTTATATCGTCGATTTCATTTGCCTCGAGCAGCGGCTGATCATTGAAGCCGACGGATCGCAGCATGCCGACAATAAGGACGATGCTCGTCGAGACAGCTTCCTTCGCCAGCACGACTTTCGACTCCCGCGCTTCTGGAACAACCATGTTTTGACCGAGACGGAGGTCGTTGCCACAGCGATCTTTGCTGCACTTTCTGTCCCTCACCCTCCCAAGCCTTCGGCTTGGGCCCCTCCCTCTCCCGTAAAGGGAGAGGGGTCTGGAGCAAACAATGGCTGACACTTACGACCTCATCGTCCTCGGCTCCGGGCCCGGCGGCTATGTCGCCGCGATCCGCGCGGCGCAGCTCGGGATGAAGGTGGCGATCGTCGAGCGGGAGAAGCTCGGCGGCATCTGCCTCAACTGGGGGTGCATCCCGACCAAGGCGCTGCTCCGGACGAGCGAGATCTACCATTATATGACCCACGCCTCGGCCTACGGGCTGATCGCCGAGAAGCCGGCCTTCGACCTGGCCAAGATCGTCGACCGCAGCCGGAAGGTCGCCGGCCAGCTCAACGGCGGCGTCAAGGGGCTGATGAAGAAGAACAAGATCGCCGTCGTGGAAGGCGACGGGGCGCTGAAGGGCAAGGGAAGGCTCGCCGTCGCCAGGGACGGCAAGGTCACCGAGCTTCAGGGCAAGCACATCCTGATCGCCACCGGCGCCCGCGCCCGCGACCTGCCCTTCGCAAGGGCGGACGGGGAGCGGATCTGGACCTACCGGCACGCGATGGTGCCCAAGGTCATGCCGACGAAGCTGCTGGTGATCGGATCGGGCGCGATCGGGGTCGAGTTCGCCAGCTTCTATTCGGACATGGGGGCGGAGGTGACGATCGTCGAGATGCTCGACCGGATCCTCCCCGTCGAGGACGAGGACGTCTCCGCCTTCGTCCACAAGGCGCTGACGAAGCAGGGGATGAAGATCCACGTCTCGTCGGGGGTGGAGAAGCTGGAGACGGGGCCGGACGGGGTGAAGGCGACGATCAAGGGCGCCGGCGAGCAGGCGTTCAGCCACGCCATCGTCGCCATCGGGATCGTGCCCAATACCGAGAATATCGGGCTTGAAGCTTTGGGCGTGAAGACGGAGCGCGGCCACATCGCCGTCGACGGCTATGGGCGCACCAACGTCGAGGGCGTCTACGCGATCGGCGACGTCACCGGCCCGCCCTGGCTCGCCCACAAGGCGAGCCACGAGGGCGTGCTGTGCGTCGAGGCGATCGTTGCGCGGGACGCGCAAAAGGGGACAGTCACTAGTGACTGTCCCCTGCCCCACCCGTTCGAGACCTGGAACATCCCGGGCTGCACTTATTCGAGGCCTCAGGTGGCGTCAGTGGGGTTCACCGAGGCCAAGGCGAAGGAGCTCGGGCGCAAGGTGAAGGTCGGCAAATTCCCCTTCATCGGCAACGGCAAGGCGATCGCGCTCGGCGAGGCGGAGGGCTTCGTGAAGACGGTGTTCGACGCGGAGACGGGGGAATTGCTGGGCGCCCACATGGTGGGGGCGGAGGTCACCGAGCTGATCCAGGGCTATGTGGTGGCGAGGCAATTGGAGACCACCGAGGAAGACCTGATGCACACGATCTTCCCGCATCCGACGCTGTCGGAGATGATGCACGAAAGCGTGTTGGATGCGTACGGGCGGGCCGTGCATTATTGAGGTTCGGCATGAACGTGCTTTCTTACCGTGCAACTGGACAAAGTTGCCTAATATCAAAGCTGCACGGGCTCTGTGCGTAGCAGGCGCGATCAGCGGAGGGACGGATGCGAGCGGAGACACTCTACGGAACTACATTGGAGATCTTTCGGGACATAGAAGGGACGGGAGCAGAGGTACTTCTGCCACGCCTGATTGAGGCGTTGGCGGCGCAGTTAGAGGAATCTACCGAGGAGACGCAGCAGGCGGTCGTGGCCGTGAGACAAGAGCTAGAAGCCAATCTAGCCCAATCTCGGTTCAACGAAATATCCCACACGATTTCCGAGCAACTTGCGACACTTGGCATTGAACATTTGCTCGGAAACGCGCTTTTTGCACGTATTTCTGCGGCCTTTGAAGGGAATCAGATAACGCCATCAGTAGCACTTGCTTCTCTCAGGAAGCTAAATGAAGAGCTACAAGAATTATATAAACATTCTGATGGAATAACTGACGCGTTCGCATATTTCCAATTTGAAGATGACGAACTACCTCCGGGTGATTTCGAAGTCATGGTAGCCATCCCAGGAAAGGCGGTCGAATGCCAACTTGGGCAACTTGGTCGAGAAGCGGTGCGTATTAATCAGATATTAGGGGTATTCTCCGAGTTGGCTACCGGAAGCCGAGAGCAGACCAAGATTCGCGCAATTTCGTCGTCCGATTTTACCTTTTACTTGGAAACTGCCGCGCCCATCGCCGCCATGGCAGCAGTCGCGTTCGAGAGAATAGCGACTCTTTACGAGAGAATCTTGGGCGTAATAAAGCTGCACCGGGAGATGAAAACTCTTAATCTTCCTACCAAGATCGTCGACCCCATTAAGCAGCATATAGAAGCGGAGGTGCAAAAAGGCTTGGAGGAGATCGCGAAACGAATCGAAAAGGAGCATTTGCGGTCAGTCGATCAAGGTCGAAAGCAAGAATTAAAAACGGAGCTTCGACAGGCACTGCGCGGGATCGCCCAGCGAATGGACAATGGGTATGGCTTCGACGTCCGAGGGGAAGAATTTGAACAGCCTGCAGACGCTGCTGAAGGAGAGGCCGCGCCGACGGATGCGAGGTCCCGAGCGGCTTCGGCCGCTATGCGGATAATCGAAGAATCTAGGCCGAAGCTGAAGCATTTTCGAGCTGAGGGAGAACCCGTCCTTGGCCTGCCTCCGCCGAGTAATGACGACTCCACCACTTGGTAACTCTGGAGCAGTCAGAGCTGTGCGGATGGGTGACGGTCACGTGGCTGTCACCAGAGTGTCCCCCGCCTGCTCCGCCTGGTTACGGCCGGTTTTGCGGCCGGTGACGGTCATTAGACTGTCACCAGACTGCCCCGTTGACGGACGGTCACGTAACTCTCACCAGGGCGTCCCGCGCCCCCCCCCGGGACCGCCACGATTATGTGCCGGTTGCGCCTGACACAGCGATTTTCGCGGATTGCTCTGGAAGGGATTGCGGTTTTCGGGTAATCATTGCGCATGTCGAGAGCCGCTCGCCTGGTCCTGCCGGGGATCCCGCACCACGTCACCCAACGCGGCAACGATCGTCGGAAGACCTTCTTCGCCGACTCCGATTATGCGCTCTACCTCTCCTTGCTGCGCTACGCCTGCGGCAGGAGCGGGACGTCGGTCTGGGCCTGGTGCCTTATGCCCAACCATGTGCATCTGATCCTCGTGCCGGGGGACGAGGACGGGCTGAGGCGTGCCCTGGCGCCCACCCACACACGCTACGCGGCCGAGATCAACCGACGGGGAGGGCGCTGCGGGCATCTGTGGCAGGGCCGCTTCGCCTCCTTTCCGATGGGCGAGGCGCACCTCTACGCCTGCCTGCGCTATGTCGAGCTCAACCCGCTGCGGGCGGGGCTCGTCGCTCGGCCGGAGGATTGGCGCTGGTCGAGCGCTCGCGGCCATTTGGGGTTGGCAGCGGACCCGCTCATCGACGCGGCGCCGGTGCGCGAGCGGATCGAGGACTGGCGCGCCTTTCTCGACGCCGGCCTTGACGAGGAGGACCGGGAAACGATCCGCGCTGCCGAACGGATCGGGCGGCTGCCTTAGGGACACTCTGGTGGCAGTCACGTGACTGATACCGGAAAGCGACTCGTGCCGACGGATCGGACGCGCTTGGGGGACAGTCTGGTGACAGTCACGTGACCGTCACCGGACTGCGCGGTTTGCATGCGCCCGAAGTGCCAAAATAGAAATTTGGAAATCGCGGCTAAAGGCTTGTTTATTTGATCTAAATGGCTGTTTCCAAATCCTATTTTTCGCCTGCGGCTTGACTTAATAGGAATATTCCTATAATGTTCCTGTTCGGCAATGGGGTGCCGATTTGGGAGCGTGGGACATGGATGGGAAGGGCTTTCGCAGACGGAAGGTGCTGCGGTTCACTGCCTTGCGGCGGGAGACTTATCTGGAGGCGCTGGCGGAGACCGGCAACATGCGGGCGGCGGCGGAGGTAATCGGCTTCCGGCGCAACCGGATGGACGGGATCCGAAAGCGCGATCCGGCCTTCGCGGCGGATTGCGCGGCGGCGCTGCGGACGGCGGACGCCCGGCTGAAGGGGGCCGAGTGGCAGTTCGAGGGCGTCGACGGCCCCGAATTCCAGACGCTTCGGCGGTGCCGCAACGGCCGGGTGCAGATCATCGCGGTGGGACCGGGCCGCTGGTCGAAACGAGTGGAGGACCGGTTCCTGGCCATCCTCAGCCAGTGCGGCAATATCGAGGCGTCCGCTCGTGCCGTGGGTTTCGCGGGCACAGACATCTTCCGGCGCCGGCGGCAATGGCCCGGCTTCGACCGGCGGATGGCGGAGGCGCTGGACGAAGCGGACGTTCGGCTGGAGTTTCGGCTGGCGTGTCATGGCAACACCGTTCCGCCCGAGGGGGATGCTCCCGTCGATTGTCCGGAAGTCCCGTTCGATCCGGAGTTCGCGCTCAAATATCTCAAATGGCGGCAGGAGAAGAAGGCCGGCGGCGGGCGCCGGGGGCGGATTCCCGCGCCGCCGAGCATCGAGGCGGTGACGGAGAAGATCGTCCGGCGGGTCGAGGCGATCAAGCGGCATCGGGAGCGGGGCGGGGGTGCCGCCGGTCCCGGAGGCACGGGAGGGGGAGCGCTGACGGAGCGTCGGTCCGGAAAGCAAAGGGCAAATCGGGACAGCCACTAGTGACTGTCCCAAGTGACTGTCCCAAGTGACTGTCCCAAATGACTGATCGGATGGGGACAGTCACTAGTGACTGTCCCGGGCAGCGGGGAGGCAGAAGTGCGGCATATCGCGGTGCGGGCGCTGGAGGCGCTCGAGGAAGAGGATCTGCGCGCGGTGCTCGCCGGGCTCACGGAGCCGGAGCGGCGGGTGCTGGAAGGGGACTGGCCGTCCTGGGCGCATGAGGGGCAGCTGGCGCCGGAGGGGGCGTGGCGGACCTGGGCCATGCTGGCCGGGCGCGGGTTCGGCAAGACCAAGGCGGGGGCGGAGTGGGTAAGCGCCTTCGCCCGGGACCATCCGGACGCTTCGATCGCGCTGGTCGCGGCGACGGCGGAGGAGGCGCGGAACGTCATGGTCGAAGGGCGAAGCGGGCTTCTGGCGACGGCGCGGCTCGAGGAACGGGAGGCGATGGCGTGGGAGCCGAGCCGGCGGCGGCTGGTCTTCGCCTCCGGCGCCAGGGCCTTTCTCTATTCGGCGGCCAATCCGGAGGCGCTTCGCGGGCCGGAGCATCATATCGCCTGGTGCGACGAGCTCGCCAAGTGGCGGCACGCGCAGGCGGCGTGGGACAATCTGAGGCTCGGGCTCAGGCTCGGGGAGCGGCCTCGGGCTCTGGTGACGACGACCCCGCGCGGCGTGGCGGCGCTGAAGCTTATCCTGGCGTCGGCGAGCACCGCGACGACGAGCGGGTCGAGCTGGGCCAACCCGCATCTGCCGGAAAGCTTCGTGGCCGAGGCGGTCGCGGCGCACGGCGGGACCCGGTTCGGGCGGCAGGAGCTGGAGGGCGTGCTGCTCGAGGATGTCGAGGGGTCGCTGTGGCCTCGGGAGCTGATCGAGAAATCGCGAATTGGGATCGGGACAGTCACTAGTGACTGTCCCCGAGTCGTTTATCAGCGGATCGTGATCGGAGTCGATCCTCCCGCGTCGGCGGGCGGAGACGCCTGCGGGATCGTGGTGTGCGGGCTGGGCGGCGAAGTCGGCCATGTGCTCGCGGACCTGAGCGTCGCCGGCCTGTCGCCGGAGGGGTGGGCGCTCAAGGTGGCCGGGGCGGCGGAGGCCTGGGGAGCGCACCGGGTGGTGGCGGAGAAGAACAATGGCGGGGAGATGGTCGGGACGGTGCTTCGCGGCGCCGGCGTCGGGCTTCCGGTCACCCTGGTGCACGCGTCGGACGGCAAGTCGGCGCGGGCGGAGCCGGTGGCGGTGCTGTTCGAGAGCGGCAGGGCGAAGTTCGCCGGCCGCTTTCCCGAGCTCGAGGATGAGCTTGCGGGGCTGACCTATGGCGGCGGCTATGAGGGGCCGGGACGAAGCCCTGACCGCGCCGACGCGATGGTGTGGGCGCTGACCGAATTGCTGGTCAGGAGGCGGGCGGAGCCCCGGATCCGCTCCTTCTGAAGCGGCGCGGCCGCTCAGTAGCGGCGCAGGCGGCTGGTCTTGAGCTTGACCTTTCCGTCGTCCTTCACGGTGCAGGTGAAGGCTCGGGGGACGTAGCCGCGGCGCCAGCCGTTGCTGTCCCCCAGTGCGGCTCCGCCGACCGTGCCGTAGACCCGCCAGCTCGACCGGCCGCGCCGCCGGACGTCGTCGATCCGCATCCGGCCGTAGCGCTCCACGACCGGCGCGCAGCGTTCGACCGCGAAGCGCTCGGGGCCGCGGAAGCGAAGCCCGTCGACGCTTCGGTGGATGGAGCCGGTCACCGTCTCCACCGCGTCGGCGGTGGCTTCGACCTGGCGGGCGATCTCGTCCGCCACCCGCTCGGCGCGGCTGCGCCGGTCATATTCCTGGGCGCTGGCGAGGGCGGGGGCGGGGGCGGCCGCGGCCAATGAAAGAAAGAGGATTGCTCCAGACGATCTCAACGACATGATCGGACTCCTACGCAACATATGGCCCGCCGGCGGCGACCCTTCGGAGGAACGGATGTGCGGGCGGAACGATCCGGCGAGGATAGGCGCACATCCTTGGCGAAAACCGCCGGAATCCGGAAATTTTTGCACTGCAACAATCGTGACAACAAATCCCTCGCAGCGCCACACCGGCGCGACGGTCGCGGCCTAGATGCACCGCCACGGCCACTCCCGGCCGGAGGAAAGGGGCGGGGAAAACCCGCCAGTCGAAGCCATGAACCCTGTAAGCGTCCGCACCGCCTTCGTCGCCGCCAGCGTGCTTCTGCTGGCCTTCACCCCCGTCTGCTCCGCTTATGCCGGGATCGTCGGGCCCGCCGCCGCGCAGGCCGAGCCGGCGCCCGCCGCGGTCCAGCCGCCCCCCGCCGCCGCCGAGGCGCCCGCCCCGACCGCCGAGCCGGCGAACCTCAAGCCGGGCGAGTTCGTGTGGCAGCCGGAGCGCTCGCCCGCGGGGCCGGTCGAGATGGTGGTCAGCATCCCTCTGCAGCGCGCCTACGTCTATCGCGGCGGAGCCCTCATCGGAGTGACCACCGTCTCGACGGGCAAGCCCGGCCACCGCACTCCGACCGGAAAGTTCGACATCCTCGAGAAGAGGGCGAGGCACTTCTCCAACCTCTACAACAACGCCCCGATGCCGTTCATGCAGCGGCTGACCTGGGGCGGGATCGCGCTCCACGCCGGCCAGATCCCGGGCCGTCCCGCCTCGCACGGCTGCGTCCGGCTTCCGCTCGCCTTCGCCCGCAACCTGTTCGCGGTGACGAGGGTCGGAGCTTCGGTCCACATCGTCGACCGGTCGCCTTCGCCCACCGAAGCGCTGGCCATGGTCCGCGGCAACGGCGCCTATACCGGAATGGGCGGACCGCTGGAGCCGGTCGAAGGGACCAACTGAGCGGCCGCGCGCCGCGAAGAAGCGATGATCGGGACCGGGGACAGTCACTAGTGACTGTCCCCTCGCCGCGCGGCTAGAGACTGGAAGACCGGGGACAGTCACTAGTGACTGTCCCCTTGCCGCGCGGCTAGGAGGCTGGCGGACCTTTCGAACGGAGCCGCCGGATGCGCAAACTGATCCTCGCCTGCTTACTCCTGGCTTCGGCCGCCTCTCCCGCCGGCGCGCAGAGCGTGGTCGTCACCGCTGGCCGGATGGTCGACGTGCTGAGCGGCAAGGTGATCGAGGAGCCGGTGGTGGTGATCACCGACGGACGCATCGCCTCGGTCGTTGGACGCGGCGGCGCCAGGCCGATCATCCCCGCCGGAGCGAAGAGGATCGACCTTCCGGGCAAGACCTTGCTTCCGGGCCTCATCGACATGCACGTCCACCTCGATTCCAACCCGCGCTACGGCGGCTATTCGGGCCTCCAGTTCACCGACTCGTTCTGGATCGCCCAGGGCGTCGCCAACGCCCGCGACATGCTGGAGGCCGGCTTCACCACGGTCCGCAACGTCGGCTCCGACAATTATTCCGACGTCGGCTACAAGCAGGCGATCGACGAGGGCCTGATCCCCGGCCCCCGGATCGTGCCCGCGGCGCATGCCCTTTCGGCGACCGGCGGCCACTGCGACCAGACCTACCTTCCGCCCTCCTACAATGCGCGCGGCAAGGCGGTGGGCGACGGCCCTCAGGAGCTTCGGACACGGGTCCGCGAGCAGAGGAAATATGGCGCCGAGGTGATCAAGGTGTGCGCCACCGGCGGAGTCTTCTCGCGCAACACCGAGCCGGGCCAGCAGCAGCTTTCCGAGGACGAGTTGCGGGCGATCGCGGACGAGGCGCACCAATGGGGCCTGAAAGTCGCGGCGCACGCCCATGGCGCGGCCGGGATCAAGGCGGCGATCCGCGCCGGCATCGACACGATCGAGCATGCGAGCCTCATCGACGCCGAGGGCATCCGGCTGGCCAGGGAGCGCGGCACCTGGCTGGCGATGGACATCTTCAACACCGAATACACCCAGTCGGAGGGGGCGAAGAACGGAGTGCTGGAGGACAATCTTCGCAAGGATCGCGAGATCGCGCAGCTCCAGCGCGACAATTTCCGGGAGGCGCACCGGGCGGGCGTGAAGATGGTCTTCGCAACCGATGCCGGAGTGATGCCGCACGGGACCGCGGGCGGCCAGTTCCGCTGGATGGTCCAGTACGGGATGAGCCCGATGGAGGCGATCCAGGCGGCGACCCGCAACGCCGCCCAGGCGCTCGGGCGCGAGAAGGACGTCGGCGCCATCGCGGTGGGGCGCTTTGGAGACATGATCGCGGTCGACGGGGATCCGCTGGCGGACGTCCGCCAGCTCGAGGATGTCGACGTGGTGATCAAGGGCGGCGAGGTGGTGAAGGCGGATTGATCCTCCCTGTGCGCCAGCACGGGGAGGGGGAGGACACGAAGTGTGGTGGAGGGGTAATGGAACCGAGGTCAGCGGATCTGGAGTGAGACCCACGGCTTCCACGCCGGCAACCCCTCCACCACCCTTCGGGTGGTCCCCCTCCCCCCGAGCTTCGCTCGCGGGGAGGATGGAAGGGGGCGCCAAGCACCGGCGACGTGACGACTCTTTTTCGGAGGCTGGCGGAACAGCGGCGTCCGCCCGCCGGTTCGCCCGGGACCACCCCCCAGAGCCGCCGCCATGTTCATGCACAACAAGAAGCTTCAATATACCGTCCGGGTCGCCGAGCCCAACCCCACCCTCGGCACCTTCATGCTCGAACAGTTCGGCGGCCCCGACGGCGAGCTCGCCGCCGCGATGCGCTGATTCACCCAGGGGCTGGCGGAGGAGGACCCCGGCCGCAAGGACATGCTGCTCGACATCGCCACCGAGGAGCTCTCCCACCTCGAGATCATCGGCTCGATCGTGGCGATGCTCAACAAGGGCGCCAAGGGCCGGATGGCCGAAGGCACCATGAGCGAGGCCGAGCTCTACCTGGATCTCGCGAAGTCGGGCGCGAGCACGCCGACCCAGCAGATCGTCTTCGGCGGCGGCCGCTCCCTGACCAATTCCGCCGGCATCCCGTTCAGCGGCGCCTATGTCGATTCGCGCGGCGAGCCGACGATCGACCTGCACTCGAACATCGCCGCCGAGGCCCGGGCCAAGATCGTCCACGAGCGGCTGATCAACATCACCGACGAATCCGGCATCGAGGACGCCCTCACCTTCCTGATGACGCGCGAGATCGCCCACCAGAAATCGTTCGAGAAGGCGCTCTACGCGATCGAGGAGAATTTCCCGACCGGGAAGCTTCCGGGCCACCCCGATTATTCCAGCCTCTACGTCAACGCCTCGCAGGGTGACGGCGACCTCGAAGGCCCGTGGAACAGCGGCCCCGAACGGGACCGGCTCGACGACGCGACGAGCGCGATCCCGCTCGGCGGCGGCGACGGGCTCGCCTCGGTCAAAGGCCTGAGCGCCCGCGAGAAGAAGGACCTCAAGCCGACGGCCGTGAGGACGGTCTCCGATCCCACCCGCAACCCGACCACCGGAACCGATCTCGGCGCCGGTCCGGGCGCCGGGCGCACCAAAGAACTCGACTCCGACGCGGAGTGAGAATTAAGGGGGCGCAGCCGACTTCGGCCGCGCCCCCGCGGCCCCGATGGACTGGACCGCCGTAGGAATGCCCCGATAAACTCCCTCGTCCTCACCGGCTTCCTGGGCAGCCTCGCCGCGGGCCTCGCGACCGTGCTCGGCGCCCTCCCGCTCTACGTGACGGGCAAGCCGAGCGCCCGGGCGGAGCGGGCCTTCCTGGGCTTCGCAGCGGGGGTGATGCTCGCCGCCTCCTTCTTCTCGCTCATCATCCCGGGCATCGAGCAGGCGCAGTCGACCGGCCTGGGACGAAGCGCGGCGGCGGCGACCGTCATTGCCGCGATGCTGATCGGCGCGGCCTTCGTCGGGCTCATCAACCGCTCGGTCCCCTCTCTGGGGGGGATCGGTCTCACGCCCAAGGAAGGGATCAGCGAGGCGGCGCATCGCCGAATCTGGCTGTTCGTGGCGGCGATCACGCTCCACAACTTCCCCGAAGGCCTCGCCGTCGGCGTGAGCTTCGGGACCGGTGACCTCAAGGCGGGCTATGCTACCGCCCTGGGCATCGGGCTCCAGAACATCCCCGAAGGCCTTACCGTCGCGGCCGCCTTGATGACCATCGGCTATTCGAGGGGCCGGGCGGTGCTTGGAGCCCTCGCCTCCGGGCTGGTCGAGCCGGTGGGCGGGTTCATCGGGGTCGCGACGGTGGCCGCGGTCGCAAGCCTTCTCCCCTGGGCGCTCGGCTTCGCGGCCGGAGCGATGATCTACGTCGTCTCCTCCGAGATCATTCCGGACACTCACCGCAAAGGCGGGGGCGGCATCGCCACCACCGGCCTCATGATCGGCCTCGCCGCGATGATGTTCCTCGACATCAGCCTGGGGTGATTCCGTCCGGAGACGGGGTCGGGGAACGGGAGGGGGGCTTTGCTGTTCACAGCATCAGGCCACCGCAAGGAGCGAGAGCGAGATGAAGGGTTATTGCGAAGACATCGAACGGGCGACCGTCGCCAACGAGGATTTCCGGCGGGTCCTCTACACCGGCAAGAACCTGCAGCTGGTGCTGATGACCCTTCCGCCCGGCTGCGACATCGGCGAAGAGGTGCACGAGGACCGCGACCAGTTCTTCCGGATCGAGGAGGGCCGGGGGATCGTCTATATCGACGGCGCTCCCAACCGGGTGGAGGACGATTTCGCCGTGATCGTGCCCGCCGGCGCGCTCCACAACGTCGTCAACGACGGCGAGGCGCCGCTCCGGCTCTACACGATCTACGGGCCGCCCGAGCATAAGGACAAGGTCGTCCACGAGACGAAGGAAGAGGCCGAGCGCGACCACGACAACGATCATTGGGACGGCGAGACGACCGAATGACCGGAATGGGGACAGTCACTTGGGACAGTCACTAGTGACTGTCCCCTTTTCCGCGGGGACAGTCACTTGGGACAGTCACTAGTGACTGTCCCCTTTTCCGCGGCCGTCCCCTTTTCCGCGGCCCCGTTCCGCGCGGGAGAGGCGCCATGACCTATTGCGTCGGGCTTCTGCTCGAGGCCGGGCTGGTCATGATCGCCGATACCCGGACCAATGCCGGCGTCGACAATTTCTCCTCCTACCGCAAGCTCCACGTCCTCGCCGAACGGCCGGACCGGCAGATCTTCCTGTGCACCTCGGGAAGCCTCTCCATGTCCCAGTCGGTGATCGGGCAGCTCACAGACGCGCTTCCGGCGCCGGTCGGCGACGACCAGGCCCTGACCGTCGCGACGGCGCCTTCGATGTTCCGGGTCGCCCAGCTGGTCGGCGAGGCGGTGCAGAGCGTCAACCGGAGCGTTGGCTCGGTGCTCTCCGAGGCCAACATCTCGAGCTCGGTGTCGCTCCTGCTCGGCGGACGGATCGGCGCCGAGCCGCCCTCGCTCTACCTCGTCTACGCGGCCGGCAACTTCATCCATTGCTCGCCGGAATCGCCTTTCCTGCAGATCGGCGAGACCAAGTACGGGAAACCGATCCTGGACCGCGGAGTCCGTCATGCGACGCCGCTCGACGAGGCGGTGAAGGTGGCGCTGCTCTCGTTCGACAGCGCGATGCGCTCCAATCTGGGCGTGGCCCGGCCGCTGGACCTCGTCGTCATGCCCGCCGATCGCGAACGCCCGGTCGCGGCCCGTCGGATCGAGGCCGACGATCCCTATTTCAACCAATTGTCGCTCCGCTGGGCGGTGCTTCTCCACGAGGCGACGGCGCAGATCCCGAACCCGCCCTGGATGGAGGAGGAAAGCGGATAAACGAAGCGGAAAGCGGATTGGGACAGTCACTAGTGACTGTCCCGGTTTCGGAAAGCGGATTGGGACAGTCACTAGTGACTGTCCCAGGTGACAGCGCCGGTGTCGACGGACCCCCCACCACATTTCGTGTGGTCCCCCTCTGGGATGGGAGGCAAGCTAGGCCGCCACCCTTCCGCCTCCGATGACGGCCAGCCTGGGCGCCGCGAGCGCGGCGGCGGCTTCGGGGGCGAGGGGCGGCGAGAGCAGATAGCCCTGGCCTTCGCGGCAGCCCAGCTCGCGCAGCAGCCGGAGCTGGTCGTCCGTCTCGATATGCTCGGCGACCGACGGCAGGCCGAGGGCGGAGCACAGATCGAGCACGCCCTTGAGCAGACGCCGGCTGCGCAGCGATTCGGCGACTCCGGCGATCAGCGCTCCGTCGAGCTTCACTCCGTCGAACTGCATCTCCCGCAAATAGGAGATGGACGCGTGGCCGGCTCCGAAATCGTCGAGGACGATCCGGGCGCCGGCGCCGCGCAGGGCCTGGAGGTTCTCGCGCGCGACCTCGAAATCGGCGAGCAACGCGGTCTCGGTCACCTCCACCTGCAGCCGGCAGGGATCGAGCCCGCCGCGCTCGAGGACGGCGAGCAGACGCTGCGCCGAGCCCGCGGTGCAGAGCTGGACCGCGCTCACGTTGAAGGACAAACGGACCGACGCCGCCCAGCGGGAGGCCTCCGCCGCCGCCTGGGCGAGGAGCTTGTCGCTGATCGCCTCGATGACGTTGATCTGCTCCGCGATCGGGATGAACTGGCTGGGCGGAATCTGGCCGAGCGTCTCGTCGTTCCAGCGGGCGAGCGCTTCGAGCGCCTTCAGCTCGCCCGTGCCGAGGTCGGTGATCGGCTGGAAGACGAGCTCGATCCGCTCCAGCGTCTCGGGCAGCCGAAGCGCCTTCTCGACGGCGACCCGGCGCCGGTGAATTTCGTGCATCTCGCGCGTGAACACCGCGACTCCCGACCGTCCGCCTTCCTTCGCCCGGTAAAGGGCGGTGTCGGCCCGGATCAGCGCCTCCTCGACGTCGCAATCGCCCGCTACCAGCAAGGTGATCCCGCAGCAGCCGGAGATCCTGAACTCGCGGCCGTCGACCAGGAAAGGCTCCTGGAGCGCCGCGCAGACCGCCATTCCGGCGCTGCTCGCGGCGCCCGTCGACTGCACCCGCGGCAGCAGCAGGGCGAACTCGTCTCCGCCGGTCCGGGCGATGACGGCGCCCTCGCCCGCGGCCCGGGCGAGCCGTTCGCCAATGCCTTCGAGCACCCGGTCGCCGGCGGCGTGGCCGAAAGTGTCGTTGACCGGCTTGAACCCGTCGAGATCGACCATCGCGAGCGCGAAGCTCTTGCGCGAGCGGGCGAGGGCCGCGGCCCGGCGCCCAAGGGCCCTCAGGAAGGCCCGGCGATTGGCGAGCCCGGTCAGAGGATCGGTGTCGGCGATCTGCCGGGCCTTCGCCTTTTCCGCCTTGGCGAGACGTTCGGCGCGCTGCGCCCGCTCCCGCTCGAGCGTGATGGCCGTGCGCGATTCGACCAGCTCCCGGAAGCCTTCGTCGTGGAGCCCGAGCTGGCGCAGGAGGACGAGTATGATCGAGAACAGGCCCACGCCCATCGCCACATGGGCGGCGTCGGCGGTGAAGATGAGCAGCCCCGCCAGCGGCAGGCCGAGCAGCAGGAGCGGCGTGCGCGCGGCCGCCGGATAGCGGCTGACCCCATAAGCGCAGCCGATGGCGGCGAGGCTCGCGAAGAGGATGATGAAATCGTGGTCCGTCGTCGGCCTCGTCGCCATCAGCTGGAACGACCAGACGCAGAAGGCGACGCTGAACACCACGGAGAAGACGAGCATCTTGCGCAGCTCGTGAAGGATCCGCTCCGCCGGCAGGACGCGGTTGCGGACTTTCAGCCAATGCCCGACCCGCAGAGCGATCAGGGCGGCGACCAGCAGCGGGAAATCGACGAAGGAATCGAACCTTCCGCCCGCGGCCAGATAGAGGCCGATCATGTTGGAGAAGATGACGATGTAGAGGAGCGGGACCTGCCGCTGAAGCGCGCGGAAGCGCTCCTCCAGCAGGATCCGTCCGCCGACGCTCTCCACTTCGCCGGCATCGATCAGCCGGACCAGTCGCCTCATGCCCCACCCCATGAGGACCGGAACTAGTCCGAAACGATTAACAGGTCGTTGGCGGCGGCGGGGATTGCCTTCAATCCTCCCCTGCCTTCGCAGGGGAGGGGGACCATGCGAAGCATGGTGGAGGGGCCTTCTGACTCCGAGGGCCCCTCCACCGCGCTTCGCGCGGTCCCCCTCCCCGAGAAATCTCGGGGAGGATTTGATCTCACCTCAGCGGCAATTCCCGCTGATCGGGATCGAAGCGGTGCCAGCCGCCGGGGCCGAGCCGCTCCAGCGGCCGGAAGCGCGCCTTGTAGGCCATCCGCCGGGAGCTTTCGACCCAATAGCCCAGATAGACGTAGGGGAGGCCCGCCTTGCCGGCCCGGACGATATGATCGAGGATGATGTAGGTGCCCAGCCCCGGCCGCGCCGGATCCTCGGGCTCGAAGAAGCTGTAGATCATCGAGAGGCCGTCCGCCTGCTGATCGGTGAGGCAGGCGCCCACCAGCTTGCCGGGGCGGCCGCCCACCGTCGGCTCGCGATATTCGATGACGTAGGTTTTTACCGGCGACTGCTCGATCATGTCGGAGAAGTCGCTCTCGTCCATGCCGACCATGCCGCCGTCGGGGTGGCGCTGCTTCAGGTAGCGGCGCAAAAGCGCATATTGCTCCTCCGTCGCCCAGGGCTTGCAGGCGGTGACCTCGAGATCGCGGTGGCGCTTCAGCATCCGCTTCTGGGTGGAGCTCGGCTGGAACTCGCTGGCGACGACTCGGACCGAGACGCAGGCGGAGCAATCGAGGCAGCTCGGGCGGTAGGCGACCGCCTGGCTCCGCCGGAAGCCGATCCGTCCGAGCGCGTCGTTGAGATCGGCGGCATGCTGGCCGGCAAGCTCGGTGAATACCTTGCGCTCCGTCTTGCCGGCGAGATACGGGCACGGCGCCGGGCTCGTGACGAAGAAGCGGGGAAAACGGAAAGGTGCGCTCAACGGGGCTCCGGGGGCTTAAGTGGCTTGGTTTAAAGTCGGTTATGCGGGTTTGCCGGGGGCTTGGGAAGGGCCCCGACAAACCAAACTTCCGTTAACCCACTTGCGTTCCTATGCGGGACGGCGGCTCAGCGAATCTCAACGGGATGGACGTTGAAGCCGGCCTCCTCGAGCGCGCGCAGGAGGGCGTCGAGATGCTCCGAGTCGCGCGCCTCGCACTCGACGTCGATGAAGGCGTCCTTGGCCGGAAGCGTGGTGAAGACGCGCTGGTGATAGATTTCGATGATGTTGGCGCCGTGCCGGTCGAACAGCTTGACGACCGCGAGCAGCGCCCCGGGCCGGTCCTGGAGCTGGATCCGGAGGCGCGCCATCCGGCCCGAGCGCGCGAGGTCGCGCAGCAGCACCGTCGCGAGCAGGCGCGTGTCGATGTTGCCGCCGGTGAGGATGAGCCCGACGTTGCGGCCCCTGAAGCGCCCCGGATGGGCGAGCAAGGCGGCGAGCCCGGCCGCTCCCGCCCCTTCGGCGACGGTCTTCTCGATCTGCAGGTAGAGGCTGACGGCGGTCTCGATCTCGCGCTCGTGGACGAGCAATATCTCGTCGACGACCCGCTCGATGATGCCGGGAGTCATCAGGCCGGGCTTCTTGACCGCGATCCCCTCGGCGAGCGTGTCGCCGGCGGAGGGAAGATCCTTGCCGCTGATCCTGCAGTACATCGACGGGTAGAGCTCGGCCTGGACTCCGACCACCGCGATGTCCGGCCGGAGCGCCTTGGCGGCGGTGCCGACTCCGGAGATCAGGCCGCCGCCGCCGATCGGCACCACCAGCGTGTCGACCTCGGGCGCATCGGCGAGCAGCTCCAGCGCGACCGTGCCCTGTCCGGCGATGACGTCGGGCTCGTCGAAGGGATGGACGAAGGTCAGCCCCTCCGCTTCCGCCATCCGCAGGGCCTCGGCAAAGGCTTCGTCGAACAGCTCGCCATGAAGGACGATCCGGGCGCCGTGCCCCTCCGTCTGCATCACCTTGATGCTCGGCGTCGGCTTGGGCATCACGATGGTGACGGGGACGGCGAGCCGGGCGCCGTGATAGGCGAGCGCCTGCGCGTGATTGCCGGCCGAGGCCGCGATCACTCCGCGCGAGCGGGTGTCCGGATCCATGAGCAGCAACTTGTTCAGCGCCCCCCGCTCCTTGTAGGCGGCGGTGAACTGGAGGTTCTCGAACTTCACCCAGACGTTGGCGCCGGTTGCCTGCGACAAGGTCCGGCTGTGCAGCGTCGGCGTCCGGACCACCGCGCCTTCGATGCGCCGCGCCGCCGCTTCGATGTCGGCGAGAGTGACTGGGACGTCGGCCATGAGGCGGCGTTAGAGCATCTGGCGCGTCGGAGGAACAAGCCTTATGCGCCGACGCATATGAGTATTTTACAGGCTTTGCGCCGCGCC
The DNA here is from genome assembly GCA_036387555.1 of Allosphingosinicella sp. Taxonomy (GTDB): domain Bacteria; phylum Pseudomonadota; class Alphaproteobacteria; order Sphingomonadales; family Sphingomonadaceae; genus Allosphingosinicella. Next base: position 38,667 of record DASVTN010000068.1, on the reverse strand, counting down.
GCCGTTCTCCCCTCCCTGGAAGGGAGGGGCTGGGGGTGGGTGCGCCGCGCAGCGGCGCATCGCGCGCCCGTGCGAAAGCCGGAGCCGGCGGCATCGAGCCGCCGCCTCCGGACCCACCCCTCTATCCCCTCCCTGTTGGGGAGGGGAGGACTGGCGCTTTCGCTCCTCTTCGCCGCGCCCGCGTTCGCCGACGTGCTGGTCGACAACGTCAACGGCTACACGATCGGCGCCGACGGCCGGCTGATCCGCTTCGCCGCGATGCTGATCGGCGACGACGGCAAGGTCGAGCGGCTCTACCAGCGCGGCGAGAAGGTGCAGCGCACCCGCTTCCGCTTCGACGGCAAGGGCCGGACCCTGCTGCCGGGCCTCATCGACGCCCACGGCCATGTCATGGGCCTCGGGCTCAACGCCATCCAGCTCGACCTCTCCGACACCCGGTCGCTCCAGGAGGCGCAGGCGAAGATCGCCGCCTATGCGGCCGCCAACCCGACCCCGCGCTGGATCATCGGCCGCGGCTGGAACCAGGAGACGTGGGGGCTCGGGCGCTTCCCCACCGCCGCGGAGCTCGACTCCGCCGTCCGGGACCGGCCGGTCTGGCTCGAACGGGTCGACGGCCATGCCGGCTGGGCCAACAGCGCGGCGATGAAGGAAGCCGGGATCACCGCCCGGACGGAATCCCCCGCGGGCGGGCGGATCGAGAAAGCGGGCGGACAGCCGAGCGGGATCTTCATCGACGCCGCCTCCTCGCTCATTGACAAGATGGTTCCGCCGGCGCTTCCGCGCACCCGCGACCAGGCGCTGGACCGGGCGCAGGAGATCATGCTCTCCAACGGCCTCACCGCCGCCGCCGACATGGGCACGAGCCCCGACGACTGGCTGGTCATGCGCCGGGCGGGCGACGACGGGCGGCTCAAGGTCCGGATCATCGCCTACGGCTCGGGCATCGAGAGCGCGCTCGCCATCGCCGGCACCCGCCCGACGCCCTGGCTTTACGGGGACCGGCTCCGGATGGTCGGGATCAAGCTCTATCTTGACGGAGCGCTCGGCTCGCGCGGCGCCTGGCTCAAGCAGCCCTACAAGGACAGCCCCGGAACCCGCGGCCTGAGCTTCGTCACCGAGACCGAATTGCTCAACCTGATGAGTCGGGGCGCGATGGACCGGTTCCAGCTCGCGGTCCACGCCATCGGCGACGCCGCCAACGCCCAGCTCCTGGGAGCGATCGAGGAGCTCGCCAACACCTACAAGGGCGACCGGCGCTGGCGGATCGAGCACGCCCAGATCGTCGACCCGGCCGATCTCGCCCGCTTCGGCCGCAACGGGATCATCGCCTCCATGCAGCCCGTCCACGAGACCAGCGACTGGCGGATGGCGGAAGCCCGGATGGGCCTCGAACGGCTCGGCGGCGCCTATGCCTGGCGGAGCATGATCGACAACCGCTCGCCGCTCGCCTTCGGCTCCGATTTCCCCGTGGAATCGCCCAACCCCTTCCCCGGCCTCGCCGCCGCGATCAGCCGCCAGGATCCGTCCGGCCAGCCCCAGGGGGGCTGGCTGCCGGAGCAGCGCGTATCCCTCCAGCAGGCGCTCGACGCCTTCACCCGCGGCGCGGCCTATGCCGGTTTCGCCGAGGACCGGATCGGAACTCTGGAGAAAGGCCGCTGGGCCGATTTCATCCTCGTCGACCGCGACATCTTCGACGTGCCCACGCCCCGCCAGCTGCGCGAGACCAAGGTCGTCGAGACGTGGATCGCGGGGAAGAAGGTCTGGCCGAACTGATCTAGGCTGAATCGACATTCAGCGGATGCTGGAGGCGCACATCCCCTCTCCCGTCCTTCACGGGGGAGGAGGGGCCCAAGGGAAGCTTGGGAGGTGAGGGTCTGCAGCACTGACCCGGCAAGACCCTCACCTCCCACCGCTTCGCGGTGGGCCCCTCCTCTCCCGCGAAAAGCGGGAGAGGAGACGAAAGCGGACCGCTGAATGTCGATCCAGCCTAAATCCTCCCCGCGATTTCGCGGGGAGGGGGACCACGCGAAGCGCGGTGGAGGGGTTCTTCGCAGTCAGAAAGGCCCCTCCACAATGCTTCGCATGGTCCCCCTCCCCTGCAAATGCAGGGGAGGATTTAGGAGGCCAGCCCCTTCACCCTTCCCACCGTCAGGATCTGCGGAAGCACCTCCGCCTCCCGGCCCGGCGCGTACCACAGATAGAGCGGCACGCCGGACCGCCCCTGCTTCTCGAGGAAGCGCCCGATCGCCGCGTCGCCCCGGGTCCAGTCGCCGACCAGCACCGCCGCCTTCTTCCCAGCGAACGCCGCGGCGACCTCGCGCCGGTCCAGCACCGCCGCCTCGTTGACCTTGCAGGTGAGGCACCAGTCGGCGGTGAAATAGACGAAGACCGGCCGGCCCTCGCCGCGCAGCCGCGCCAGCCTGGCCTCGCTGAAGGGCTCGGCGGCGAGGGCGCCTCCGGTGCGGGCCTGCGCCGGGTCCGACGGAGCGGGAAGGAAGGCGACCGCAACGCCCGCCGCAAGCACGGCCGGAGCGAGCGGCAGCCAGCCGTGCCGACGGCCCGCCCACCACAGCATCAGTCCCAACGCGCCCGCGCCCGCCACCCCCACCGCCAGGCCGGAAGCGCCGGTCTGCCGCTCCAATATCCAGGCGAGCCCAAGCGCGGTGAGGGCCATCGGCGCCGCCAGGATGCGGCGGAAGCGGGCCATCCACGCGCCGGGCCTGGGCAGCCGTCGACGCAGGGCCGGAACGTAACCCAGCAGGAGGAAGGGCAAGGCAAGCCCGAAGCCCAGCCCGGCGAAGACCGCCAGCGCCGCCGCCGCCGGCAGGATCAGAGCGGCGCCCAGCGCGGCGCCCATGAAGGGGCCGGTGCAGGGCGTCGCGATGAAAGCGGCGAGCGCGCCGGTGGCGAAGGCGCCGCTACTCCCGCTTCCAAGCCGCCCGCCGAGCGAGGGCAGCTCGAACAGGCCGGCGAGGTTGAGGGCGATTGCGGTGACGAGCAGGAGCAGGAACAGGATCACGCGCGGATCCTGCAGCTGGAAGGCCCAGCCGACCGAGGCTCCGCCCGCCCGCACCGCCAGGAGCAGCGCGCCGAGCGCCAGGCAGGCGAGAACGGCTCCGGCCGTGTAGGCCAGCGCCTCGCGCCGCACCGCCCGCTCCTCCCCGCCGGCCCGGGCCAGGCTCAGCGCCTTGAGGCTCAGGATCGGGAAGACGCAGGGCATGATGTTGAGCAGCAGGCCGCCGAGTATCGCCCCGGCGAGCGCGAGCAGGACGGTCCCGCGATCGCCGCTTCCCGCCGCGGCGGCCGATCCGACCGGGGTTCCGGCCGGGCCCACTTCGCCCGGCAGCGCGCGCACCGACAGCCCCTGCCCCGCCGCGAGCTTGAGCACGCCTTCGAGAACGGCCGGGTCGCCGTCCCCGGCGCGGGTCTCGACGATCAGCCGGTCGCCGCGCCGGGACACCGACTGCGGCGCCGAATAGACCAGCGCCTGCTCCGTCACCGGGTAGAAATAGGGATCGTCGAGCGCGACTCCGGCGGGGAGCGGGACGGCCATCCTGAGCAGGCCGCCGCGGCGCTCGAACCGGCCCGTCTCGGGAAGCGGCCTGGGCAGCGCCTGGCGGTAGCGGTCGAAGCCGGCCGCGCTCGCCGTTCGCCCCTCCCCCACTTCGAGATCGGCGGCGACCTGCGCCGATTCCGGGACGCAGATGCGGTCGGTGCAGACCAGATAATCGACCTTTCCGCGCACCGGCAGCTTCGTTCCGGGAGCAAGCCCCGGCGGCAGCTGGAGATCGACGAGAAGGGCATGCTCCCCTTCGAAAACGTAGTTCATCAGCCCCTGGATGATCAGGCGCTCGGGCACCGGATAGCGGATCGGCCCGGCCGCGGCGCCCTTGGGCAGGCGCCAGGCGATCCGGGCGCCGACGCCCGCATCCCCGGGATTCTGCCAGTAGCCGTGCCAGCCCGGACGGGGGGACATGACGAGGGCGAGAGTGACCTTCGAGCCGGGGGCGGGGGTCGAGGCTTCGGGCACGAGCCGGACCGACATCGCCTTCTGGCCCGGCGCGAGCTGGGCTTGCGCCGGAACGGCGCATAGCAGGAGCAGGAGGAGAATGAGGAGCCGAATCACGAGGGGGCTATAGCAGGCGCGATCGCCACCCTGAACTTGGTTGGCACTTATCCCCTTGCGCCAAGGAGGTCTATTCGTGGTATAGAGCGTCCCTCGTCGCAGGGAACCGCACCATATGAACCCGCTCGCTGCATTCCAAGTGTTAGCGCTCGCTATGGCGGCTGCCATGGCCGTTGAAGCGTTCAAGCCCACCTATCCAAAAGAATGGCGCATCGCCTTTTGGGTGGTTTTCGGCATCCTCGCCATTGCCGGGGTTGCAACAAATCAAGTCGCAGCGGCGTGGCCTGCCGCCTCGTCATTTATGGCTTGGGCAGTCTCTAGCCCGGTTACGATTTTCTTGGCGTTCATAGCATGGGTAATCATGCTCCAGAGGCCTTGGCGGCGCTCGCCCGGCTCGTCCTACGACGACACCGCGCTGCGAGCCGATATTGTAGAGGCGAGCAATTTAGCAAACTTGCTGCACATGGGCGGCATGGAGACGCATAAAAAAACAGAACAGGTCGAGGGCAAGCTGGACCTGACAATTGAGCTGTTTGGCGAGAGGCTAGAGAAGCTGGAAAAGGGCGCTGCCGACGCGAAGAGAGCAGCGGAAGCGAGCCATGAAAGGATCAACTCGGTAGTCGCGGCGATGGACCGGGTTAGGGATTATGCCGAGGGCACCAATCATAACGTCTCCACGGCGCAAGTCGAGGCGGAGCAAGCCCAGAAGCTATTCATTCAGAGAATGGAGACCTGGGTAGGCAATTTGCGCCGCGAAATTCGGCTCGGCTTCAAAGGCGTGGATCGAGGCTTCGCGGCCATCTACGCCCGCGAACGGCTGCTAGATATGGCATATGACCTTACGAAAGTCGGGGACAAGCTAACCGCTCCGTCAAGGGGCGAGCCGCTCGGCGACTGGGCGGAGTGGGAGGCAAAAGCCGGGCCGTGGCACAAGGCTGTGGAGGCATGGGCGCGGCTGGCTGAGGAGTGGAGGGAAGGCACGATTGAGCGCGTTATCCTCAACACCCCTCCTAGCGAATACAAGCAAGATTGGGGCGTGGAGGATTACAACATCTTCCCGAACCATAATGCCGGGCACGATTATAAAACGCTCTGCATCACGTCCCGGAATTTCCACGTCGAGCGTAAGTCTGTGGACCAATACATGCTTAGCGCCGCATTTGTTCGGCCCTCCAAAAAGCCCGTACTTAGCCTAGCAGAACTGAAAGAACTGGACGACGAGAACCCGCCGGCATTGCCGCCGCCAGAGGTGCAAGATGACTGACGATCCGATGAAACGCTTCGACAAGCTGCTTAAGGCGATGGTTTCCGGCCCGCCCCCGGCCCCCAAGGAAGGCGGCGAGAAGCAGCAAAGCGCAGGCTTGCCGGAAGGCGACAGGCGGCGTAAGCCCGGCCCGCGTTCCTGATCGTGGATGTGAGGGAGCGCCCGCCTTCGGGCGCGTGGACACAGGCTCCGGCTTCGGTCGGGTGGCCTGCGGATAAAATACCCGAAAGGGGAAGAAGCAGGGCGCGGTTCCCTGTGTCCTCGCGCATCCAACCGCCCGGCTCGTGGCTGGGTGGGGCGGCGACGATGGGGACCGGGCATGCCGCACAAGCCTTCACGATCCGAACTGGCGCTAGTCGCCCTGTCATGGGCGATGTTCCTCGTCTCGCTTTTCGCCGCGCTCCGAATCTGGCCCGGCACCCCTCGCTAGGTCAGGTGCCCCCGCCATGGCTTCCGGCGGGGGCGGGGACCGGAGCAGAGGTGGATGACACAGGGGCTCCGGTCCCCAAGTTTTCAGCGGCTGAAAGAGTAGAGCAGCCGGTCGAGCATCAGGTGCGGCACGGCGCGCATGTTCCAGCGATATTCGAACTCGCCAAGGTACTTCGGCAGGTGCTTTCCGCTGACGTGAATATGGGTCCCGTTGATCCCCCGCTTCAAGCAAGCCCAGAAGCCTTCGATCTGGTTGACGCCCGCCCCATCGGGCCGCGCATATTCGCCGCGAGCGTGGTTGACGGTGACGTGCTGATAGCCGCTCCGGTCAATGTCCTTATAGCCGCCAAATTCGTCGGTATGGAGCGTGGAGCCGGGGAGGACGTGGGAGAGGATATGCCCCTGCATGGCTTCCTTCGTGCGGCGACCGGCAACGCGGGTGACCAGCTCGCCGCCGCGTTCCAGCATCCCGACAACGCAAGTCTTGTTGCCCTTGTAGCCGCTCCCCATGCCGGAGACGGAGCCGCCGATAAGCGTCTCGTCAATCTCGACAATGGAGCCGGGGCCGCCCAGGGGATCGTCGCTGTCGAGCGAGGCCATGTATTCCCGGATTTTGTGGCACATGCGCCAAGCCGTCTTGTAGGTGACGCCCAAGTCACGCTCGACCTTTTTGGCCGCCACCCCATTCCGCGTCGTGCAGAACATGAACATTACGAAATACCAGTCGCGAAGCGGAGTCCGCGTGGCCTCGAAAGGCGTTCCGGCAGTCGGGAAAACCTGATGGCCGCACCAATGGCAGGCGTAGGAGCGGCGGTTCGTGACCCGGTGAAACTTGGCCATGCGCCCGCACTTGTCGCAGTCATGCTCAATGCCGAAGCGGGTCCGCATCAGGTGGTCGAGACACAGTTCGTCGGTCGGAAACCGCTCTTGAAACTGGCGAAGGGTGATGGCTTTGGGCTTGCTCATACCCATTGTATGCCATACCGTTTTCCTTGGCGCAAGGGGATAAGTGCCAACTTGGTTCAGGGTCAAGCTGGCCACCCGCCCGGAAGGCGGAAAACTGGATTCAGAAACAAGTTCAGGAGGACCAAAACGCTTGGTCATGCAGATCCCGTAATTCGGCAGAGGCCGGAATGCAGGAACATTACTGACGGACCTGGTGCGCTCGTGCCCATACATCCCCGGTCGCATTTGGATGACCGTCGGTCAGATCCGCCGCAGCCGCCATCCGGCTTCCTGCCTGTTTTCGGCTGGTGTAAGATCTGAAATGATTATGACCTCCTATTACAATGAAGCGAGCATGGCCTTATGCCCTTGAGCTTTCCAGTAGTGGAGTTTGGCGCGCGTGCTCTGAACTTTTTGGGTATGCAAGAAGATCCTATGGACGTCTGGCCACTATGGGAGCTAGCGAATATCACCAACACCTCTTCGTCGCGCTACTGGATCAACCACTTTGTGCGTATTGCGGCCGAAAAAGGCTACGTGGAGATCGTCGACTCAATAGACAATGATCCATTTGTTATCAGGCTTACCGCCGCAGGAGTACAGCTGGCTCGCCTACCTTTCGCGGAACTCAGAGATTACATCAGTCGCATCCCGGAAGCATCCGATAACGATCCGATGAAAGAACATGCTACGCCAGAAAGCGAACACGATCTTTTAATCCCGCAATCGGAACCTCGAAACGAAAGTCAGCCAATTCCAAGCTCTGCGTGGACAGGTAGACCCATAACGATTATCAACTCTGTGCTTCTTTCGGACAGCTTGCGCGCTGTCGAACAGTCTATCGATACACTGGAAATATCCAACGCCGAAAAAGCTGAGGCGCGAGCCTACGTCGTTGCCATGTTGGCGCTGGCAGATGCTCCTGACCCACCTGCGGATCTGATCTGGGAGATGGTGTGCCGAGCGTCGCAGATCTCCGGCATAGCTGCGCTATTCGTTTCGATCATAGCAATTTTCGTCAGATAGCAGGCACGGGGCCGCCCACGTCAGTCCAGGTTCGGCCTCAGCCAGCGCTCCGCTTCCTCCACCGACATGCCCCGCCGCCCGGCATAATCCTCGAGCTGGTCGCGGCCGATCCTCGCCACTCCGAAATACTGGCTGTCGCGGTGGGCGAAGTAGAAGCCAGAGACGGCGGAGGTGGGGAGCATCGCCATGCTTTCGGTGAGCGTCACTCCGGCCGGATCGCCGCCGAGCATCTCGAAGAGGACGGGCTTGAGGCTGTGATCCGGGCAGGCCGGATAGCCGGGCGCGGGGCGGATGCCGGTATAGGTCTCGCGGATCAGCTGCTGGTTGGTGAGATGCTCCTCGGCATAGCCCCAGACGCTGTTGCGGACGTGGGCGTGGAGAACCTCGGCGAAGGCCTCGGCGAGGCGATCCGCAAGCGCCTTGAGGAGGATGTCCGAATAATCGTCGTTCTGCGCCTTGAAGCGGGCGAGGTGCGGCTCGAGCCCGTGGATTCCGACCGCGAAGCCGCCGATCCAGTCCTCCCCGTCCGGCGAGACGAAATCGGCGAGGCACATGTTGGCCCGCCCTTCCCTCTTCTTCACCTGCTGGCGCAGGAAGGGGATCCGGGTCTCCTCGTTCGAGGCCAGCACGAGGACGTCGTCGCCCTCGCGCCGGCAGCGCCACAGGCCGACGGTGCCGCGCGGGGTCACCCAATGCTCCGCGATCATCCTGTCGAGCATGGCGTTGGCGTCGCTGAACAGGCTCGTGGCGCTTTCGCCGACGATCGGATCGGCGAGGATGGCGGGATAGTTTCCGGCCAGCTCCCAGGCGCGGAAGAAAGGCGTCCAGTCGATCGAGGCGCGAAGATCGCGCAGCGGCCACTCGCCGAACTGGTGGAGGCCGGGCCGGCGGGGCGGCGGGGCCTTGCCCGACGGATCGAACGCCAAGGCATTGGCGCGGGCTTCCGCGATCGGCGCGAGGTCGCTGTGGGTACGGCCGGCCCGGGTCTGGCGTACCTGCTCATAATCCTCCGCGGTCTTGGCGATCAGCGGCTCCGCCTGGGTCTCCGAGACGAGCGATGAGGCGACTCCGACCGCCCGGCTGGCGTCGAGGACGTGGATCACCGGGCCGTCATAGGCCTGGTCGATGCGCAGCGCGGTGTGCACCTTGCTGGTGGTCGCTCCGCCGATCAGGAGCGGAAGGGCCATTCCCGCGCGCTGCATCTCGGCCGCGACCGTCACCATCTCGTCGAGCGACGGAGTGATGAGCCCGGAGAGGCCGATCATGTCGGCATTGTTCTCGTTCGCCGCCTTGAGGATGTCGGCCCAGGGCACCATCACGCCCAGATCGATCACTTCGAAGCCGTTGCACTGGAGGACCACCCCGACGATGTTCTTGCCGATGTCGTGGACGTCGCCCTTGACGGTGGCCATGACGATCCGGCCCTTGCCGGCGGTGGCTCCGGTCTTCTCCTTCTCGGCCTCGATATAGGGGATGAGGTGGGCGACGGCCTTCTTCATCACCCGCGCCGACTTGACGACCTGCGGAAGGAACATCTTGCCCGATCCGAACAGGTCGCCGACGACGTTCATCCCGTCCATCAGCGGGCCCTCGATGACGTGGATCGGGCGCTCGGCCAATTGGCGCGCTTCCTCGGTGTCGGCGACGACATGGGCGTCGATGCCCTTGACGAGGGCGTGCTCGAGCCTCTTGCCGACCTCCCAGCCGCGCCATTCGGCCTCGGCCTTCTCGCGCACCGGATCGGAGCCGAGGAACTTCTCGGCCAGGGTCACCAGCCGCTCGGTCGCGTCCCCGCCGTCCTTCGGGCGGCGGTCGAGGATGACGTCCTCGCAGGCCTCGCGAAGCTCCGGATCGATCGTGTCGTAGACGTCGAGCTGGCCGGCGTTGACGATCGCCATGTCGAGGCCCGCCGGGATGCAATGGTAGAGGAAGATGGAGTGCATCGCCCTTCGCACCGGCTCGTTGCCGCGGAAGGAGAAGCTGAGGTTGGAGAGCCCGCCGGAGATGTGGACGTGCGGGCAGCGCGCCTTGATCTCGCGGCAGGCCTCGATGAAGTCGAGGGCGTAGCGGCGATGCTCCTCGATTCCGGTGGCGATGGCGAAGATGTTGGGATCGAAGATGATGTCCTCGGGCGGGAAGCCTTCGGCGACGAGAAGCTTGTAGGCCCGCTCGCAAATCTCGACCTTGCGCTCCTTCGTGTCGGCCTGGCCGACCTCGTCGAAGGCCATGACGACGACGGCGGCGCCATAGTCGCGGACCTTGCGGGCGTGGGCGAGGAACTCCTCCTCGCCTTCCTTCATGCTGATCGAATTGACGATCGGCTTGCCCGAGACGCATTTGAGGCCGGCTTCGATCACGGTCCATTTGGAGCTGTCGATCATCACCGGCACCCGGGCGATGTCGGGCTCGGCGGCGATCAGCTTGAGGAAGGTGGTCATCGCATATTCGGCGTCGAGCAGGCCCTCGTCCATGTTGACGTCGATGACCTGGGCGCCGTTCTCCACCTGCTGGCGCGCGACCTCGACCGCGGCGGCATAATCGCCCGCCATGACCAGCTTCTTGAAGCGGGCGGAGCCGGTGACGTTGGTCCGCTCGCCGATGTTGACGAAGGTGGAGGAGGCGGCGGTCGTGGTTTCAGGCAGTGGTGCGGTGGCCATGATTTTACTCGATTTTATGATTTCCCGTCATGCCGGACTTGATCCGGCATCCACCTTCCCTTTCTCCTGAAGGAAGAAGGTGGACCCCGGATCAAGTCCGGGGTGACGACCTGGGGTTACGCCGCGAGGACCATCGGTTCGATGCCCGCCAGCACGGTCCGCCGCGTCGGCTCCGCGATCCTGCGAGGCTCGAAGCCCTTCGCCGCCTCGGCGATCGCTCCGATATGGGCCGGGGTCGTCCCGCAGCAGCCGCCGACGATGTTGACGATGCCCTGCTCGCACCATTCGCGCACCTGGGCGGCGGTCTCCGCCGGCCCCTCGTCATATTCGCCGAGATCGTTGGGCAGGCCGGCATTGGGATAGGCCATGATCAAGGTGTCGGCGATGGCGGAGAGGGCGGCGACGTGGGAGCGGAGCTGGGCGGCGCCGAACGAGCAGTTGAGGCCGATGGAGAGCGGCCGGGCGTGGCGGACGCTCGCCCAGAAGGCCTCGATCGAATGGCCCGAGAGATTGCGCCCGGAAAGGTCGGTGATGGTCATCGAAAGCATGATCGGAAGGCCGCGGTCGACCCGCTGGGCGGCATGGACGGCCGCCTTGGCGTTCAGGGTGTCGAACACGGTCTCGATGAGGACGATCTCGGCGCCGCCCTCGACCAGCCCCTCGATCTGCTCGACATAGACGTCGGAGAGGGTGTCGAAGTCGATCTCCCGGAAGCCCGGATCGTTGACGTTGGGCGACAGCGACAGGGTCTTGTTGGTCGGGCCGAGCGCGCCGACGGTCCAGCGCTTGCGGCCGTCCTTCTGCGCCTCGCGGTCGGCGACCTCGGCGATGATCCGCGCGGCGGCGACATTGATCTCCCGGACCAGATCCTCGGCCCCGTAATCGGCCTGGCTGATCCGGTTGGCGTTGAAGCTGTTGGTGGCGAGCAATTCGGCGCCGGAGTCGGCGAAGCTCTGGCAGATCTCGCCGACCAGATCGGGCTGGGTGAGGTTGAGGAGGTCGTTATTGCCCTTCTGGTCGCGCGGCAGCCCAAGGCTTCCGGCATAATCGGCCTCCCTCAGCCGCCGGTTCTGCACCTGCGTCCCGTAGGCGCCGTCCTTGATCAGGATGCGCTTGGCCGCTTCGGCCCTAAGCTGCTGTGCGACGTTCATGGCGATCCTTCGGTCGAAGGCCGAGCAGATGGCAGATCGCATAAGCGAGCTCGGCGCGATTGAGCGTGTAGAAGTGGAACTGGCGGACTCCGCCGGAATAAAGCTGGCCGCAAAGCTCGGCGGCGACAGTGGCGGCGACGAGCTGCCGGGCGGCGGGAAGGTCGTCCAGCCCCTCGAACAACTTGTCCATCCACGCCGGGATCGCCGCGCCGCACATCGCCGCGAACTTGCGCGTCTGGGCGACGTTGGAGACGGGCAGGATGCCCGGCACCAGCTCGGCGTCGATCCCCGCCGCCGCCGCCTCGTCGCGGAAGCGGAAGAAGCTTTCGGGCGAGAAGAAGAACTGGGTGATCGCGCGGTCGGCGCCGGCGTCGATCTTGCGCTTGAGATTGTCGAGATCGGCCGCCCGGCTGCCCGAATCCGGATGGACTTCCGGGTAGGCCGCGACGGAGATCTCGAAGGGCGCCACCCGCTTCAGGCCGGCGACGAGGGCGGCGGCGTTGGCATAGCCGTCGGAGCGCGCTTGGAAGCCCTTGCCGGGCTCGGGCGGATCGCCGCGAAGGGCGACGACGTGGCGGATCCCCGCCTGCCAATAGCCCAGGGCGACCTCGTCTATCTCGCTGCGGCTCGCCTCGACGCAGGTCAGGTGGGCGGCGGCGGCCAGCGACGTCTCCTGCGCGATGCGGACGACGGTGTTGTGGGTCCGCTCGCGGGTCGAGCCGCCGGCGCCGTAGGTGACGGAGACGAAGCGCGGAGCGAGCGGCTCCAGGGTCTTGACCGAATCCCAGAGCGTCTCCTCCATCCGCTCCGTCTTCGGCGGGAAGAATTCGAAGCTGACGCCGATGTCGCCGGCGACGTCGGCGAAGAGCGGCTCGCGCCAGCCGGCGATGTCGGGGACTCCGGGGTTCATGCCACCACCTTCAGCTTTTCCTGCGGGCGCTCGCCTTCCCAGAGGGTGACGGTCAGCTCGCCGCCCTCGAGATGCTCCACCACCCGGCCGCGAAGGCCGGCGGAATCGAGATATCTGAGCATGACGTCGTCGGCGAAGCCGAGACGGAGATGAGCGTCCCGGGTCCGCAGCTCCTCGCGCTCATGCGGCGCGAAGTCGACGATCAGAAGCCGCCCGCCGGGCGCGAGCAGCCGCGCCGCCTCCGCCACCGCCGCTCCGGGCTGCTGCGCGTAATGGAGCACCTGGTGGAGGATCACGGTGTCGGCCGAGCCGGCCGCGAGCGGCAGGGCGTACATGTCGCCCTGGCGAAGCTCGGCGCCGGCGAGCCCCGCCTGGGCGAGCTTCACCCGGGCGAGGCGGAGCATCTCGGGAGAGCGGTCGACGCCCAGGGCGCGCTCGGCGCTCGGGCCGAAAAGCTCCAGCATCCGGCCGGTGCCGGTGCCGATGTCGACCAGCCGGCCGACCGGGCGTCCCCCCTCTCCGGCCCCCTCTCCGGCGCCGAGAGCGCGGCGGCACGCCGCCTCGACCTCGCTCTCGGCGATGTGGAGCGAGCGGATCTCGTCCCAGTCGCCGGCATGGGCGGCGAAATAGCGCTCGGCCGCGGCGGCGCGGTCGGCCCGCACGGCGGCGAGGCGGGCGGCGTCGGCGGCCGCCCAGGGGTCCTCGCCGTCAAGCTCGGCCCAGCGCTCCAGCGCCGCGAACAGCGGCTCGACGCGGGCGGCCTCGGCGAGGCTGAGGAACACCCAGCTCCCCTCCTTGCGCCGTTCCGCGAGGCCCGCCTCGATGAGGATCCTGACATGCCTCGAGACCCTCGGCTGGCTCTGGCCCAGCACCTGCGCGAGCTCGCCGACCGAAAGCTCCATCGCCCGAAGCAGCGCGACGATTCGAAGCCTCGTCGGATCGCCGAGCGAACGGAAGATTTCGGCGGCGGCGGGTGCGGTCGGAAACATGGGAATAAGGATATAAAGATATCTTTATATGCCGGTCAAGCGTGCTGTGTGCTCGTCATGCCGGACTTGATCCGGGATCCGTGAACACGGCTTGCGAAGAGCGTCCACCGACGGTGTTCATGGATGCCGGCCTTCGCCGGAATGACGGCGGTGGCAACTCGCCGATCCCCGTGGAACAGGACAGAGACGTTGACTCTCCGTAACGACCTCTCCAGACTGGAATTTCGGTTCGGCGCAATTGCTTACCAAACTAGTAGACATATCGCCGCGCCTCCGATACCTCCGGTACCGCCGGAAGCCGGCACGGGCTTGCCCGTGTCCGGACCTCGCCCGGTAAGCCCTTATTCTCCAAGGAGAGAATGTTATGAAGAAGATCGTCCTCACCGCCGCCACCGTCCTGTCGCTCGGCGTCGCCGCCTGCGGCCAGTCCGGCACCGATCACGGCAACAACGCCACCGACGTCAACGCCACCGAAGTCAACGCCGGTGACGACGTCAACGGCGCCGCCGTCGACGTCGACGCCAACGGCGCCGCCGCCGTCAGCGCCACCGACAACGCGCTCGACAGCGCCGGCTCGGCCGTCGCCAACGGCGCCAGCGCCGTCGGCAATGCCACCGTCGACGCCGCCAACACCGTGACCAACGCCGTCGACTAAGTCGAAGGCCCAGGCCGGAAATGAGAGGGTCGCGTGCCGAACGGCACGCGGCCCTTTTTATTTGCCTCCGCCTGCGGCAAGCTGGCCTCAATCAATCCGGGAGATCATCGATGAAGAGACATGCTGCCATGGCCGCGCTGCTTGCCTGCGCCTCGCTCCTCGCCGCCTGCGGCCGCGAGGATGACGGAAGCCCCACCGCGACCGAGAACGAGTCGCTCAACAACATCTCCGAAGTGCTCGACGTCTCCCCCGACAGCATGGTCGCGGAAGACCCGGCGCTCGGCAACGGCGAGGCCGCGGCGGAGACCGGTGAGCTCCCCGTGGGCGGCGACGCGGCGGCCAACGGGATGGCGGCGAACGGGATGTAGAAAAATCCTCCCCGACATTTGTCGGGGAGGGGGACCGCGCGAAGCGCGGTGGAGGGGTTCTTCGGAGTTGGAGCGGCCTGCGCTAAACCTGAATCGTCATCCCGGCTTGACCCCGGATCCACCTTTCTGCCTGGCCGTCGCGGAAAGGAAGTTGGATGCCGGGTCAACCCCGGCATGACGAGATGGTGCAGGATTAATGCACGATGCTTTGGTAAACCCCTCCACCAGGCTTCGCGCGGTCCCCTTCCCCGAGAAATCTCGGGGAGGATTAAAAAAAGGGCCGGGGAGTCGCCTCCCCGGCCCTTCTTCATTTCAGCCTCGGGTGCCTGGACTTAAAAGTCCATTCCGCCCATTCCGCCCATTCCGCCGCCCGGCATTCCGCCGCCGCCGGCCGGCTTGTCTTCCGGAGCCTCGCTCACCGCCGCTTCGGTGGTGATGAGGAGACCGGCGACCGAAGCCGCGTCCTGGAGGGCGGTGCGGACGACCTTGGTCGGGTCGATCACGCCGGCCGCGACAAGGTTCTCGTAGACCTCGGTCTGGGCGTTGAAGCCCATCGTCTGGTCCTCGCCGTCGATCAGCTTGCCGGCGACGACGGCGCCGTCATGGCCCGCATTCTCGGCGATCTGGCGGATCGGCGACTGGAGCGCGCGGCGGACGATGTCGATGCCGCGGGTCTGGTCGTCGTTGGCGCCCTTCATGTCCTGAAGCGCCTTCGTGGCGTAGAGGAGAGCGGTTCCGCCGCCGGGGACGATCCCTTCCTCGACCGCCGCGCGGGTGGCGTGGAGGGCGTCGTCGACGCGATCCTTACGCTCCTTGACCTCGATCTCCGACGAACCGCCGACCTTGATCACGGCAACGCCGCCGGCGAGCTTGGCGAGACGCTCCTGGAGCTTCTCCTTGTCATAGTCGCTGGTGGTGTTCTCGATCTGCGAACGGATCGCCTCGACGCGGGCCTTGATCCGGTCGCCCTCGCCGGCGCCGTCGACGATGGTCGTGTTGTCCTTGTCGATGGTGACGCGCTTGGCCTGGCCGAGCATGGCGACCGTGACGTTCTCGAGCTTGATGCCGAGATCCTCGCTGATCATCTCGCCGTTGGTCAGGATCGCGATGTCCTCGAGCATCGCCTTGCGGCGATCGCCGAAGCCCGGCGCCTTGACGGCCGCGACCTTGAGGCCGCCGCGAAGCTTGTTGACGACGAGCGTGGCCAGGGCCTCGCCCTCGATGTCCTCGGCGATGATGAGGAGCGGACGGCCCGACTGGACCACCGCTTCCAGGATCGGAAGCATCGCCTGCAGGTTGGAGAGCTTCTTCTCGTGGATGAGGATGTAGGGGTCGGAAAGCTCGACCTGCATCTTCTCGGGGTTGGTGATGAAATAGGGCGAGAGGTAGCCGCGGTCGAACTGCATGCCTTCGACGACGTCGAGCTCGAACTCGAGGCCCTTGGCCTCCTCGACGGTGATCACGCCTTCCTTGCCGACCTTGTCCATCGCCTCGGCGATCTTCTCGCCGACGACGGTGTCCCCGTTGGCGGAGATGATCCCGACCTGGGCGATCTCGTTGGAGCCCGAAACCGGCTTGGAGCGGGCCTTGAGGTCCTCGACCACGCGGGTGACGGCGAGGTCGATGCCGCGCTTCAGGTCCATCGGGTTCATTCCGGCGGCGACCGACTTCATGCCCTCGCGAACGATCGACTGGGCGAGAACGGTGGCGGTGGTGGTGCCGTCGCCGGCGAGGTCGTTGGTCTTCGAGGCCACTTCACGCAGCATCTGCGCGCCCATGTTCTCGAACTTGTCCTTCAGCTCGATCTCCTTGGCGACGGTGACTCCGTCCTTGGTGATGCGCGGGCTGCCGAAGCTCTTGTCGAGGACCACGTTGCGGCCCTTGGGGCCGAGGGTGACCTTCACCGCGTCGGCGAGGATATCGACGCCGCGCATGATGCGCTCGCGGGCGTCGCGGGAGAAGCGAACGTCTTTCGCTGCCATGTTGAGTTCCTTTCGTCACCCCGGCGAAAGCCGGGGTCTCGTTGAGTTGTTGTGCCTAAATCGACCTGGGGTCCCGGCTTTCGGGTTCCCATCAAAGTAGTACTTTGATGGGGTCCCTCCCGGGATGACGGGTGAAGCTCAGCTGCCGCCGGCGTCGCCCACGATCCCCAGAATGTCGCTTTCCTTCATGATCAGCAGGTCCTCGCCGCCGAGCTTGACCTCGGTGCCGGACCATTTGCCGAACAGGATCTTGTCGCCGGCCTTGACGTCGAGCGGAGTGACGGTTCCGTCCTCGCCGCGAGTTCCGGAGCCGACGGAGACGACCTCGCCTTCCTGCGGCTTTTCCTTGGCGGTGTCGGGGATGATGATGCCGCCGGCCGTCTTTTCCTCGGCCTCCAGGCGGCGGACGAGCACTCGGTCATGGAGCGGACGAAAATTCATGCACGTCACCTCTTCGCTATCGCGGCCGCTGCCCCCATTGGGGCGCCACAGCCGTATCGTTGAAATTGTTAGCACTCGCCCCTCGCGAGTGCCAGCACCGCTCATCTAGGGCCTGTTCATCGCGGGTCAAGGGGGGTGGCAGTCGGAATTACGCTTCCGTCATCCGGCGAAAGCCGGGACCTCGGGGAGAGCCCGCCGAGCCTATTCGGCCTGGGGTCCCGGCTTCCGCCGGGATGACGGTACGTTGACCAGGGCCGTGTTCATGGATCCCGGCCTTGCCGGGATGTCGTTCGTCGCTTGGTCGGCGAGGAATTTACACCGGCACGCCGCTGGTCTAGCCGATAGCGCAGGTAACGGAGAGCAAGACGATGAAGTTCGCGGGCAAGGTCTGGAAGCTTCTCGTCGGGATCAAGGACGGGCTCGTGCTCCTGTTCATGATCCTCTTCTTCGCCCTGCTCTACTCCGTTATGACGGCTCGGCCGACGCTCGGCGCGGGCGACCGCGGAGCGCTGCTCCTTCAGCTCGACGGCCCGATCGTGGAGCAGCCCGCGCAGGCCAGCGCCAGCGAAGTGTTCAGCGGCGGCGGCCCGCGCGAATACCGGCTCCGCGACGTGATCCGCGCGCTGGAGGCGGCGGCGACGGACGATCGGGTGAAGGCGGTCGCGCTCGATCTCGACATCTTCTCGGGCGGCGGCCAGGCGACCTTGTCCTCGGTCGGGGAGGCGCTCGACACGGTGAGAAAGGCCAACAAGCCCATCCTCGCCTACGCCACCGCCTATGACGACGACAGCTACCTGCTGGCCGCCCATGCCACCGAGGTCTGGCTGAACCCGATGGGCGGAGTGCTGGTCACCGGCCCGGGCGGGGCCAATCTCTACATGAAGGGATTGCTCGACAAGCTGGGTGTAACGGCCAACGTCTATCGCGCCGGCACCTACAAGGCGGCGACCGAGCCGCTCACCCGGACCGACATGTCGCCCGAGGCCCGGCAGGCGCTGACCGCGGTCTACGGATCGATGTGGGAAAGCTGGCAGCAGGAGGTGCGCCGGGCGCGGCCCAAGGCGCAGCTCGCCCCTTATGTCGCACAGCTTCCGGCGCGGATCACCGCCGCCGGCGGAGACATGGCGCGCGCCGCGCTTCAGGCCGGGATGGTCGACAGGGTCGGCGAGCGCGAAGCGTTCGACCGCCGGGTCGCCGAGATCGCCGGAACCCGCTTCGAGGAAGTGCCGGGCAGCTTCCGAAGGATCGACTATCGCCGCTGGGTGGAGGCCAATCCGGCCGAAGAAGGCGGCGAGATCGGTATCGTGACGGTGGCCGGAGACATTGTCGACGGCGAGGCCGATCTCGGCACCGCCGGTGCCGAGACGATCGTGCGGGCGCTCGAGAAGGGCCTTCGCGAGCGCGACCTCAAGGCGCTGGTGGTGCGGATCGATTCGGGCGGCGGCTCGGCCCTCGCGTCCGAGCGGATCCGCCAGGCGGTGCTCGCCGCCAAGGCGAAGGGCCTGCCCGTCGTCGCGTCGATGGGCAGCGTCGCCGCTTCGGGCGGTTATTGGGTGGCGATGGCGGGCGATTCGATCTTCGCCGAGCCCTCGACCATCACCGGCTCGATCGGCGTGTTCGGAGTCCTGCCGAGCTTCGAAGGCGCGATGACCAAGCTGGGGCTGGGCGCCGACGGAGTGAAGACCACGCCCTTGTCGGGCGAGCCGGACGTCCTGCGCGGCCCCTCGCCAGAGGCCGACCAGCTGCTTCAGATGGGCGTCGACGGCACCTACCGCCGATTCCTCGCCCTGGTCTCCGCGGCCCGCAAGATGCCGGTGGCGGACGTGGACCGGATCGCACAAGGCCGGATCTGGGACGGCGGCACCGCCCGCCAGCTCCGGCTCGTCGATTCGTTCGGCGGGCTCGACGACGCCGTCCGTGAGGCGGCAAGGCGGGCGAAGCTCGACCCCGCCGAGGCCAAGGCGGTCTGGCTCGAGAAGGAGCCCGGGTTCGGCGATCAGCTGCTCATGTCGCTGGCCGGCGACGGCGGCGAGGAGGAAGCCTCGCCGGACGCGTTCAGCCGTCTCGCCGCCAAGCCGCGGCTGAGGATGCTGGCCGCGGTGGGCGAGGCCGAGCGGCTCCTCGGCGGCGCCGCGATCCAGGCCCGCTGCCTGGAGTGCGCCGGCCACGGCGGCGCTCCGCGCGGCCGATTGGCCAGGCTCGGCTTCCCGGCCTGGCTGGCGCGCCTCTTGGGCGCATGAAGCTGAGGGCCGAGGCTCCCGGCCGATACCGGGCGGTCTGTCCTGTTTGGACGGAAGCGGCCCACCTCGTCATGCCGGACTTGATCCGGCATCCACCTTTCGCTTCCGCCGCAGCGAGGTGAAAAAGGTGGACCCAGGATCAAGTCCGGGGTGACGATTCCAGTCGGTGCTATCCGCCTTTTCGGCTGTAGGCGGGAAGCTTCCAGCCGAAGTGGATCGCCCCCGCCCGAAGCGCGAAGCCCGCACAGGCCGCAGCGAGCCCGGCGACCGCCGCCGGAACGCCCGCCAGCAAAAGCCCCACCATCAGCGCCGCCGACAAGGCGGCGGCCGTCACATAGAGCTCCGGCCGCATCAGGATCGACGGCTCTCCGGCGAGCACGTCCCTGATGATCCCGCCAAGGCAGGCCGTAAGCACGCCCATCGCCACCGCGGGGATTGGTGCCAGCCCGAAAGCGAGGCCCTTGGCGGCGCCGTAGGTGGCGTAAGCGGCTATCCCGACGGCGTCGAGCCAGGGCAGCGCCCGGCCCTGCCAGAGCGCCCCCGGCAGGATCCAGACGGCAAGCGCGGCGGCGAAGCAGATGATCAGGGTTCCGTTCTCATGCACCCAGAAGACCGGCGCCCCGATCAGAAGGTCGCGCGCGGTGCCGCCGCCGACGCCGGTGACGACCGCGAAGAAGATGAGAGTGACCAGAGTCTGCTTCTTCGCCGCCGCGACCAGGGCTCCCGAGCAGGCGAAGACCGCCACTCCCGCCCAGTCCAGATAGGGCAGCGCCGTACCGAGCAAGGCGGCGGGGCCGGTCACCGGCGGCGAGCCGCTTTTGCCCGAATGACGATCAGTTGAACCGCGCGGCGCACTTGTCGAGGACAGCGATCGGCGAGCCGAGCCGGGCCGCCGCGGCGAGCGCCCGGCGCCGTTCGCGGCGCTGCGCGTCGACGTTCGCCCCGGCGCGGGCGCGGAGTCCGGAAGCCAGCGCATCGTTCAGCTCGGTGCGCATTCGCCGGTACGCCGCGAGCTCGTTGCCGAAATCCTTCTCGGCGCCCTCGAGCGCGACGCTGGTGAACTCGGCCAGCTCCTCGCAGGCGAGCTGCGCATCGAGACGGGCCTCGGGCAGCGTCACCTCGGTCTTGGCGGCGAGGGGAAAGGCGGAGTCGCAGGCGGGGCCGAGGTCCTGCCACTTGCCGCCGGTTATGCCCGCCTCGAGCTCGCGCATGCGCTTGTTGACCCGGTTGGCGGTCTCGGGCTCGAACTCGCCGCCGCCCGACGAGGCGAGCAGCGCGTAATGGAAGATCCTGCCTTGCGCCGCGAGCGGCAGCGGCGCCTTCACGTCGGTCACGGCCGTCCGGGCGGTAGCGGCGGCGACGACCCCGCAGGTCGCGGCCCGGTCCACCGGATCCGCCGGCAACTCGAGCGGCTTGGCGCCGCATGCCGAAAGGGTGAGCGCACTGGCCAGGAGGGCGGCAACGAGTCTCAACGGCTTGGCTCCGTCATTACGGTCGGGGAATGGAGGAAAGGCCTGTGCCGTCCCACAGTCAAGTCGCGAAACCGGTCATCGGGAGGCAGCAATCCGATTGGGCGAACGCGACAAGCCCGGCACTGGATTGCTTGGCTTCGCTCGCAATGACTGAGCCTGCCCTCAGGCGTGGATCGGCTTGCCCGTCACCGCCATCGCCGCTTCCTTCATCGCTTCCGAATGGGTGGGGTGCGCGTGGCAGGTATAGGCGATGTCCTCGCTGGTCGCTCCGAACTCCATCGCCTGCGCCGCCTGGGCGATCATCGTTCCCGCGACCGAAGCGATGATGTGTACCCCGAGCACCCGGTCGGTTCGGGCGTCGGCGAGCACCTTGACGAAGCCGTCCGTCTCCCGGTTGGTCTTGGCCCGGCTGTTGGCGAGCATCGGGAACTTGCCGGCCTTGTACTCGATGCCGGCCTCCTTGAGCTCTTCCTCGGTCTTCCCGACCGAGGCGATTTCCGGGAAGGTGTAGACCACTCCGGGAATGACGTCGTGATTGACGATGCCGATCTGGCCGGCGAGGATCTCGGCGACCGCGATCCCCTCGTCCTCCGCCTTGTGGGCGAGCATCGGCCCGGGAGTGACGTCGCCGATGGCGTAGACGCCCTCGACTCCGGTCCGGAAATCATGGTCGACCTCGATCTGGCCGCGCTTGTTGACCTCGATCCCGGCCGCCTCGAGGTCGAGGCCGTCGGTGTTCGGCCGCCGCCCGATCGAGACCAGGACCACGTCCGCCTCGATCGTCTGGGCTTCTCCGCCCTGGGCCGGCTCCACGGTGAGGGCGACGCCTTCACCACTCTTCTCGGCCCGCGTCACCTTGGTCGAGGTGCGGATGTCGAAGCCCTGCTTCTTGAAGATCTTGCCCGCTTCCTTGCGGATCTCGCCGTCCATCCCGGGAAGGATCTGGTCGAGATATTCGACGACGGTGACCTTGGCGCCGAGCCTTCGCCACACGGACCCCAGCTCCAGCCCGATGACGCCGCCGCCGATCACCACCAGGTGGCCGGGCACCCTGGCGAGCTCCAGCGCCCCGGTGGAATCGACGATCCGCTCCTGGTCGATCTCCACGCCCGGCAACGGAGTCACCGACGAGCCCGTGGCGATGACGATGTTCTTGGCGGTGTAGGGCTGCCCCGCGACGTCGAGGGCATTCGCGCCGGTGAACTTCGCGTGGCCCTTGAGCCAGGTGACCTTGTTCTTCTTGAAGAGGAATTCGATGCCGCCCGTCAGCCCCTTGATCGCCTCGCGGCGCCCCGCGTGCATGACGTCCAGATCGAGCTCGACCCCTGTCGCCTTGATGCCCCATTTGGCCATCGTTCCGTGCGCCGCTTCCTCGAACAGCTCGGAGGCGTGGAGAAGCGCCTTGGACGGGATGCAGCCGACGTTGAGGCAGGTGCCGCCCAGCGTCTCCCGGCTCTCCACGCACGCCGTCTTCAGCCCGAGCTGAGTGGCGCGGATGGCGGCCACATAGCCGCCGGGCCCTGCACCGATGATGATGACGTCGAAATCAGTGTCACTCATTCCATTCCCTTTCACGTCATCCCGGCGAAGCCGGGACCTCAGGACGAGGAGTCTCGGCGGGTCTCCCCGAGGCCCCGGCGTCCGCCGGGGTGACGGTTAAAGATCGATCAAAAGCCGCGTCGGGTCTTCCAGGGCTTCCTTCATCCGCACCAGGAAGGTCACCGCCTCGCGGCCGTCCACCAGCCGGTGGTCGTAGGACAAGGCCAGGTACATCATCGGCCGCACCACCACCTGGCCGCCGCGGACCACCGGCCGCTCCTCGATGCGGTGCATCCCGAGCACCGCCGACTGGGGCGGGTTGATGATCGGGGTCGAGAGCAGCGAGCCGAAGACGCCGCCGTTGGAGATGGTGAAGGTGCCGCCCTCCATGTCGGCCATGGTCAGCGAGCCTTCCTTGGCCCGCCGGCCGAACTCCGCGATCGTCTTCTCGACCTCGGCGAAGCTGAGCGCCTGGGCGTCGCGGATGACTGGAACGACGAGGCCGTTGGGGGCCGAGACGGCGACGGAGACGTCGACATAGTCGTGATAGACGATCTCCTCGCCTTCTATGTAGGCGTTGACCGAAGGCACGTCGCGCGCGGCGAGCACCGCCGCCTTCACGAAGAAGCTCATGAAGCCGAGACGGATGCCGTGCTTCTTCTCGAACAGGTCCTTGTAGCGGCTCCTCGCCTCCATCACCGCCGTCATGTCGACGTCGTTGAAGGTGGTGAGCATCGCCGCGGTGTTCTGCGCCTCCTTGAGGCGGCGGGCGACCGTCTGCCTGAGGCGCGTCATCCTCACTCGCTCCTCGCGGCGCTCGCCCGAGGCCGCCCGGGGCGCGGGCGGAGGAGGCGGAGGCGCGGCGGGAGCCGGCGCGGGCGCCGGCGTTTCCTTCGCCTTGGCCGCGGCCGCCAGGACATCGTCCTTGGTCAGCCGGCCGTCCTTGCCGGTGCCCTTGATCTTGGAAGGATCGAGATGGTGCTCGAGCACGATCCGGCGAACCGCGGGCGACAAGGTGAGGTGATGGCCGTCCTCATCGTCTTCCGACTCCTCGGCGCGGAGCTCGACATTCTCGCCGGCGCCTTCCGGATTGACCGGGACCGCCGCCGGGACCGCCTGCTCCGACTGCGGCGTGGCGGGCATTCCCGATCCGCTCTCGACCCGGGCGATGGCGGCGCCGACCGCGACCGTGTCGCCGACCGCGACGAGCTGGTCGCCCATCACTCCGTCGACCGGCGAGGGCACCTCGATCGCGACCTTGTCGGTCTCGAGGCTGGCGACGGGCTCGTCCGCCCTGACGGCGTCGCCGGGCATCTTGAGCCACTGCCCAAGGGTCGCCTCTGTGATCGATTCCCCAAGGGTCGGGACTTTGACTTCGGTCGCCATGTCGTTCCTTTATCCGGCCTTGCGCTGCGCCGGCGCGTGACTGCTATGGCCGAGCGCGTCGGCGATCAAGGCCGCCTGCTCGGCGGCGTGGCGCTTGGCAAGGCCGGTGGCCGGCGACGCCGAGGCGGGGCGGCCGGCGTAGAGCGCCCGGCGCGGCCTCGCCCCCGCTTCCTCCAGGCAGCGTTCGATCCGCCAGTCGAGGAAGTTCCAATAGCCCTGGTTCTGCGGCTCCTCCTGAGCCCAGACCACCTCCTCGAGCGCGGTCATCCGCCTCAGGCGGGCGGCGAGCGGCTCGGAGGGGAAGGGATAGAGCTGCTCCAGGCGCACGATCGAGGTGTGGGCGTCGCCGGCCTTGTCGCGGGCTTCCATCAGCTCGTAGGCGATCTTGCCGGTGCACAGGACGAGGCGCTTCACCTGTTCGTCGGCGGGGCCGGGGAGGTCCGAGAGGATGCGCTTGAAATGGCTTTCCCCGGTGAAGTCGGCGATCCCCGAGACGGCTTGCTTGTGCCGGAGCAGCGACTTGGGGGTCATGATGATCAGCGGCTTGCGGAAGTCGCGATGCATCTGGCGACGCAGCAGGTGGAAATAATTGGCCGGAGTCGTGCAATAGGCGACCTGGAGATTGTCCTCGCCGCACAGCTGCAGGAAGCGCTCGGGCCGCGCCGAGCTGTGCTCGGGCCCCTGGCCCTCGTAGCCGTGCGGAAGGAGCATGACGAGGCCGCTGGCCCTGAGCCACTTGGCCTCGCCCGCCGCGATGAATTGATCGATGATCACCTGGGCGCCGTTGGCGAAATCGCCGAACTGCGCTTCCCACAGCACCAGGGTGCGCGGATCCGCGATCGAGAAGCCATATTCGTAGCCGAGCACTCCGAATTCGGAGAGCGGAGAATCGCGCACCTCGAAGCGGGCGCCGCCGACCTGGGTGAGCGGGATATATTTGCGGCCGTCGGTCTGGTCGACCCATGCCGCGTGGCGGTGGCTGAAGGTGCCGCGGGCGCTGTCCTGGCCCGACAGGCGCACGCCCCACCCTTCGCGGAGCAGGGTTCCGAAGGCGAGCGCCTCGGCGGTGGCCCAGTCGAAGCCCTGGCCGCTTGCGAACATCTCGCGCTTGGAGTCGACGATGCGCTGCAGCGTCTTGTGGACGGTGAGGCCTTCGGGGATCGTGGTGAGTATTGCACCCACCTCATGGAGGGTCGCTTCGTCGATGCTGGTCGAGACGTTGCGGCGGCCGGTCTCGGGCGTGTCGGGGCGGCCGAGGCCGGACCAGCGGCCCTCGAACCAGTCCGCCTTGTTGGGCAGGTAGGATTTGGCGGCGTCGAACTCGTTCTCGAGCAGCCCCGTGAACTCCGCCACCCGGCCCTCGGCCCAGGCGGCGTCGATCACGCCCTCCTCGCGGAGGCGGGCGCCGTACAGCTCGGAGACCGGCGGGTGCTTGCGGATCTCGGAATACATCAGCGGCTGCGTGAAGCTCGGCTCGTCGCCCTCGTTGTGGCCGAAGCGGCGGTAGCACCACATGTCGATGACGATGTCGCGGTGGAAGCGCTGGCGATATTCGATGGCGAGCTTGCAGGCGAAGGTCACCGCCTCCGGATCGTCGCCGTTGACGTGGAGGATGGGGGCCTGGACCGACTTGGCGATGTCCGAGGGGTAGGGTGACGATCTGGCGAACTGCGGGCTGGTCGTGAAACCAACCTGGTTATTGATAACATAATGAATCGTACCTCCGGTGCCGTAGCCCGGGATCCCGGAGAAGCCGAAGCATTCGGCGACGATGCCCTGGCCGGCGAAGGCGGCGTCGCCGTGGAGCAGCACCGGAAGCACCTCCCCTTCCGCCCCCGGGCCGTCGCCGCGCCCGACCTGGAGCGCCCGGACCTTGCCGAGGACGACGGGATCGACCGCCTCCAGATGGCTGGGGTTGGGGACCAGCGACATGTGGACCTGGATCCCGTCGAACTCGCGGTCCGACGAGGTGCCGAGATGATATTTGACGTCGCCCGAGCCGCCGACGTCCTCCGGATTGGCGGAGCCGCCGGCGAACTCGCTGAAGATGGCCCGGTAGGGCTTGGCCATGACGTTGGCGAGGACGTTGAGGCGGCCGCGATGGGCCATCCCGAAGACGATCTCGCGGACCCCGTACTGCCCGCCATATTTGATCACGCTCTCCAGCGCCGGGATCATCGATTCGCCGCCGTCGAGCCCGAAGCGCTTGGTGCCGACATATTTGCGGGCGAGGAACTTCTCCCACTGCTCCGCCTCGATCACCTTCTGGAGGATCGACTGCTTGCCTTCGGGGGTGAACCGGATCTCGGCGTCGCGGCCCTCCAGCCGATCCTGCAGGAATCGGCGCTCGTCGACGTCGTTGATGTGCATATATTCGAGGCCGACATTGCCGCAGTAATTGCGCCTGAGGATCTCGACGACCTCGCGCACCGTGCCCTGCTGGAGGCCGAGCGCACCGCCCAGCCAGACCTGGCGGTCGAGCGCCGCCCCGGTGAAGCCGTGATATTCGGGCGTCAGATCCTCGGGCATCTCGCGCTTGGCGAGGCCCAGCGGGTCGAGATTGGCGGCGAGGTGGCCGCGCACCCGATAGGTGCGGATCAGCATCATCGCGCAGATGGAATCGTTGGCCGCCTGCTCGACGTCGGCCGCCGGCTTGCCGGACGCGACCGCCGCTTCCTTCGCTTTGGCCGCGACCTTCTCGAGGGTCATCGAGGTCGGGTCGAGGCCCGAATTGAGCTCGTCGAGCTCGGCGACCGGCCAGTTGCCGCGCGCCCAGCTCGGTCCCTGCTCGCGTTCCGTGCCGATGCCGATGCCGATGCTGTCCAAGTTCAAGCCTTCTCAACTGCCTGCAGGGTGAACGCGCGGCGCCCCTGGCCTATCCATGTCCGTCATGCCGGACTTGATCCGGCATCATCCGTCATGCCGGACTTGATCCGGCATCCACCTTCCTCTTTCCCGGCGCCGGTAAGAAAAAGATGGATCCCGGATCAAGTCCGGGATGACGATCAGCCCCCCGCCTACCCCTTCAGAAGGGCGGCGAGGGTCGATCCAAGCTCAGATGGGCTCGGCGACACCGTAATTCCAGCCGCCTCCATCGCCGCGATCTTGTCTTCGGCGCCGCCCTTGCCGCCGGAGACGATCGCGCCCGCATGGCCCATGCGCCGGCCGGGAGGCGCGGTTCGGCCGGCGATGAAGCCGACCGTAGGCTTGCCGCGCCCGGCCCGGGCCTCGTCGGCGAGGAACTGCGCGGCATCCTCCTCGGCCGAGCCGCCGATCTCGCCGATCATGATGATCGACTGCGTCTCGGGATCCGCCAGGAACAGCTCGAGCACGTCAACGAAATTGGTGCCGTTGACCGGATCGCCGCCGATCCCGACCGCCGTGGTCTGGCCAAGGCCCGCGTTCGAGGTCTGGAACACCGCTTCGTAAGTGAGTGTGCCCGAGCGGCTGACCACGCCGACCGAGCCCTTCCGGAAGATGCTCCCGGGCATGATGCCGATCTTGCACTCGCCCGGGGTGAGCACGCCCGGGCAATTCGGGCCGATCAGCCGCGACCTGGAGCCCGAAAGCGCCCTCTTCACCCGGACCATGTCGAGCACCGGAATGCCTTCCGTGATGCACACGATCAGCGGCACCTCGGCGTCGATCGCCTCCAGGATGGAATCCGCCGCGAAGGGCGGCGGAACGTAGACGACGCTGGCGTCGGCGCCGGTTTCGCGGACCGCCTCCTGCACCGTGTCGAAGACCGGGAGCCCGATATGGGTCTGCCCCCCTTTGCCGGGAGTCACCCCGGCGACCATCTTCGTTCCGTAGGCGAGCGCCTGCTCGGTATGGAAGGTGCCGGTCTCCCCGGTCATTCCCTGGGTGATCACCTTGGTATTCGAATTGACGAGGATCGACATGTTGCTCCTGTCCGAAATCTCTAATGGGCCATGAGGACGTGGATCGTTCTCGAATCCCGCTTCCCCGCCCCATATCTGAAAATCTGGCTCGGTTTCTTGACGCTGTACCGGCGCGTGCCCGCTCCGGGTTCGAGGAAGCCGCCCTTGACCCTGGGATCGCCCTTCAGCGCCCGGTCGACGGCGTCGGAATCGAGGTCCCACGCGGAGATCTCGCAATGCCTCATCTTCGGCCGGGCGGGGACGTCGTAGATGAGCACGGTCAGCGGCAGGCCGTCCTTGTCGAAGGTCCAGACGTTGCTGGGATGATAAGTGACGTTCGGATTGCCGCCGACGGTTATGCTGCTCTCGACCGCAAGCGCCTTGGGATCCGCCGCCGTCCAGCGCTCCGCCGCCGCCAGCTGCCGGATCGCGGCCGGGGCGGCGCGCGTGTCGACGCAGATCCGAAGCGCCTCGGCGGCGAATCGCGCCGAGGGTTCCTGGGCTTGCGCCGGCGCGCCCCAGGCCGAGCCGAGGGCGGCGATCGCGAGGCAGAAGCCGCGGGGGCCGTGAAGGCTCGGCATTCAAAAGCCTCCAATGGCCTGGGCGGTGAGGATGTTGCCGCTGAGGCCGAAACGCTCGCCCAGCATGTGCTTCTGGGGAACGTGGCTGACCTCGAGAGTGATGCCCTGGCGCCAGCCGGACGGCTCCCACAGGCGCTTCGACAGGCCCGGCGCCGGCTCCTGCACCCCGGTCGGCGGCTTGCCCATCCAGCGCTCCAGCAGCTTGGCGTCGAGCGGCGCCGTCGCCTCGAAATGGTAGAGCCGGCAGCCGGAGCCCCAGAAGCCGGTCTTGTCCTGGTAGCGCGACACGATCAGGAAGATGTCGCGCCCGCCAAGGGAACGGCGGAAGGTGGCGCCGGTGGAGGTGCCGTCCTTCTCGACCGCGTCGCGCCCCAGCTTGACCAGGCGGGCGATGCGCGGATCGCCGTCCTCGGCCATGGCGGTCCAGCCGGCGCGGGCGGCGTCCGCTTTCATCGGCCCTATGTCGTTGCCGGTCCGCGAGCAGGCGGCCTTGAAGGCGTCGAGCATCTCGCGCTCCGGCGCCGGCGCGGCGGGGGCCGCGAGGAGGATGAGAAGGGCGGGAATCATTTCTTTCCCCTCGATTCCAGAAACAGCGATGCGACCCGGCGCCCCTCGACGCGCTGGATGATCAGCAGGACGTACGAACCCTTAGGCGCCCGAAGCGGAGCCCACTTCGCACGCCAGTTCTTCGCTCCGCCGCTGCTGGATTTCAGCGACAGGCCGCCGAGCGCCGTCACCGCCGCGGCGACGGAAGGATTGTCGGTCGCCCGGTCCAGGGGAAAGACAAGGATGCAGCCGAAGCTCCCGCTTGTCGCCTCGCGCAGGACGAGCTCGAGCACTCCCTTCGTCCAGCCTTCGAAGATGCCCTGTCCGCGCACCGCCTCGGGCATCGGAGCATCCTGAGCATAGCCCGCGGCAGAGGCGGCGCGCCGGACTGCATCGGCCGAAGCGGCATTGTCGAGGCAGAGTGAGTCGAAAGCAGCGGCGGCAGCCCCCGGATCGGCGCCGGCCTCGCCGACCGCGGGTGCGGCCAGGGGCGCGCCTCGAAGAGCAGCGCCGTCCGCGGCCGGCGGGACGGAGGCGGCCTGAAACGCAAGCAGAAGGGCGCTGGCCAGCATCGGCTACCGGGCCGGCTTCTTCGCCGCCCGCACCGAGATCTGCACCCGGTTGCCCGGCATGTACCGGCTGCCTTTGCCGACCATCGCCGTCACGATGGTCGGCCCGGAAGCACCGCTCGCCGTCCATTCCGGGGTGAAATCGTTCTTCGCCTTGCCCTTCTTGTCCACGGCCGAGGCGAGATTGGAGGGCTCTGCGCCGATGGCGGCGGACAGCGCGCTCGTCACCGCTGTCCGGTCGGGCAGAGTCGACACGTAGAAGGTGGCGTTGCACTGGGCAGGGCGAGCCGCGAAGAAACCGTCGGTTCGCGAAACCGCGATCCCCTCCCCGTTCCACACTTCGAGCGTGATCGGTCCGGTTTTCTTGCTTCCGGGCACAACATGCGGATTGGCGAACAGGTCCGCCGCCTTTGCCGCCCGCGCGAGTCCGTTCTCGCTTCCGCCGCCGTCCAGGCACAGGCTCTTGAACAGGGCCGCCATCTCCGCCGCGGACCGATCGACGGGCCCCGGAGCATCGCTGCCGCCGGCGAATTGCATCGATACCATCCGGCCGTATTGATCGACCCACATCGCGCCATTTTGCGCCCCCGCCGGGGCTGCGGCTCCGATCGATGCCAGGACGGCTGTGCAGATCGCCAGACGATTCATCACGCTCTCCCTTGGGCCCGAAGGTCAGCCGAGGCTTTCGTCGATCTTCTTGCAGGCGTCGAGCAGCTCCTTCACCGCGTCGACCGAGACCTGGAAGTTCGCCTTGGCGGTCTCGTCCAGCTCGATCTCGACGATCCGCTCCACTCCGCCGGCGCCGATCACCACCGGCACTCCGACGTAAAGGTCGTTCACGCCGTACTGGCCCTGCAGGTACGCCGCGGCCGGCAGCAGGCGCTTCTTGTCCTTGAGGTAGCTCTCGGCCATCGCCAGCGCGGAGGTGGCCGGCGCGTAGAAGGCGGAGCCGGTCTTGAGCAGTGCGACGATCTCGCCGCCGCCCGATCGGGTGCGCTGGACGATGGCGTCGATCCGCTCCTGGGTCGACCAGCCCATCTTGATGAGGTCCGGAACCGGGATTCCGGCCACGGCGGAATAAGCCGGCACCGGGACCATCGTGTCGCCATGGCCGCCGAGAACGAAGGCGGTGACGTCCTCCACGGAGACCTTGAACTCCTCGGCGAGGAAGTGGCGGAAGCGCGCCGAGTCCAGAACCCCGGCCATTCCAACCACCCGCTGGTGCGGAAGGCCGGAGAATTCGCGCAGCGCCCAGACCATCGCGTCGAGCGGGTTGGTGACGCAGATGACGAAGCTGTCCGGCGCGTGAGCCTTGATGCCCTCGCCGACCGCCTTCATCACCTTGAGGTTGATTCCGAGCAGGTCGTCGCGGCTCATGCCGGGCTTGCGGGCCACGCCGGCGGTGACGATGCAGACGTCGGCGCCCGCGATGTCGGCATAATCCTGGGTTCCGGTGAGGATCGCGTCATAGCCTTCGACCGGGCCGGCCTGGGCGAGGTCGAGCGCCTTGCCCTGCGGGATGCCTTCGGCGACGTCGACGAGGACGATGTCCCCCATCTCGCGGATCGCCGCCAGGTGGGCCAGGGTTCCGCCGATCATTCCGGCGCCGATAAGAGCGATTTTAGTGCGAGCCATGGGGCTGCTCCAGCCTTTCTACATCAGTCAAAGCAAGGCAGGCGGCAGGACGCCGCCAATGTGGCGCCCGCTTAGACCCGAAGGCGGGAGGGGGCAACCGCGGGAAGCGGAAAATGCGTGCGGAAGTGGCGGCTGGAGGCGAGCCCTTTTCTCCTCTCCCGTTCTTACGGGAGAGGAGGGGCCCGCAGCGAAGCGGTGGGAGGTGAGGGTCTGTACACGGGACTCGGCAAAAGACCCTCACCTCCCAAGCCTTCGGCTTGGGCCCCTCCTCTCCCGCGAAAGCGGGAGAGGGGATATGGCCGCAAGCACTTTTTGGATGCGCGTCAGCCTCTGATATTCCTTTAGACCCTCACCTCCCACCCGCTTCGCGGGTGGGCCCCTCCTCTCCCGTGAAGGACGGGAGAGGGTTTATGCGCGGCAACCGCTTTTGGGATGCGGTCGACGCTCTGATATTTCCCGCGAGCCATGCCGCCCGTGAAGCGTCGGATCAGCCCGCATGCCGCGCAGCTGCGGCGCTTCTCCACCGACGCCGAGCGATTGCTCTGGTCACGGCTTCGGGGAAGGCGGCTGGGCTGGAAGTTCCGCTTCCAGCACACGATCGGGCCCTTCGTAGCGGACTTCGTCTGCCTGGACCGCAAGCTGATCGTGGAGGCCGACGGAGGCCAGCATGACGCGCAGAGCGACCGCTCCCGCACGGCATATCTTCGCAAGCGCGGATTCCGCGTAATCCGCTTCTGGAACCACGATATTCTCCAGAATATCGACGGCGTCCTGGAAACGATCCTGACCATCCTCGATGGGGGCGACGACCCAAGGGAATAGGTCTGACTCTTTCCTCTCCCGCTATCGCGGGAGAGGGGTTTTCAGGCGCGCCTCACCCCCCCTGCAGGTCCTCGTAGAGCATCAGCGCGTTGTCGTCCGGGTCGAAGAAGGTGAGGAGCCGGACGAGGCCGGGAATGTCGCGGATCGGGCCGTCCTGGCGCACGCCGCGAGCGTCGAGCTCCGCCTTCGCCGCCTCGATGTCCTCCACTCCGAAGGTGAGGGTCGCTCCGCCCTTGCCGCCGGCTTCCTCGACCTGGGAGAGGCCGAGATTGACCCGCGCCACCCCGGTGCTCAGCTCGCACCACGCCTCCTCCTCGAGGCGGTAGAGCGGCTCGAACCCAAGCGTTTCGCGATACCAGCCGATTGAGCGGTCGAGGTCGCTCACGCCCAGCGCGCAGGTCAGCCCACCGTCGAATCCCATGACCATGCGATTTCCTCCCAATGAAGTACTATTTTTATAGTAACTATTTTTCCAGTCAAGTATGGACGGGCGATGTTGTCCGCGGAGGATCTGCGCTGGCTGGTCGGAAGCCGCTGGTTCGTGCCGCTGCTCGCTTTGGCGAGCGGCGAGGAGGGCGTTCGCTTCGCCGACCTCGCCGTTCGCCTGGGAATCTCGCGCTCGATGCTGACGGGCGTTCTGGACCAGCTGCTTCGCCGCGGATGGCTGGCCCGCAATCCGGGCCATGGCCATCCGCTCCGGCCCGAATATGTGCTGACGCAGGCGGGACGGCCGGTCGGCGCCTGGTGCGAGCGGGTGATGGAGGAGCGAAGCCGGCTCGGCCTCGATGCGGGCGCGCTCGGCCGCTGGGCCCTGCCCCTGGTCGCCACGCTCGACCGGCGCTGGGAGCGTTTCTCCTGGCTGGAGGCCCAGTTGAGCCCGATCAGCCCCAGGTCGCTTTCGCTGGGCTTGAAGCAGTTGATCGAGGTCCGGCTTGCCGAGCGCCGGCTGGAGGATTCCTTCCCGCCTAAGCCGCTCTACGGACTGACGGGCAGGGGCCAGAGGCTGGCCCGGGCGTTGGGATAGGGGGGTTCGTCATCCCGGCGGAGGCCGGAATCCATGAACACGGTCCCACGAGCCTTCGTACGGCGGTGTTCATGGATTCCGGCCTCCGCCGGGATGACGGGTCCTATCGACCCGCCAGCGCCTTCAGCATGTCGGCCCAATGGTCGACATCGTCGTAGAGGGCCTTGACCGGGAGCCGCTCGTCGCGGCCGTGGGCGCGCTCGTCGTCGGGCGAGATGCCCCAGCTTCCGTCGACCCCGTAGACCGGGATCCCGGCGGCCCGGAAATAGAGGCCGTCGGTGGCGCCGGTCGACATGCTCGGGATGATCGCGGCTCCCGGATGGCGCTTGCGGACGGCGTCGGTATAGGCCTTGACCACGTCGGCGCGGAGCGGGGACGCCGGGGTCGGGACGCCCGGATCGCTCACCGCCACCTCGATGCCGGAGCCCGCCACCCGCCTGAGCTCCGCCTCCACCTCCTTCGGATCGATCCCCGGCATGATCCGGCAATTGACGGTGGCTCGGGCGAGCTGCGGAAGCGCGTTGTCGGCGTGGCCGCCCTCGAGCCGGGTGGCGACGCAGCGCGTCCGCGTGGTGCCCACCTCGAGCTCGCTCGCCTCGATCGCGTCGGCGGCCCCGCCGTCGCCGGGATCGGCCACCCAGCGGCGCATCGCATCGCCGAGCGGCCCCGTCTCCATCTTCGCCCGCTCGGTGAAATAGGCCCTGGTCGTCTCGTTCAGCATGGGCGTGAAGCGGTGCGCCTCGAGCCGCTTCAAGGCTCCGGCCAGGTCGTATATGGCGTTGTCCGGCCTCGGCCGGGAGCTGTGGCCGCCCTTGTTCTTCGCCGAGAAGGTGAAGCTCTGGTAGGTCTTCTCCGCGGTCTGGATGCCGAAGCCGAGCGAGCGTCCGTCCTTCGTGAACGCGCCGCCGCCGGCGTCCGAGTTGAGCGCGAACTCGGCGTCGGTCCACTCCCGCCACTCCCTGGAGCCGAGCGCGGCGCCCTTCCCTTCCGTCTCCTCGTCGCCGGTGAAGAATACGATCAGGTCCCGGGTCGGCCTGAACCCTTCGGACCGGAGGCGAAGGAGGGCGGTGGTGATCGCCACCATCCCCGCCTTGTTGTCCATCGCGCCGCGGCCGTAG
Source organism: Allosphingosinicella sp. (assembly GCA_036387555.1). GTDB lineage: Bacteria > Pseudomonadota > Alphaproteobacteria > Sphingomonadales > Sphingomonadaceae > Allosphingosinicella. The sequence goes on along the minus strand of DASVTN010000068.1, from coordinate 4,911 downwards.
AAATAGCCGCCTTCCTCGCGGAACTTGAAGGGATCGGCCGACCAGTCGGCGGCGAGCGCCTCGACCACGTCCATATGGGCCATCAGCAGGATCGGCTTCCTGCCCGAGGGTTTGGCCGAGCGCCAGCGCACGATCAGCGCCGCCGTGTCGTCGCCCGGGCGCCCCTGGTAGGGCATGATCTTGACGTCCGCTTCCGGAAAGCCGCCCGCCTTGAACTGGTCGGCGAGGTAGCGCGCCTGAGCCGGCATCTGGCCTCGCCCGGGGACGGTGGGGATCTCGATCGAGCGGGCGAGGATCTCGCGCGCCTTCAGGTCCCATTTGTCGGGCGCGGGATCGGCGGCGAGGGCGGTGGAGGCGAGGAGGCCGAAGGCGAGGACGGCTAGGCGCATGAAGGAGGCTCCCGCTGCAAGAGGCGGGCGGAAGCTGGACTTGCTTCACGCCGCGGTCAACGTTCGAATCCTCCCCTGCATTCGCAGGGGAGGGGGACCATGCGAAGCATGGTGGAGGGGCCTTACGGACTTTCGAAGAACCCCTCCACCGCGCTTCGCGCGGTCCCCCTCCCCGAGAAAGCTCGGGGAGGATTTTCAGCTCAATCCCCGCCGTGCCCGGCGGCGAGATAGTCCCTCGACTGCATCTCCATCAGCCGCGACACGGTGCGCTGGAACTCGAAGGCTCCGTCCCCGGCCGGATAGAGCTCCCCGGGCGCCGCGTCCGCCGCGGCGAGGAGCTTCACCTTATGCTCGTAGAGCGCATCGATCAGGGTGACGAACCGGGCCGCCTCGTTTCGCCGCTCCGGCCCGAGGACCGGGATCCCGACCAGGATGACCGTGTGGTAGCGGCGGGCGACGGCGAGATAATCGGCGGCGCCGCGCGCTTCGCCGCACAGCCTCCTGAACGAGAAGACGGCGACGCCTTTCAGGCTCTTGGGCACGTGGAGCATCCGGGCGCCCTGCACCGGGATATCCTCGCCGGGCACCTTCGCCCGGTCCTCCACCGAGAAGTCGGTCAGCCTGAAGAAGGCGGCGCTGAGCGCCTCGGTCGCCTCCGGCCCGTTCGGGACGTACCAGGTGGGGAAGCCGCCCAGCCGCTGCAGCCGGTAATCGACGGGGCCGTTCAGCGGCACCACGTCCAGCTCCCGCTCCACCAGCGCGATGAAGGGCAGGAACAGCTCGCGGTTGAGGCCGCCGAGGTAGAGGTCGCGCGGCGGCCGGTTCGAGGTGGTGACGACCGTTACTCCCGCCTCCAGAAGCTGGGCGAAGAGGCGGGACAGGATCATCGCGTCGGCCGCGTTGTTGATCACCATCTCGTCGAAGGCGAGGAGGCGCGCTTCGGACGCGATCGCCCGCGCCACCGGCGGGATGGGGTCGCCCTCCTCCCGGGTCCGCTCGGAGCGAAGCCGCTCGTGCACCTCGATCATGAATTCGTGGAAGTGGACGCGCCGCTTGGGCTGCGCCGGGATCGCCTCGAAGGCGAGGTCCATCAGCATCGACTTGCCGCGGCCGACCCCGCCCCACAGATAGGCTCCGCGCGGGGCGGGCGAGGGCTTGCCGAGCAACCGCGCCCAGCGTCCCTTCTTCGCGGCGGAGCCCATCTGCGCCGCGATCCGGTCGAGCACCGCCACCGCCTGCTCCTGATCGGGGTCGTGCCGAAGCTCCCCGGCGCCGACCAGCGTCCGGTAGCGTTCGGCGACCTCGCTCACCGCGACAGCTTCCTGAGCGTTCCCGACCAGGAGGCCACCACCACCCCCTCCTGCTCGACGAGGCCGCGCATGACCGCAAGCCGCTTGCTCTCGCGAAGCAGCTCGACCGAGCAATCCAGAGGAAGCCCGAGCTTCGCTCCGGAGAGGAACTGGGCGGAGAGGTCGAGGGTCACCGACGGGCCCAGGCTGGCGCCCGCTGAATAGCCGCCGGCGAACATCGCCATGTCGATGAAGGTGAGGATCGCGCCGCCGTGGACGATGTTGCCGAGGTTGCTCTGGGTGACGTCGGGGAACATCCGGCACCGCGCCTTCCCCTCGCCTTCGCCGCGGACGAGCAGCTTGCCGATGGTCGCGTTGTAGCGATCCCGATCCTCCAGGTCCCAGGTCCACCACCCGGGATGGTCCGGATCGGGCTGGTGGCGGATGAGGGGATGAAGTCTCCGGTCGGTCATGGGGGGGCAGTGCGGTTATTTCCCTTTCCTGGCAAGGGAGCGGGGAATCGCTCCCGCCACTGCGGCGATGGCGAACCTTTCCGATCGCCCGGGCATTTCCTAGATAGGGAACCGACAGGAGACGATCATGGCCGACCAGGACATCAAGGCCCCCGAGGCCCCGCCGCTGCCGACCCTGGAGGAGATGCAGCAATGGACCTGGGTGATGGGGCGCGCGCAGCAGATGATGCTCGAGCATGTCGCCAAGGCGATGGGCGAGGCCGCCCAGAACGCCACGGCGGCGGCCGAGCCCAAGGCGCCGCAGCTGCCCTGGCTGAACATGTTCGGCGACCCGGCCAAGATCGCCCAGCAGCAGACGGACCTGTGGACCCAGGGCCTGGCCGTTTGGCAGCGCGCCCTGGGCGGCGAGCCGAAGCGCACGGACATCGCGGAGAAGGCCGACAAGGACAAGCGCTTCGCCGCTCCGCAATGGCGCGACAGCCCGCTCTTCGACATGATCCGCCAGAGCCACCTGCTCGTGTCAGAGCGGCTGCTGGGCTCGGTCGACGCGGTGGAGGGGCTCGACCCCAAGCAGCGTGAGAAGCTGCGCTTCCTCACCCGGAATTTCGTCGACGCAATGGCTCCGTCCAATTTCGCCGCGACCAACCCGCTCGTGCTCGAGCGGGCGATGGAGACCAAGGGCGAGAGCCTGCTGAAGGGCCTGGAGCATATGCTCCAGGACATCTCGAAGGGGCAGCTCACCCATACCGATCCGCAGGCGTTCGAAGTCGGACGCAACATCGCCGTGACGCCCGGCAAGGTGGTCAAGCGCACGCCGCTCTACGAACTTATCCAGTACAGCCCGACCACGGATGAGGTCCACGAGACTCCGCTGATCATCTTCCCGCCCTGGATCAACCGGTTCTACATTCTGGATTTGAATCCGAAGAAGAGCTTCATTCGATGGGCCGTCGAGCAGGGGCTGACGGTGTTCGTCGTCTCCTGGAAGTCTGCCGACGAGACGCTGAAGGAGACGACGCTCGACGATTACGTGCTTCGCGGCCAGGTCGACGCGATCGACACGGTTCGCGAATTGCTCGGAGTCGATAGCGTCCACGCCATCGGCTATTGCGTCGCCGGCACCACGCTCGCGGCCACCCTCGCCCTGCTCGAGGCCCGCGGCGAGGCGGACAAGGTGGCGAGCGCCACCTTCTTCACCGCCCAGGTGGATTTCTCCGAAGCGGGCGACCTCAACCTGCTCGTCGCGGACGACACGTTGCAGATGATCGAGCAGATCTCGGCCGAAAAGGGCTTCCTCGACGGCCGCTACATGGCCGCGACCTTCAACATGCTGAGGGGCCGGGACCTGATCTGGAACTACGTCACCAACAATTACCTGATGGGCGAGGACTACGTCCCCTTCGACCTTCTCCACTGGAATTCGGACACGACCAACCTGCCCTCCAAGTGGCACCAGGCCTATCTCAAGGACTTCTACCGCGACAACAAGCTGGTCCAGGCCGGCGCCCTGGTCGTCGACGGCACCCCGATCGAGATCCACAAGGTGAAGACCCCGACCTACGTCCAGGCCGGCCGCGAAGACCATATCGCGCCCGCCGCGAGCGTGTGGAAGATCACCCATTATTTCCAGGGCCCGCTTCGCTTCGTCCTCGCCGGCTCCGGGCATATCGCGGGCGTGGTCAACCCGCCCGAGGCCCAGAAATACCAATATTGGACAAACGACAAGAAGCCCGCCAGCCTCGACGAGTTCGTCGCCGGGGCGACCGAGCACAAGGGCAGCTGGTGGCCCGACTGGGCAATCTGGATCGGGGCGCTGGCGGAGAAGAAGGTGCCCGTGAAAGGCGCGCGCGTCCCCGGCAAGGGCAAGCTCAAGGCGATCGAGGACGCTCCGGGGAGCTATGTGAAGGCGAAGTGACCCATAGCTCCTCTCCGAGCTTGCTCGGGGAGGGGGACCGCCACGCGAAGCGGCGTGGTGGAGGGGCGAACAGCGCCGGATTTCCCCTCCACCAGGCTTCGCCTGGTCCCCCTCCCCGAGGCAAGCTCGGGGAGGACTTGCTGCAGCGCAACATTTTCTCTTGAAACCTCGGTCCGACTCGCTTATGTTGCATCGCAGCATAGACTTGTAAGGAACATCCAATGGCCGACCAGCAGAACCAGACCCCGACCGCCGCCGCGGCCGTCGACGCCACGGCGAAAGCTTCGGCCGCGATCGCGAAAGCCGCCACTCCGGCGCTGACCGAGAAGGCCGAGGCTCCGGCCGCCGCCGCCAAGGCCGCCGCCGCTCCGGCGAAGGCCGCCGCGAAGGTCATCAAGGCCGCTACCGCCACTTCGGCCAAGCCGGCCCGCAAAACCCGCACCGCGAAGGCCGCCAAGCCGGCCCGCGCCGCCACGACCGCCCGCAAGGCCGGCCGTCCGGCCAAGCGCGCCGCCGCCGCCGCCGCGACCACCAACACCGCCACCCGTATCCAGAACGAAGGAACCCGCACCATGAAGAAAGAGACCGCCCAGGTCGCCGACCGCCTCCAGGCCGTCTTCGGCGACGTCAACGAGCGCGCCCGCACCCAGATCGAGCGCAGCACCCGCATCGCCGAGGAAATGACCGAGCTCTCCAAGGGCAACGTCGAGGCGATGGTCGCCTCCACCAAGGTCGTCGCCAAGGGCCTCGAGACCGTCGGCCAGGAAGTCGCCGAGTTCAGCCGCAAGAGCTTCGAGGACGCTTCCGCGGCCCTGCGCAGCTTCGCCGAAGTGAAGTCGGCCACC
>DASVTN010000067.1:0-34907 GCA_036387555.1 Allosphingosinicella sp. | reverse complement strand
GAGGGGCCCAAACGAAGCTTGGGAGGTGAGGGTCTGCAGCACCGACCCGGCAAGACCCTCACCTCCCACCGCTTCGCGGTGGGCCCCTCCTCTCCCGCGAAAAGCGGGAGAGGAGACGAAAGCGGACCGCTGAATGTCGATACAGCCTAAATCCTCCCCCGGATTTCCGGGGGAGGGGGACCGCGCGAAGCGCGGTGGAGGGGTGCTTCTTCTTCCGGCTCAGCAAGGCCCCTCCACCAGGCTTCGCCTGGTCCCCCTCCCCTGCAAATGCAGGGGAGGATTAGTGACACCTAGTCAGCGCGAGTCCGTCTCGCCCGGAGTCCCGCGGCGGCGCCAGGGCCAGCGGCCTTCTATCTCGGTCTCGAGCGAGAAGCTGAGGAAGGTCCGGATGAGGACGATGAGGCCGAGCAGGCCGACGCTCTTGAAGGTGAGTGGCGCGGTGACGGTGGCGACGATGTCCGCGCCGACGAGTATCTCCAGCCCCAGGAGGATCCCGCGGCCGAGATTGGCGCGGTAACGCTCATAGGCCTTGACCGCGTCGCCGGAGCGGAGGTCCCGGAACAGGTAGCGGGCGGTGGCCCAGACGATGCCGGCGACGATGACGAAGACCCCGAACAGCTCCAGCGCGGTTGCGACCGGCTCCATCAGGTGGGCGAGGCCGTGGGGATTCGCTGCCGCTTCGACCATGTTCATTCTCCGAGCCGGCGGGCCTGGACGATGAGGATCCTGAGATCCCGGTCCGGCCGCCAGTTCTTCCGCCGGACCTCGAAACGCGTCGGCGCGATCTTGCGTACCCCTTCGCCGCAGAAGCTGACCAGATTGGCCGGAGCGCCCTTGTCCACCACCAGCCGGAAGTCGCCGATCGGCGAGCGCCAGTTGCCGCCGGTGGTGAGGATGTAGCCGATCCGCTGCTCGGGAGTCGCGTCGCTGCTCCGGCGGAGGCGGTCGAGGCCGGCGAGGAAGGCGGAATCGACGCAATAGTCGCGGATCATGGCGCGGCCTTCGGGCGTGGTCCGGAATTCGGGGAAGCCGAGGGCGGCGTCGACGCTTCCGCCGGCCCCCGGGACGTAGCGATGCTCTACGGCGAGGTCGCGGCCGGCGGGGAAGGCCTGCTCCCAGAACCAGCTTTCCTTCATCGTCCAGAGCGGCGCGAGGTGGCGCTCCCAGCCGCGGCCGGCGTCATATTCGTCCGGAGCGGCGAGACCGAGCTTCACCAGCCGCGCCCGGTCGGCTGGCTTCAGCCGGTCGAGCGCCTCGGTCCGGGAATCGGGCGAAAGGCCGAGCGCGGCGAGGAGCGCGGTGCGGTCGACGCCCTTGAGCATGGCCTTGCGCTCGACCTTCATCGCCACCGGCCGGCCTTCGACCCGCGTCTCGAAGCCGGAAGGGTAAGCGACGTCCATCTCCCGTTCCTCGCCGAGGTCTCGGTCCGGCATCGGGAAGGCGACGAGGGTGCGGATCTCGCGCGGGCTTCGGTTGCGGAAGACGTAGCGGACCCGGACCTCTTCCGCCGAGACGAACAGGTCTTCGGAGAGCATGTCGATATCGGCGGAGCGGGTGAGGACGAGCCCGCCGGCGGCATGCTCGGCGGTGCTGTCGTTCGCCGCCGCGGGGGCGGAGAGGGCGAGGAGGAGGAGCAGGGGAGCGGCGGGCTTCATTCGTGGAGCTTATCGCTCCTGAGCGCACCCGTCACCCCGGCGAAGCCGGGGCCTCGGGTCGAGAAGTCCGGGCGGGTCTCCCCGAGATCCCGGCTTTCGCCGGGATGACGCTTCGCGTCAGTTGATCGAGATCACCCCGTCCACGGCGCGCCATTCCGCCGGGCGGATCAGATGCTGGTGGGCGACCCGGACGGAGTGGAGCACCGCCTCTACGTCGGTGCGCCAATGGTCGAGGAAACGGTGGAGGACTGGGAATCGCGGCGCGACGTCATATTGCTGCCAGACGAAGAGCTGGATGAGCTTGGGATGATCGGGCAGGTAATAAGCGACCTCGGCGGTCATCAGCCCGTAACCCTGGACCTGAAGCAGGAAATCGCGGTCGTTCATCGCGTCCTCCGAAGCTGTTCGAAGGCAGCATAGCCGATGCGGCTTAACGGTAAACTAACCATGATCACTCGTCATTCCGGCGAAGGCCGGAATCCATGAGGGCGGACGGGCGCGAAGTTGCGAAGAGCCGTGTTCATGGATCCCGGCCTTCGCCGGGATGACGGGGTTCAGACGGTGAAGCTCTCGCCGCAGCCGCACTGGCCCTTGGCGTTGGGGTTCTCGAAGACGAAGCCGGCGGTGAAATCGTCCTCCCGCCAGTCCATCGTCGAGCCGATCAGATAGAGGATCGAGGCGCCGTCGACGAAGAAGGGGCCGGCGGGGGTCTCGATCCGCTCGTCCGCCGGGTTGGCCGCGGCGACGTAATCGACCGAATAGGCCAGGCCCGAGCAGCCGCGCCGGGGCGTCGACAGCTTCACTCCCACCGTGCCTTCGGGCGCCCGAGCCATAAGCGCGGCGACCCGGGCCTCGGCGGCCGGAGTAAGGATCAGAGCGGCGCGGCGGGCGCGGCGGGGGGCGGTGGTCACTTCGTTCATTTCGTTCCTCCTCCCCTCCCGGGAAGGGAGGGATGTGCAGGTGAGGATGTCCGCCGGACATCCTCTGCCATGCCGGGGGCATGGCGACCTGCTCATGGATGGGTCCGGCGAAGCCGGGCGAAACTCCGACGCTGCTCAGTCTCGCTTCGCTCGCCTACCCACCCCTTGATCCCCTCCCCTGAGGAAGGGGAAGCATTACAGCATTCCCAGCTCCAGCTTGGCTTCGTCGCTCATCCGCTGCGGGTCCCAGGGCGGATCCCAGACCAGCTCGACCTCGGCATGGCCGACTCCCGGCACCGACCCGACCCGAAGCTCGACCTCGCCGGGCATGGATTCCGCCACGGGGCAATTCGGAGTGGTCAGGGTCATTTTGACGAGGGCGTGGTTCTCGGGCGTGATCTCGACGTCGTAGATGAGACCGAGATCGTAGATGTTGACCGGGATCTCCGGGTCGTAAATGTCCTTCAGCGCCTCGATGACATTCTCGTAGAGGTCCCCGGCGGGCTCCGCGGGCTTCTGCTGCGCAAGGAAGCCTTCGAGATAATCGCGCTTGCGCTCGAAGGTCCCGGCCGCGTCGGAGACGCGCGCCTTGGGCGGGGGGGCGACGCCCTCCACTTCCTCGACCTCGATCCTTCGCTCCTCGTTCACCCGAAAATCCTTCTCACCCGTTCCAGCCCGCGCACCAGAGCCGCGATGTCGCGCGGCCCGTTATAGACTCCGAAGCTCGCCCGAGCCGTCGAATCGACGCCGAGATGCGCCATCAGCGGCTGCGCGCAATGATGGCCGGCGCGGATGGCGACCCGGCTTTCGTCCAATATGGTGCCGATATCGTGCGGATGCACCCCTTCCATCGCGAAGCTGACGATTCCGGCCGAGTCGGCGGGTCCGAGCAACCGGACGCTGTTCACCGTCGACAGCGCGTCCCGGGCCTCGCGCACCAGCGCCCGTTCGTGGGCGCCGATCGCTTCCGGACCGATCCGCTCCACGTAGCCGACCGCCGCCTCGAGCCCCAGCACGCCGACGATATGGGGCGTGCCCGCCTCGAAGCGGGCCGGGGGCGGAGCGAAGGTCGTGCCCTCGAAGCTCACCTTGTCGATCATCGCTCCGCCGCCCTGCCAGGGAGGCATTGCGGCGAGCAGCTCTGTCCGGCCCCAGAGGACTCCGATGCCGGTCGGGCCGTAGAGCTTGTGGCCGGAGAAGACGTAGAAATCGCACCCCGAAGCGGCGACGTCGACGGGCATCCGCGGCACCGCCTGGCAGCCGTCGAGGAGGAGGAGGGCGCCGACGCCGTGCGCGAGATCGGCGGCGCGGCGGGCGTCGAGGACGGAGCCGAGCACGTTCGAGACATGGGCGAGGGCGACGATCCTGTGCCGCTCGGTGAGCATGGCGGCCATGGCGTCGAGATCGATGCGGCCGTCCCGAGTGAGCGGCGCGACGTCGATCGCGGCGCCCGTCCGCTCGGCGATCATCTGCCAGGGGACGATGTTCGAATGATGCTCCAGCATCGAGAGCATGATCCGGTCGCCCGGCTTGAGGTTCGATCCCCCCCAGCTCTGGGCGACGAGGTTGATCCCTTCGGTCGCGCCGCGGACGAAGATCACTTCGTTGGGCGAAGGCGCGCCGATGAAGCCCGCCACGCGCCGCCGCGCGGCTTCGAAGGCGAGGGTCATCTCCGACGAGCGCTGGTAGACCCCGCGGTGGACGGTCGCATAGGTTTCCGAATAGCCGCGCTCGATCGCCTCGATCACCGCCCTCGGCTTCTGGGCCGTGGCCGCCGTGTCGAGATAGGACCAGCCCTCGGGAATCGCCGGGAAGTCGGCGACATGGTCGAGGGGGCGGGTGCTCAACCCCTCTCCCCTCGGGGGAGAGGGTTGGGTGAGGGGGTTCGGCGCTGGAGGAGGCCGTCCAGTGCCGAACCCCCGCCCCCCGGCCCTCTCCCCGCCCGGGAGAGGGAGATTGTCGGCATCGCTCATTGCGAGCCTCCGAACCACGCCGCCGCATCCGCATGCAGCGCTTCCCGAACCGCCTCCTCCCCTGCCCTGTCCAGCGCATCCGCGACGAAGGCGCGGGTGAGGAGGGCCTTGGCGTCCGCTTCGGGCATCCCCCGGCTGGCCATGTAGAAAAGGGCGTCGCGGTCGAGCTCGCCGACGGTGGCGCCGTGGGCGCATTTGACGTCGTCGGCGAAGATCTCGAGCTCCGGCTTGGCGTTGATCGTCGCCGAGCGGGAGAGGAGCAGGCCCTTCAGCGACTGCTCGCCGTCCGTCTTCTGAGCGTGGCGGGCGACTTCTACCCGGGCCGCGACCGAGCAGGTCGCCCGGTCGTCCGCGACCGAGCGCCAGACCTGGCGGCTGGAGCCGAGCGGCTGCTCGTGCCGGATCACCAGATTGGCGTCATGGCGTTGCCGGCCTCGGGCGAGCAAGGCGCCGCCCGCCTCCGCGTAGGCGCCTTCGCCGGCGAGGATCAGCTCGCTATCCAGCCGAGTGTCGGCGCCGCCGGCCGCGAGGGTGGTGACGACGAGGCTGGCGCCTTCGCCGATGCTGGCCCGGTCGGTGAAGCTCGCGAAGCCGGCGCTCGCCAGCGAGCGCCGCGCCAGCATGAGCCGGGCGCCCTTGAACAGCCTGATCGCCGTCAGCCGGTTGGACCAGCCTTCGCCGACATAGGTCTCGAGCACCGAGGCCTGCGCGTCCACGTCGAGCTCGATCCGGGCCGGGAGATGGCTGGCGCCCCCGGTCGAGACATGGACGATCTGGACGAGGCCAGGCGAAGCATCGCCGCGGCCGAGCCGGAGGGTCCAGCCCTCGCCGGCGGCGAGCCGCCCAAGAGCGTGGCCGGAAGGCTCGACGTCGACCGGCCCGGGCGACAGGGGCCCGGGATCGCTCCGTGCCGAGTCGAACAGGCCGTCGACGAAGAGCAGGCGGGGCCCGTCGCACGCCAGCCAGGGAAGATCCTTGGGCGCCCCTCCGGAAGCGGGCCGGGCGGCCAGAGCGGGCAAGGCGGAAAGGTCGCTCCAGCGCCAGCCTTCGGTCTTCGGGGAGGGAAGGTCGAGAAGGGTCATGCGGCCGGGTTTCCCTGGACGCGGCGGCTGTCCGGAATCGGACGAAGGTCCGGAAAGTCCGGGGGTATCGCGCGCGCGCGCGAGGGAGGGGCGGCGGCACGGACCATTTCGTCATGCCGGACCTGATCCGGAAGCCACCTTGATTCGCGAGCGGACGAAAAGAAGATGGACCCCGGGCCAGGTCGGGGGTGACGAGGAAGGCACTGGACCTCGCTCCTCACGCCGCAACCTCCGAATAGCCTTCGCGCTCGAGCTGGTGGGCAAGCTCGGGGCCGCCGGAGCGGACGATCCGGCCTTCCGCGAGCACGTGGACGAAATCGGGCACGACTAGGTCGAGCAGCCGCTGGTAGTGGGTGATGAGGAGCACCGCCTTGTCGGGGCGGCGCATGATCCGGTTGATTCCGTCCGACACCACCCGAAGGGCGTCGATGTCGAGCCCGGAATCGGTCTCGTCGAGCACCGCCAGGCGCGGGTCGATGATTCCCATCTGGACCATCTCGTTGCGCTTCTTCTCGCCCCCGGAGAAGCCGACGTTCACGTTGCGCTTCATCATGTCCATGGAGACGCCGAGCGCGTCCCCCTGCTGGCGCGTCAGCCGAAGGAAGTCGCCCGCCGAAATCTCCGCCTCGCCCCGCGCGCGGCGCTGGGCGTTGAGGGCGGTGCGGAGGAACTGCACGTTGGAGACGCCGGGGATCTCCACCGGATACTGGAAGCCGAGGAACAGGCCCGCGGCGGCGCGCTCGTCCGGCGCGAGGGCGAGGAGATCGACACTCTCTTCGTCACCCCGGACTTGATCCGGGGTCCACCTTCCCTCTTCGGCCGAAGAAGCGGAGGTGGATGCCGGATCAAGTCCGGCATGACGGGAAACGGTCAGGGTGACGGAGCCTTCGGTCACCTCATAGCCGGGCCGGCCGCCGAGCACGTAGGCGAGCGTCGACTTGCCGGCGCCGTTGGGGCCCATGATGGCGTGGACCTCGCCCGCGTTCACGGCGAGGGTGAGGCCCTTCAGGATCGGCTTGTCGGCGACGGTCGCGTGGAGGTTTTCAATTCTCAGCATCTATCGGGCAATCTCATCTCGGACATCCCCCACCCCAAACCCCTCCCCTGAAGGGGAGGGGCTTCAGGGCGGCGGCGTTTCCCCAGGTACGGGGCCTTCATTTGGGCGTTCCCGATTGCGCCTCGAAGGCGCGGCGGCGTTCGCGGACCTTGCGGGTGGCTTCGGGGAAGCCGGCTTGCTTGTCGGCGTCGATGGCGTCGAAGATCCGCGCCCGCTCCGGCGCCGCATCGCGAAGGAGGTCGGCCCGCTGGCTCGCGCATTGCGCTCGCGCAAGGCCGAAGATCGCGGTGTCGGCGGCGTCCGTCTTCGACGCCCGCTGGGCGGCGTAGGCCAGGCACTGGTCGTAGACGATCGTCGCCTGCTCGTCGGTGAGCCCCGATTGCGGCCGCGGCCCCGGACGCGGCGTCATGGCGAGATAAAGCGGGAGGAGCCCGGAATCGAGGTCGGCGAGGACCTTCTCGATGCTCGACCGCCGCTTCGTCTCGTTGCGATAGTCCCGCCTGGACCGAAGGGCCGCGTCAGCCGCCGCCGCGGCCGTCCGTCGCGCGCCCGCGCACGCCGCGGCCGCTTGCGCACTCACCGCCCGCACGTCCTCCGCGCCACCGGACCAGGTCCGAGGGTTGCGCTCGAATTGCTGAACCAGGCAGGTCCTGTACGGCCGCACCTGCTCGTCGATCGGCGGCGGCAGCTTGATCGATCCGCCCTGGCCCAGGACCCCGGGAAACCGGCTTTGGTCGGCGCCGGCCGCGAGTAGAAAAGCTGCGACGACGGCGATCATCCCACGCTCCCTTCGAGGCTGATTCCGAGGAGCTTCTGCGCCTCCACCGCGAACTCCATCGGCAGCTGCTTCAGAACCTCGCGGGCGAAGCCGTTGACGATCAGGGCGACGGCGTCCTCCTGGCTGAGGCCGCGCTGCATGGCGTAGAAGAGCTGGTCGTCGCTGATCTTGGAGGTGGTCGCCTCATGCTCGATCTGGGCGGTGGGGTTGCGGACCTCGATATAGGGGACGGTGTGGGCGCCGCACTGGTCGCCGAGAAGCAGCGAATCGCACTGGGTGAAATTGCGGACGTTCTCGGCGCCCGCGAGCACCTTCACGAGGCCGCGATAGGTGTTGTTGGAGCGGCCGGCGCTGATGCCCTTGGAAACGATGGTCGAGCGGCTGTTCTTGCCGATGTGGATCATCTTCGTGCCGGTATCGGCCTGCTGGCGGTTGTTGGTGAGCGCGACGGAATAGAATTCGCCGACGCTCTCCTCGCCCTGAAGGATGCAGGAGGGATATTTCCAGGTGATGGCCGAGCCGGTCTCGACCTGGGTCCAGCTGATCTTCGAGCGGGCGCCTCGGCAGGCGCCGCGCTTGGTGACGAAATTGTAGATCCCGCCGACGCCGTTCGAATCGCCCGGATACCAGTTCTGGACGGTCGAATATTTGATCTCGGCGTCGTCCATCGCGACCAGCTCGACGACCGCGGCGTGGAGCTGGTTCTCGTCGCGCATCGGCGCGGTGCAGCCCTCGAGATAGGAGACATAGCTGCCCTTGTCGGCGACGATCAGGGTGCGCTCGAACTGGCCCGTGTTCGCCGCGTTGATCCGGAAATAGGTGGAAAGCTCCATCGGGCAGCGGACGCCTTCGGGGATGTAGACGAAGGTGCCGTCGGAGAAGACCGCCGCGTTGAGGCAGGCGAAGTAATTGTCGCGCTGGGGCACCACCGAGCCGAGATATTTGCGGACGAGGTCGGGGAATTCGCGCACCGCCTCCGAGATCGAGCGGAAGATGACTCCGGCCCGCTCGAGCTCGGCGCGGAAGGTGGTGGCGACGGAGACGGAATCGAACACGGCGTCGACGGCGACCTTGCGGGCGCCCTCGACTCCGGCGAGCACCTTCTGCTCCTCGATCGGGATCCCGAGCTTCTCGTAGGTCCGGCGGATCTCGGGGTCGAGCTCGTCCAGCGAGGCGATCGTCGGCTTCGCCTTCGGCTCGGCGTAATAATAAGCGTCCTGGAAATCGATCGGCGGGATGTCGAGCTTCGCCCAGCTCACCTCCTCCATCGTCAGCCAGGCGCGCCAGGCCTTGAGCCGCCACTCCAGCATCCATTCCGGCTCGTTCTTCTTGGCCGAGATGAAGCGGACCGTGTCCTCGTTGAGGCCCTTGGGCGCGAAATCCTGCTCGATGTCGGAGCTGAAGCCCCATTCGTAGTTGGAGGCGCGGTCGACCGCCTCCTGCGCTTCGCGGTTGCGCACGCCGGTGTCTTCCATGGCCATCAGCGCACCTGCTCCCCGGCCAGGATGGGGGCCGCGGCCGGCGCCGGGGCGCAGGCCAGCTGCTCCAGGCTGACGCCCTGGAGGGCCCCGCGGATCGCGTCGTTGGCGGCGTGGAGATGAGGCTTCACCCGGCAGCTGCCCTCGAGCGCGCAGTCGTGGATCGAGCCTTCTATGCAGTTGGTCATGGCGATCGGCCCTTCGACGGCCTCGATGATGTCGGCGAGGCTGATCCCGCCGGCCGGCCGGGCGAGCCGAAAGCCGCCGCCGGCGCCGCGCGCGGAGACGAGCAGGCCTGTCGCGGCGAGCCGGCCCATCACCTTCTGGGCGGTGGGAAGTGGCACGCCCGTCTCCTCGGAGAGCAGGCCCGCCGACAGCCAGGCCCCCGGCGGACGGCGAGCCGCGGCGGCCATCACCACGACGGCATAATCGGCAAGGGAGGTGAGGCGCATGATTTTTTTAATCGGACCAATTCGGTAGGATTGGCATGTGGCGCGGGAGGCCTGGAGAATCAAGGCCGTCATCGCGAGCCCTTCGACGCCACCTGCGGCGTTTCCTGGATTGCTTCGTCGCTTCGCTCCTCGCAATGACGGGCCATGGCGCTCTATCCCCTGGTCCGCCCGCTATTCTTCGCCCTCGACGCGGAGCGGGCGCATCGTCTGACGATCCGGGCGCTCGGCGCCGTTCCGCCCGGGGAGCCGGCGAAAGAAGACCGCCGCCTCGCCATCCGCGTCGGCGGAATCGACTTCCCCAATCCCGTCGGGCTCGCCGCCGGCTTCGACAAGGATGCCGAGGTGCACCGGCAGATGCTCGGCTTCGGCTTCGGCTTCGTCGAGGTCGGGACCCTCACTCCGCGCGCCCAGGAAGGCAATCCGCGGCCGCGGCTGTTCCGGCTCGCGGAGGACCGGGCGGTGATCAACCGGATGGGGTTCAACAACGGCGGCTTCGGGCCGGCCAGGGCCCGCCTGGCCGGCCGGCGGCGGGGCATCGTCGGGGTGAATATCGGGGCCAACAAGGACAGTGCGGACCGGATTGCGGATTATTCGGCCGGAGTGCGCGAGATGGCGCCGCTCGCCGATTATCTCACCGTCAACATCTCGTCCCCCAACACTCCCGGACTTCGGGCGCTGCAGGACAAGGGGGCGCTTGCGGAGCTGCTCGCGGCCGTCGGCGAGGCGCGAAGCGGCGGCGCGCCGGTCTTCCTCAAGGTGGCGCCGGACCTCGAGGCGGAGGAGGTGGACGATGTCGCCCGGGCGGCGATTGATTCCAAGATCGACGCCCTGATCGTCGCCAACACAACCGTATCGAGACCGCCGCTGCGCTCCAAGCATGGCGGTGAGGCCGGCGGCCTTTCGGGCGCGCCGCTCAAGGAACTGGCGCTTCAGCGGCTGAAGGACTTCCGCTCCTCGACGGGCGGCGCACTGCCGCTGATCGCCGTCGGCGGGATCGAGACGGGAGCGGACGCCTATGCCCGGATCCGGGCCGGGGCGAGCCTCGTGCAGATGTACACCGCGCTCGTCTACCAAGGGCCGGGAGTGGCGCGATCGATCGCCGGCGAGCTTCGGATGCTGCTCGCTCACGACGGCTTCGAGAGGCTCGCCGACGCAGTCGGGGCGGTCTAACTCCTCCCCCGGATTACCGGGGGAGGGGGACCAGGCGAAGCCTGGTGGAGGGGCCTTGCCGGGCCCGGAGAGCCCCTCCACCGCGCTTCGCGCGGTCGCCCTCCCCGGCAAATGCCGCGGAGGATTTAGCGTCTTTACCGCTTGCGGCGCGGGCGCATGCGGCTAGTGTCGCGGCCGATGATCAGCCGGCTCCTCCTTTCGCTCCTCCTCGTCCTCGCTTCCTGCGCAACCGCCCCCACCGCCGCTCCCGAGGCTTCGGCTCGCCAGCCGGGCGGGATGGTCTCGGCCGCCGATCCGCGCGCCGCCGAAGCGGGACGCTGGATCCTGAACCAGGGCGGGAACGCGGCCGACGCGGCCATCGCAATCCAGATCGCGCTCACGGTGGTCGAGCCGCAATCCTCCGGAATCGGCGGCGGCGGCTTCTTCGTCTATCACGACGCGAAGCGAGGGCGGATCTTCACCTATGACGGCCGGGAAAAGGCGCCCGACGCCGCCTCGCCCAACTGGTTCTTCGGCCCGGACGGGAAGCCGCTCGGCTATCGCCAGGCCATCCCGGGCGGCAAGAGCGTCGGCGTTCCGGGGAACATCCGGCTGATGGCGCTCGTCCACGGCCGCCACGGCAAGCTTCCCTGGGCGAAATTGTTCGAGCCGGCGATCCGCCTCGCCCGCGACGGCTTCGCGCTCACGCCGCGGGGACGCAACGCGATCCTCAACAGCCGAGACCTCGCCGGGCTGAGCGAGTGGGGACGCGGCCAGCTCTTCGGGCCGGACGGGGAGCCGAAGGCGGTCGGAACGACGATGCGCAACCCGGAGCTGGCGCTGCTCCTGGAGCGGGTGGCGGCCCGGGGCCCGGATTATTTCTATGTCGGCCCGGCCGCCGAGGCGCTGGTCCGGACCGTCCGCGGCGCTCCGCGCAACCCTTCGGCAATGGTCGCCGGGGACCTTGCCGCCTACGAGGCCAAGGAGCGGCCGCCGGTCTGCGCGCCCTATCGCGGCTACCGCATCTGCGGCATGGGGCCGCCCTCTTCCGGAGCGACCACCGTCTACGCCACCTTGAAGCAGATCGAGCGGTTCGACCTTCGCCGGCTCGGCAAGGACAATCCCGTCGCCTGGCACCTGATCGGCAATTCGATGCGCCTCGCCTTCGCCGACCGCGACGCCTATCTGGCCGACCCGGACTTCGTGCGGGTGCCGGTCGCCGGCCTGATGGATCCGGCCTATCTCGCCTCCCGCTCACGCCTCATTTCCGCCGAGCGCGCGATCGACAAGGCCGTGGCGGGAACCCCGCCGGGAGCGCCCCGGGTGACGGCCGGGATGACCCTCGAAGTGCCCTCCACCTCGCACATGGCCGCCGCCGACGGCCGCGGCAACGTGGCGTCGGTGACCTCCACGATCGAAGGCCCATGGGGATCGGGGCTCACGGCGAACGGCATGTTCCTCAACAACGAGCTTACCGATTTCAGCATCGTTCCGGAGATGGATGGGGTGCCGGTCGCCAATCGTGTCGAAGGCGGCAAAAGGCCGCGAAGCTCGATGTCGCCGACCATCGTCTACGGGCCCGACGGCAAGGTCCGGCTCGCGGTCGGAGCCGCCGGCGGGCCGACCATCATCGCCCAGGTCGCCAAGGCGATCATCGCGGTGATCGACTGGGATCTGAGCGCCCAGGAGGCGATCGCGCTGCCGACGATCTTCGCCCCCGGCGACAGCTTGATGGTCGAGCGGGGCACGAGCCTCGAGGCGATGATCCCGGCGCTTCAGGCGCTCGGCAACAAGGCCGCGCCGATGAACCCGGGCTTCAAGGCCAACGCGATCGAATGGGTGGACGGCGGATGGCGCGGCGGCGCCGATCCGCGAAGCGAGGGCGTGGCGCTCGCCCAGTAACCTCGGGAGAAGCAATGCGGCTGCTCGAACATTTTCCGAACCTGGTCGCCATGTTCTTCGCGCGCGCCGCGCAGAAGGGCGATCTGCCGTTCCTCTGGGCGAAGAGCGACGGGGCGTGGCGGCCGATCGGCTGGCGGGAGACCGCGGAGCAGGTCTGCTCGCTCGCCGCGGGCCTCAAGGCGATCGGGCTGAAGCCCGGCGACATGGTCATGCTGGTGTCGGAGAACCGGCCGGAATGGTGCATCGCCGACCTCGCCATCATGGCCGCGGGCTGCGTCACAGTCCCTGCCTACACGACCAATACCGAGCGCGACCACCAGCATATCCTCGACGACAGCGGTGCGCGGGCCGTGATCGTCTCGACGCAGAAGCTGGCCCGGCCCCTGCTCCCGGCCGCGATCCGGTCGAACGTGTGCGAGCACGTGATCGGCATCGAGGCGCTCCCCGGCGGCCAGTCCGGAAACGTCTGCTTTCACGACTGGACAGGCTTGATCGCGTCCCACGCGCCCGACGTAGCCGCCTGCACCGAGGCCGCCGCCAGGGTGACCCGCGAGGACCTCGCCTGCCTCATCTACACGTCCGGCACCGGCGGGGCGCCGCGCGGGGTGATGCAGCATCACGGCGGCATCCTCCACAACGTCGAGGGCTGTATCGAGGTAATCTCCGAGGATTTCGGGGTGGGCGAGGAAATCTTTCTCTCCTTCCTCCCGCCCAGCCATGCCTATGAGCATAGCGGCGGGCAGTTCTTCCCGATCGGGATCGGCGCCCAGATCTATTATTCCGAAGGGCTTGAGAAGCTCGCCTCCAACATCGAGGAGGTCCGGCCCACCATGATGATCGTGGTGCCGAGGCTCCTGGAGGTGCTGAGGCAGCGCATCCTCAAGAATGTCGAGAAGCAGGGCAGGCTCGCCAATTACCTGATGAAGCGCGCGCTGGAGATCGGCGCGAAGGACTATGCCGGCACCAAGAGCCTCTGGGACCGGCCGATGGACCTGGTGCTCGACCGGCTGTTCCGGCCGAAGATCAGCGCCCGCTTCGGCGGCCGCGTCAAGGCGATGGTGTCCGGCGGAGCGCCGCTCAATCCCGACGTCGGGATCTTCTTCCATTCGATCGGGCTCACCGTCCTCCAGGGCTACGGCCAGACGGAGGCGGCGCCGGTGATCAGCTGCAACCGCCCGAAAGCGGGCGTGAAGATGGACACGGTGGGGCCGCCGCTGCGCAACACCGAGGTGCGCATCGCCGAGGACGGCGAGATACTGGTCCGCGGCGAGCTGGTGATGAAGGGCTATTGGCGCAACCCGGCGCAGACCGAGAAGGCGCTGGTCGACGGCTGGCTCCACACCGGCGACGTCGGCCATATCGACGAAGCGGGTCGGATCGTCATCACCGACCGCAAGAAGGACCTGATCGTCAACGACAAGGGCGACAACGTCTCGCCGCAGAAGGTGGAGGGGATCCTGACCCTCCAGCCCGAGATATTGCAGGCGATGGTCGTCGGCGACCGGCGGCCCTATCTGGTCGGAGTTCTGGTCCCCGATCCGGAGTGGACGGCGGAATGGGCGAGCGCCGCCGGCAAGCCGCGCGACTCCGCGGCGCTCGGCGACGATCCGGACTATTACCGGGCGCTTTCGGCGGCGGTGGACCGGGTCAATGCCGATCTGTCGGTGATCGAGAAGGTGCGGCGGTTCATCCTCGCCGATGCGCCTTTCTCGACCGAGAACGAGCAGCTTACGCCCTCGATCAAGATCCGCCGCCACGTCATCCGCGCGGCCTACGGCGAGCGGCTGGACGGCTTGTACAAGAAGTAATTCATCCTCCCCGCCGCGAAGCGGTGGGGAGGATTATTCAGCCCTTGACCCGCCGGTAGGGCTGGAAGTCGGCGAGGCCGCAGCCGCCGAACTCCGCCCGGCTCACCGGATCGAAGACCGTCGCGATGTCGCCGCGGCAGAGGCGGTTGGTGGTCGTGCGGGTCTTCAGGGCGCGGCCGAAGCCGAGGTCCGGGCAGCCCGCCGCCGGGCGGTTGACCCATTTGCGGCCGCCGGTGCCGGAGAAGACGATCGCCGTCTCACCGGCCGACTTGTTGCCCTGAAGGTCGCGCATGTTGACGCACTGGACCGGCGCTCCGTCCGGCTCGAAGCCGCGCAGCTGCCTGGAGAGGTCCGCCTCGTCGTTGGCGGCCATCTCCATTCCTTCGTCGGTGTCGCCGGCGCAGCCGGCGACGAGACAGGCTGAAGCGAGCAGTATCAGATATTTCATCCCTGGGCCTCCTGAGGGCTAAACGCCCGACGTGCCGGACGGTCCCTTAGCTCCGGAAATTATCCTTGGCCCGGCGCAGCTCAGCAAGCTCCGCCGCCGATGAAGCGCGGATGAACGGATTGGTGGCGAGCTCCAGGGCGATCGTCGTCGGCACCGTCGCCTCTCCCGCCGCCCGCGCCGCCTCCACCTGCGCCATCCGCTTCGCGAGCGCTTCGTTGCCGGGCTCGACCGTGACGGCGAAGCGGCCGTTGGAGAGCGTATATTCGTGGGCGCAATAGGCCCTGGTCTGAGGCGGCAGCGCCGCAAGCCGCTGGAGATTGTCGTGCATCTGCTCGGCCGTGCCTTCGAACAGGCGGCCGCAGCCCATCGCGAACAAGGTGTCGCCGACGAAGACGACTTCCTCCGAAGGAAGGTGGAAGGCGATGTGGCCGGCGGTGTGGGCGGGGACTTCGAGCACTTGCGCCTCGACCGCCCCAAGCGCCGCCCGGTCGCCCTCCCGAACCTGGCGATCGAGAGTCGGAATCCGCGCCGCCTCCGCGGCGGGCCCGGTGACGAACGCGCCTGTCGCCGCCTTTATCGCCGCGTTGCCGCCCGTGTGATCTGGATGCCAGTGAGTGTTCCAGATCTGCGTGATCCTCCAGCCCCGAGCCTCCGCTTCGGCAAGCACCGGCTCGGCGACGGCGGGATCGATGACCGCCGTCTCGCCGGAAGCGGGCTCGTTGACCAGCCAGACGTAATTGTCGGCCAGGACGGGGATCCGGACGATCTCTACCATGTGCCGGTGTTCGGCATCGAGGCCCAGGGCTCGGCGGGAGGAAGCGCCTCGCCCGCCTGGAGGAGCTCGACGGAGATGTTGTCGGGGCTTCGGACGAAGGCCATCCGGCCGTCGCGGGGCGGCCGGTTGATGGTCACTCCGCCCTCCATCAGCTTTCGGCAGCTTTCGTAGATATTGTCGACGCGATAGGCGAGGTGGCCGAAATTGCGGCCTTCGGAATAGCCTTTCTCGTCCCAATTGTGGGTGAGCTCGACCTGCGCCTCCTCGTCGCCGGGCGCGGCGAGGAAGAGGAGGGTGAAGCGGCCGGCCTCGTTGTCATGGCGGCGGATTTCCCGGAGCCCGAGAAGCTCGAAGAAACGCAGAGTGTCGCCGGGGTCGGAGACTCGGATCATGGTGTGGAGATATTTCATGGCCGGGTCCTACCGTGCCGGGCGGGGCGCGTGAAGCTCTTGGCCGCTCGCCGGGCTTGCCATAGGCTTCGCGGATGAAGCCCTTCCCCTTCCCCTTCCTCGCCGTCGCCCTCGCCATCGCCGCCGCGGCCGAGCCGCCCTGGGACTGGGGCGATTCGAAGGACCAGTGGGCAAGCTCCGCCGAATTCGAGACTTCGAAGGCGATCTGCCGCCGGGTGCGGGACCGGGAGCCGCCGGCCTCCGATCGGCCCGATGCCGCCACCGCCAGGTCGCTGAAGGGCTGCGACTCCGAAGCGCTCTATTACGGCATTGGGATGCCGGCGGATCCGGTGCGGGCCCGGCAATGCGCCTTCCTCGAGGCGGAGAACGCGCAGGGCGGGATCTTTTCCGGACGGACGATGCTGATGACCATTTACGCCAACGGCCGCGGAGCGAGGCGGGATCTCGACGTCGCCACCCGTCTCGCCTGCGGGATCGACGGCGCGCCCATGGAATCGCACGGTCGGGTCACCCATCTGGCGGAGCTCAAGGCGAAGGGCTGGACGGGGCAGGACTTCCACTATTGCGACGACATCACCAGCGGTCTCGCGATGGGCTATTGCGAGGATCACGAAGCCGGCCTCGCCGGCGCCCGCCGCGAGGCGGCGATCGCGGCCATGACGGCGCGCTGGACCGCGGCCGCGAAGCAGGCCTTCGCCCGGCTGCGCACGGCGCATGAAGACTATGTCTCGGCGCATGGCTCGGGCGAAGTCGACCTCAGCGGCACCGCCCGTGCGGCAATGTCGATCGCCGCGGAGGAATCGCTTCGCGACGAGCTGGTCGAGATGCTCGAGCGGCTGCGGTCGGGGCGCCTGCCGGTTCCGGCGGCTCGGCTTCAGGCGGAGGACGCGGCGCTCAACGCCGCCTACCGCGAGCGGCTGAAGGAAGCGGCGGAGGCCGGCGATTATCCGGGCGCCGTTACCGCGGACGGCATCCGCACGGCCCAGCGCGGCTGGCTCCGCTACCGCGACTCCTTCCTTTCCTTCGCCGCAGTCGCGTTCCCGCGCGTTCCCCGCGCCGCACTGGCCGCCTGGCTGACCCGCCAGCGGACGGCGCTTCTACTCCGGGAGGAATGAGGTTCCGGCGCTTGCCCGCCGATTCCGTGGGAACCCTGTTTTGGACCTGCGGTCGCCGGAACCCGCGCGAGGACATAGGCCAATGCTTGCGTGATTCGGTCCGTCTCTATAAATGCACGTTTCATCGTCCACGTAACAATAGCGTATACAGTCTGCGGAGGGGTGAAAAATGGCCGGGCGCTGGATCGACGACCGCAACAACGTGCTTCTGCTCGGCGCCGTCATCCTTGCCCTCGCGATCATCGTCGGGGGGTATCTGCTCGGCGACGGCCTCAGGCGCGCCCGGATGGCGGATCGGGCGGTGACCGTGCGCGGGTTGGCCGAGCGGAACGTGACCGCCGACCTGTCGACCTGGACGATCGCTTATTCGGAGCAGGGCACCGAGCTCGGGCCGGTGCAGGCGGCGGTCGACGAGAAGAGCCGGGCCGTTCGCGCCTTCTTCCGTCGGCACGGCTTCGCGGACAAGGATCTCAGCGACACCGGCGCCTCGGTGAACCAATTCTATGACAACAACCGGGGCCAGAACAGCGTCACCGTCCGCCAGAAGATCCAGCTTCGAACGACGGACGTGATGCGCGCCCGCTCCGCCTTCGCCCGCCAGGCGGACCTGATCCGCGGCGGAGTGGCTCTCGAGGAGGGGAGCGGGATGGTCTACAGCTTCACCAGGCTCAACAAGATCAAGCCCGAGATGATCGCCGAGGCGACCCGCAACGCCCGCGACAGCGCGCTCCAGTTCGCCCGCGACAGCGGCACGGGCGTGGGCGGAATCCGCTCCGCCACGCAGGGCTATTTTTCCATCGGAGCGCGCGACGGGGACGTCGACGGCGAAGGCGGATCCTCGGCCGGGGATTCGCCCTTCCAGAAGGTGCGGGTGGTGACGACCGTCGATTTCTATCTCGACTAGGAAGGCGGCGCGGGATCCGACGGCGCGCTAGCGGGACTTCGCCGGATCCTCGTTGGCCGCGATCGCGGCTCGTGCGGCCTTTCCGGAATCCGAGGCCGGAGCCGCCCGTTCGGCACGCGCGTAGAGGCCGAGCGCGGCGTCCTTCTCGCCCGAAAGCCCGGCGATGTTGCCGGCTTCCAGCAGGATCGCCGAATCATCGGGAGCGAGCGACACCGCCTTGGCGATGTCCTCCCTCGCCCGCGCCAGATCGTTCTGGCGGCGGGCGAGCGCGGCCGAGAGATACCAGCCGAAGGCATCTTCGGGGACGAGCGCGACGCCCTTGTCGATATGCGTCCGGGCCGCGCCGTTGTCGTTGAGCGCGGCCGCCGCACGCGCGAGATCGAGATGGACCTCCCCTTCGAGCTTTGGAGCCAGCAGCCCGGTGGCGAGGGCGGAGTCGAAGGCCTTGCGGGCCGCCGCCGCGTCGCCCGCCGCGAGCCGGGCGTTGCCGGCCTCGACCCACAGGTCGCCGCGGCGGCGGTCCTGCCGCGTTTCGGCATCCCTGGCCGCCGCTTCGAAGGCGGCCGCGGCTTCGGCCCATTTCTCCTGGGCCGACAAAGCGAGGCCGAGGCATTGCGCCGCCGGGATCCCGCCGCCCGAGCCGAGCCAGGCCTGCGCCCGGCTGCTCGCCTGGGCGGGCGCGGTTCGGGCGAGGGCGAGGCAGTCGCGGTATCGGTTTGCGGGCGTGTCGACGGGGCCGGCGGCTTGAGCGGCGGCGGCGAGAAGGAGCGCGATCATGAGCGGGTTCTTACCACAGGCGCGCCTGCACGGTGAGTGAACGAATAGCCCGGCACCCGCGGCGGAGAGCCGGGGCCTCAGTGGGTGAAGGCGCGGCGCTCTTCACCGCCGAGGTCCAGGCCTTCGCCGGGATGATGGGTCATTCCGCCTCGAAGATCGACTCGACGGGAAGGTCGAACAATGTAGCGATCCGGAAGGCGAGCGGAAGGCTCGGGTCGTAGCGGCCGGTCTCGATCGCGTTGACGCTCTGGCGCGAGACCTGGAGGCGGTCGGCCAGATCCCCCTGGCTCCAGTCGCGCTCGGCGCGGAGCACCTTGAGACGGTTCTTCATCGGGCGAACCGGCCGACGCAGCCGCCGACCCCAAGGCCGGCGAACCAGACGATCGCCGCCCAGTAGAGATCGACGTGCGGGACCTGCCCGAACGACTGCAGGAAGCCCCAGCAGGTGGTCACGCTCAGCATGAAGCCGGTGGCGATCAGCGATTTGCGGGTTTCCACCGCTCGCAGATATTCGTCGCCCTCCTCGATCAGATAGCGGCCCATGGCGATGAAGACGCCCACCAGCGGCAAGGCCGGGAGCAGCGCCAGACCCCAGGCCGCGGGCCCGCCCAGCTCCGAATCGCGAAACAGGAAGGTCACCCCGAACAGGGCGCCGGCATAAGCGAGGCTGAGGCCGATCACCCGCCGATTGTAGCGCCGCATCGCCGGACTGCGATTAGTCATGTCAAGGCTCCTTGAGTTTCAGTCAAGGGAGCTTGACACGAGGCGGAGCGGCTTGTCAAGCGTCCTTGTCAGGCTCCAGCCTCGCCACCGTGTCGATCAGGAGCGCGATGTCGGAGGGGCGGGAGAGGCGGTGGTCGCCGCCTTTGACCAGGATCGCGCGGACGTCGCAGGAGCGCAGCCGCTCCGTCAGCTGCAGCGATATCCGCCATGGCACGTCCCGGTCGTCGAGGCCGTGGAGCAGGCGGACCGGGCAGTCGATGGCGATCTCGCCGCCGAGCAGCTTCAGCGCCTCGCCGCTCTCCCAGAAGGCGCGGGTGGTGACATAAGGCGCCTCGCCGTAGGGAGAAGGCTCCTTGAGACGGCCTTCGGCGCGGATCGCCGCCTTCTGCTCGGCGGTGAAGCCCCAGTCGGTGAAATCGGGGGCGGCGGCGATCCCGACCAGCGCCCGGATCCGCTCCGGGCGGGCAAGCGCGGCCAGCAGCATCAGCCAGCCGCCCATCGACGAGCCAACCAGGATGAGCGGGCCGCGAACGAAGTCGATCATGGCCAGGGCGTCGTCGCGCCACCCGGCCAGGGTCTGGGCCTCGAACGCGCCTCCACTGAGTCCGCAGCCCGAATAATCGAAGCGAAGCATGGCCCGTCCCTGCGCCTGTGCCCAGGAATCGAGCGCGGTCGCCTTGCCGCCTTCCATGTCGGACATGTAACCGGGCAGGAAGACGAGCGTCGGGCCGTCGCCGCTGCGATGCCGGAAGGCGAGGCGCCGGCCGGGGGCGAGGTCGAGATAGCCGGGAGCGTCCATGGTCCGGCACTAGCAAAGTCTACGAACCTTTCACCCCCTGCCGTCATTCCGGCGAAGGCCGGAATCCATGAACGCGGCCGGTCGAAACCTCGCGCGACCGTGTTCATGGATCCCGGGTCAAGCCCGGGATGACGGGTGGAGGGCCAGCAAGGCGGGCCGGGGGGCTGGAGAAGCCGCGAGCCTGCCGCTACATGCCCTTGGTCATGACAGAGCATTTCAAGATCCGCCTCCCCGACGGCTCCGTTCGCGAGGTTTCGCCCGGAACCACTCCGGCGGACGTCGCCGCGGCCATTGGCCCCGGGCTCGCCAAGGCGGCGCTCGCCGCCCGGGTCAACGGCGAGGTCCGGGACATCAACCGGCCGCTCGAGGGCGATTCCGAGCTGGCGCTGATCACCGCCCGGGACGAGGCCGACGCGCTCGAGCTCGTCCGCCACGATTATGCGCACATCCTCGCCGAGGCGGTGCAGAACCTGTTCCCGGGCACCCAGATCACCTTCGGCCCCGCCACTGACGATGGCTTCTATTACGACTTCGCACCGGCGCCCGGCCGCGGGCCCTTCACCGAGGAGGACCTGCCGGGAATCGAGGAGGAGATGCGCCGGATCATCGCGCGCGACGAGCCGCTCGTACGCGAGGTGTGGGCCCGCGAGGACGTGCGCCGGCTGTTCCTCGAACAGGGCGAAACCTTCAAGGCCGAGTGGGTGATGGAGCTCCCCGAGCACGAGACCATCACCATGTACCGGTCCGGGAAGTGGCTGGACTTGTGCCGCGGCCCTCACCTCGCCTCCACCGGAAAGGTCGACCCGCAGGCCTTCAAGCTGACTCGGGTCTCGGGCGCCTATTGGCGCGGCGACCAGAAGAACGCGATGCTCTCGCGGATCTACGGCACCGGCTGGCTCAACAGGAAGCAGCTCGAAGCGCACCTCACGCGGCTCGAGGAGGCGGCGAAGCGCGACCATCGCCGAATCGGGCAGGACATGGACCTGTTCCACCTCCAGGCCGAGGCGCACGGCTCCGTCTTCTGGCATCCCGCCGGGTTCGTCGTCTGGCGCCAGCTCGAAGCCTATATGCGCCGCCGCCTCGACTCCGCCGGCTATGCGGAGGTCAAGACTCCGCAGGTGATGGACGCGCGCCAGTGGGAGCAGTCCGGCCATTGGGGAAAATATCGCGAGAACATGTTCGTCATCCCCGACGAGGTGCCCAATACCGAGGAGGAGGGCCCGATCGTCTCCGACGGCGCCGAGTGGATGGCGCTCAAGCCGATGAACTGCCCGGCCCACGTCCTCATCTTCCGCCAGGGCATCAAGAGCTATCGCGACCTGCCGATCCGGCTCGCCGAGATGGGCGTGTGCCACCGGAACGAGCCGCACGGGGCGCTGCACGGGATCCTGAGGGTCCGCCAGTTCACCCAGGACGACGCCCACATCTTCTGCCGCGAGGACCAGCTCGTCGAGGAGGTCCGGCTGTTCATCGAGCTGCTCGACACGGTCTACAGGGACCTCGGCTTTCCCGACTATGCGATCAAGCTCGCGCTCCGGCCGGAGAAGAGGTTCGGAAGCGAGGAGATGTGGGACTGGTCCGAGCAGTCGCTTCGCGACGCCGTCAGGGCGGCGGGGCGCGACACGTCCGAATATGGTTGGGAGGAGCTTCCGGGCGAGGGCGCCTTCTATGCGCCCAAGCTCGAATTCCATCTCACCGACGCCATCGGCCGCACCTGGCAGGTGGGCACGATCCAGACCGACACGGTTCTGCCCGAGCGGCTCGACGCCAGCTACGTCGCCGAGGACGGCCAGCGGCACCGGCCGGTGATGCTCCACCGCGCGATCCTGGGATCGTTCGAGCGGTTCATCGGGATCCTGATCGAGCATCACGCCGGCCGCTTCCCGTTGTGGCTCGCGCCGGTGCAGGCGGTGGTGGCGACGATCGTTTCGGAAGCCGACGGCTATGCGCGGGAGGTCGCAGCGAAGCTCACCGCCGCCGGCCTCCGCGTCGAGACCGACCTTCGCAACGAGAAGATCAACTACAAGGTGCGCGAGCACAGCCTCGCCAAGGTCCCCAATTTGCTCGTCCTCGGCAAGCGCGAGGCGGAGGAGGGGACGGTGGCTCTGAGGCCCCTGGGCGAAGGGGCGAGGCAGGAGGTGCTGGGGCTGGACGAAGTGGTGGCGAGGCTGGTCGCCGAGGCGCTGCCGCCGGATCTGCGCTCCTAGCCGTCATCCCGGCGAAAGCCGGGACCTCGGGGAGACCCGCCCAACCGTCACCCCGGCGAAAGCCGGGGTCTTGGGGAGACCCTCGAGACTTCTTGTCCCGAGGTCCCGGCTTTCGCCGGGATGACGGGCGAGGCTTCACGCTTTCCACCGACCCGAGCGACCCTCGCGCAACAGACGCCTCACAAAAGCGTTCGCGCTCCGCCTCCCGCCTTTCATTCGCCTTCCGGAACCACTAGGTGAAACCGTAGAACTTCAACTTCAGGAGACTTTGTTATACGTCCGCCCATGATCCGGCGCCCCCAGGCGCCGCCGCTGAACGGCCCCCGCTTCAACGAATTCATCTCCGTGCCCAAGGTGCGCGTGATCGATGAGAATGGCGAGAATATCGGGGTGCTCCTCACCGCCGAAGCGATCGAGCAGGCCGCCGAAGTCGGCCTCGACCTGGTCGAGGTCTCGCCCAACGCCGACCCGCCGGTGTGCAAGTTCCTCGATGTCGGCAAGTTCAAATACGAGGCCCAGAAAAAGGCCAATCTCGCCCGCAAGTCGCAAAAGACGCAGGAGATCAAAGAGATCAAGATGCGTCCCAACATCGACGACCACGATTACGACACCAAGATGAAGAAGGTGAACGACTTCATCAAGGAAGGCGACAAGGTGAAGATCACCCTGCGCTTCCGGGGCCGCGAGCTTGCCCATGGCGAGCTCGGCATGCGGCTCCTGCAGCGGGTTCAGGCCGACGTGTCGGAAACCGCGAAGGTCGAGCAGCATCCGCGCATGGAAGGCCGCCAGATGCTGATGGTGCTGGCGCCCAAATAGGGCGTACCCGTCATCCCGGCGAAAGCCGGGACCTCAGACGAGAAGTCTCCGCGGGTGTCCCCGAAGTCCCGGCTTTCGCCGGGATGACGGGGAGCGGGTTCCAGCGACGACCGTGACCTGCGCCGAGGGGCTCTCCCTTCCCTTTACGGAAACGGCAGCTTTCCGTAACGGCATGGCGGATATGCAAGTTTCGTTTCGAAACCGAATTGTTGCGCGATTGCCATAAGGGCCGCGAAACCCGCAGAAAAGTGCGGATTCCCGCTGGCAGGCGCTGGTCCTTTTCAGTAGCTCTGCCCCAAACCCATCAAGGGAGAGGGGAACCATGTCGAAGTCCTTTTGGCTCGTTTCGGCCGGCCTGTGTGCGCTCGCCGCGACTCCCGCTTACGCTCAGGACCAGACCAGCCCGACCGGCGAGAGCTCGCCGGTGGAGCAGGCCGGAGAGGTCGACGCCCAAAGCGACGTCACGCCGACCGACGACACCGCCGCGGCTGACGAGAGCGAAATCGTCATCACCGCCCAGGGCCGCGCCCAGGTTCTCCAGGACGTTCCGATCGCCGTCACGGCCGTCTCCGCCGCCTCGCTCCAGAACAGCGGCGCCACCGACATCCGCCAGCTCAACCAGCTCGCGCCGTCGCTGCTCGTCTCCTCGACCGGCACCGAGGCGAACGGATCCGCCCGGATCCGCGGCATCGGAACGGTCGGCGACAATCCCGGACTGGAAAGCTCGGTCGCCGTCTTCGTCGACGGAGTCTACCGCTCCCGCAGCGGCGCCGGCCTCAACGAGCTTGGCGAGATCGAGCGGATCGAGGTGCTTCGCGGCCCGCAGGGCACGCTGTTCGGGCGCAACGCCTCCGCCGGCCTGATCCACGTGATCAGCAAGAAGCCGAACATGAATGAGTTCGAGGGCTTCGGCTCGGCGAGCTACGGCAATTACGACTTCATGCGCCTCGACGCCGGAGTCACCGGGCCGATCGGCGACACGGTCGGCTTCCGGATCGACGGCGTCTACGCCAAGCGCGACGGCTTCCTCAAGGACGTCAACAACGACACTCGGGTCAACGACCGCAATCGCCTGTTCCTGCGCGGCCAGCTGCTGTTCGAGCCGAGCGCCGACCTCTCGGTGCGCCTGATCGGCGATTTCACCAGCCGCGAGGAGGCCTGCTGCGGCGCCGTCTATATCGGCAAGGACTTCAACCCGCTGATCGGCAACCTCAACGAGCCGGCCACTCCCTTGCTCGTCGGCGGCGTCACCAACCCGAACGGCAACAACATCATCAATGTGCTTCGCGACCTCGGAACGCCGCTGGCCGCCTTCAACGATCCGTTCAGCCGCAACATCTACGTCTCGCCGGGCCGCACCTACGAGGGCGACACGCGCGACTGGGGCCTGTCGGCCGACGTCAGCTACGACCTCACCGACAACATTTCCCTGACGTCGATCACCGCCTATCGCGACTACCGCTCCGGCCAGCCGGGCGACATCGACTACAGCCCCGTGGACCTCCTCTATCGCTCCCCGGTGAACAATGGCGTGGAGCGCCATTTCCAGACCTTCAGCCAGGAGCTGAGGCTCCAGGGCCAGGCTTTCGGCGACAAGCTCGACTGGCTGGTCGGCGGCTATTTCGCTCAGGAGGATCTGAACCTCACCGACAATCTTCGCTTCGGCACCCAATATGGCCGTTTCGCCACCTGCCGGATCATCTCCGGCGGTGGGCTCTCCGGCCTCTATTCCCCGACCAGCCCGAGCTGCGTGGTTCCGGTCGTGGGCCCGGCGACGCTGGGCTCCTTCGGCCCCGACATCCGCAACGGCTTCGCGACCCTCGACGCCATCAACGACCGCGGCAGCATCAACGACCGCTACAAGCAGGACAGCCGCAACTACGCCATCTTCACCCACAACATCTTCCACATCACCGATGCGCTCTCCTTCACGCTGGGCCTGCGCTACACGAACGAGCGCAAGAAGCTGAACGCCGCCTTCACCAACGACAACGTCGGCTGCACCACCCTGCAGTCGACCCTGACGGACGATCTGTCGAGCCCGAACGCCACGGTCCGCGCCCTTGCGGGCGGTCTGATCGGCCTCGGCTGCCAGGGCAATTCGACGGCGGAGCTGAACGGCGTCACGATCAGCGACAAGCGCAGCGAGGACGAGTTCACCGGAACCGGGATCCTCTCCTGGAAGCCGACCGACGACCTGATGGTCTACGCCAGCTATTCGCGCGGCTACAAGGCCGGCGGCTTCAACCTTGACCGTTCGGCGCTGAAGAACCCGATCCTGGTCGTCGGCGGCGTTCCGACCACGACCTTCGCCGCCGTCGGCGGCGCCCAGGCGCTGGTCGGCAACCTTCAGTTCGATTCCGAGATCAACAACGCCTACGAGATCGGAGCGAAATATTCGAACGGGCCGATCACGTTCAACGCGGTGCTGTTCCGCCAGGATTTCGAGAATTTCCAGCTCAACACGTTCAACGGCAGCGTCTTCCTGGTGCAGACGGTCAACGGCTGCAAAACCAGCCTGGGCGGAGGCGACCGCGATCTGAGCGCCGCCACCGGAAGCTGCGCGGCCGGCGACGTCTCCTGGGGCGTCCGTTCGGAGGGCATCGAGCTCGAAGCCGCGCTTCGGCCGACCCGCGACCTCACCGTCACCGCCGGCCTCACCTATGCGGACACCCGCTATCGGGCCAATCTGGTCGGCAACAGCAGCGGCACGCCGCTCGATCCGGCGCTCCGCAAGCTGCCGGGCGACAATCTCTCGAACGCGCCCCGCACGGTCCTGACCGGCTCCGTCAGCTTCACGCCGCAGATCCGCGATTCGGGAATGACGGCGCTCTTCTACATCGATGGGCGCATGACCAGCGGCTACAACACCGGCTCCGACCTGTTCCCGCAGAAGGAGCAGCCGGCCTACGCGCTGATCAACGCCCGCTTCGGCATCCGCGGGCCCAAGCAGATGTGGAGCCTCGAGTTCTGGGCGCAGAACCTGCTCAACAAGGATTACACCCAGGTGGCGTTCAACTCGCCCTTCCAGGCGGGCACCAGCGCGGCGCCGTTCGTGGATCCGCAATTCCCGGGCGGCCGGCAGATCTTCTCCGCCTTCCTCGCCGAGCCGCGCACCTACGGCCTGACCGGCCGAATCCGGTTCTAACCAACTAGTCCTCCCCGCGATTTCGCGGGGAGGGGGACCAGGCGAAGCCTGGTGGAGGGGTCCTTCTAATGCCGTAAGGCCCCTCCACCACCCTTCGGGTGGTCCCCCTCCCCCGCAAATGCGGGGGAGGTTTTTTACGTCGCGAAGCTGGGATCCAGGCGGTACGCCTTGCGCAGCAGGGCCGGCCAGGCGAGCGCGCCGGCGGCCAGCTTCAGGCCCATCCTGCCCTGCTGCGCGGTCACTTCGGGAGAGCCCTGGGGCGGGTTGTTGAGATTGCCCTCGCCGGCTGACAGCGCGAGAATCTGGGCCTCGCAGGCGCGTTCGAGGAAGTACATTTTCACGAAGGCTTCGCCCACGGTGTCGCCGACCGTGAGGGTGCCGTGGTTGCGAAGGAGCATCGCGCCCTTGGCCCCGAGATCGGCGACGATCCGCTCGCGCTCGTCGAGATCGACCGCCACCCCCTCGTAATCGTGATAGGCGACCTCGTCTCGGATCAGCATCGCTGTCTGGGTGAGGGCGAGCAGCCCTTCGCCATGGGCGGAGACGGCCTGGCCGTGCGGGGTGTGGAGGTGGATCACCGCCTGCGCGTCCTCGCGGGCCATGTGGATCGCGGAATGGATGGTGAAGCCGGCGGCGTTGGTCATGAACGCAGTCTCGCCGACCGGATGGCCGTCCATCCCGACCTTGACCAGGCTCGAGGCGGTCACCTCCTCGAACATCAGCTGATAGGGGTTGAGCAGGAAATGATGCTCGGGCCCCGGCACCCGGGCCGACAGATGGGTGAAGATAAGATCGTCCCAGCCGTAATGCGCGACCAGGCGGTAGGCCGCCGCGAGGTCGACCCGGATCTTCCATTCCTCCGGGCTCACCTTGTCCTTCATCGGCGGGATGTCGAGGTTCGCCAGCGGCGCCGCATCCGCCATGTTCGCCATCGCTTCGACTCTGCCCATCCTCGATCCTCCTATGCCGCTCCCGCTATAGCGTCGGGATGCGCGGCCGCGAAGGCTTCGAGACGGTTCGCTTCGGCATCCGCCCGGACGAGCACCGGGTAATCGTCCAGAGGCACCTCGAACCGGCGAGCGTTGAACAGCTGCGGGACGAGGCAGATGTCGGCCAGGGTCGGGGAGTCGCCGTAGAGGAAGCGGCCCGCCCTGGCCGCCGCCAGCGCCTCGAGCGCGCCGAGCCCTTCGATAACCCAGTGGCGATACCAGGAATCGCGGGCCTCCTGCGGCTGTCCGAGCGGCCCCGACAGATATTTGAGGATTCGCAGGTTGTTGATCGGATGGATGTCGCAGGCGATGACGAGCGCGAGCGCCCGGACATGGGCGGCCTCGCCGGGGTCGCTCGGAACGAGCGGCGGCCGCGGCCGAGTAGAGTCGAGATAGTCGATTATGGCGAGGCTCTGGGTAAGGCGAAGCCCGTCCGCCTCCAGCATCGGCACCAGGCTCTGCGGGCTTCGCGCACGATAGGCCTCCGCTCGATGCGCTCCGGCGAGGAGATCCACCGGCACCCGCTCATAGTCGATCCCCTTGAGGCCGAGCGCGATCCGGACCCGGTAGCTCGCCGACGAGCGCCAATAATCATAGAGGATGAAGGCCATCGCGCTTTTTCGGCCCGGGCCGCCGCCCCGTCAACACTGCAAGAGGCGTGACGGCTCAGGCTTGGGCCTGGTGCGGATCGCCCTGCATTCGGCTATAAGAGCCAAAGTAAATTCGCCTAAAACATGGCCGCGATTTGATCGCTGCCAGAAAAGAGGGAGCGGACTATGCCTCTGAGCGACGGTTACGGCGTGGTTATCGGCCCCAAGATCAGTTACTTCCGCGATAATCCCGATGATTTCGGGCGATTTTACCACGGCAATCTGATCGTCGGCACGCCTCGGGGACCTTATCGGTGCGCGATCGATGTGGATCCCCATAATATGCCGAACGGAATCGAGTGGCGCGTCGTCAGGCTCCGAAGCTCCGACATGCAGCAATTCCGGCAACTGCCCGATGGATGGCACCGCCTCGCCTCGGACGCCGGCTC
Source organism: Allosphingosinicella sp. (assembly GCA_036387555.1). Lineage (GTDB taxonomy): Bacteria > Pseudomonadota > Alphaproteobacteria > Sphingomonadales > Sphingomonadaceae > Allosphingosinicella. Next base: position 6,503 of record DASVTN010000067.1, on the reverse strand, counting down.
AGGAGCGCTCGATTACATACGTTCCGCGGTGCTCCACCCGCCGCTGGGGATCGTGTTCGTTCGCCACGACAGCTGCCTCGAATGGTTTCTCGACCTCATCCGCTGGAACCCGCCCTGGAAGCAGGGCGTCGGTATCGAGGCGCTCACGGACCTGGAAGCGGTACTCGCCTCAGCTGTGCGCTGCTACGTCTTCGGAGAGCCCTTCCGCACCGACCTGGGCGTCCATAACATCCACCAGAATCAGGGCGATCCGACCGGCTCCACGTTCGCGCGCGAGAATGCGATCTGGCAGGACGGTGGAACCATCGTCGAGGATGCCGCCGGCCAGTTCACCGCCTTTCTCAACAAGTTCAAGACCCAATCCTACAAAACCGACGCGATGGGACGGCCGGCCTAGAGGGTGATCGTCCCGGCCTGCTTCCCCCGTCATTGCGAGCGAAGCGGCAGTCTATCCTGAGCGCCGCCGCAGGCGCCGTCGAAGGGCTCCTCGCGATGACGGCGCAAACAATGGCGATCGGGCCTCGCCGAATCGCGGCCGTCCCTTCGAGCATGGCGGCGGCGGCGGCGGCGCCCGAGGCCTGGCCGAGGCGCCGGGGCGCCCACCACCCGCTTGCGCTCGCAGCGCCGGGGCGGTTAGGTCGCGGCTCCGCGAAGAGGAGCGATGGCCTTGGCCGAGACGAAGACCCGAAAGACCGTCTTTTCCGGAGTCCAGCCGACCGGCGACCTCCACATCGGCAATCTGATCGGCGCCATTTCCCTCTGGGTGCGCGACCAGCATCTGCACGACAACATCTTCTGCGTCGTCGATCTGCACGCCCTCACCATCCCCGAGGCGATCGAGGCGAAGCCGCTGAGGGCCAACAGCCTGGACGTCGCCGCGCTCTACGTCGCCTGCGGCATCGATCCGGACAAGTCGATCGTCTTCCTCCAGAGCCAGGTGCGCCAGCACAGCGAACTCGCCTGGATCCTCACCTGCGTCACTCCGATGGGATGGCTGAACCGGATGACCCAGTTCAAATCCAAATCGGAGAAAGCGGATACGGTCGGCACCGGCCTCTACACCTATCCGGTCCTCCAGGCGGCGGACATCCTGCTCTATCATGCCGACCTCGTGCCGGTCGGCGAGGACCAGCGCCAGCATATCGAGGTGACCCAGGACATCGCCCAGCGTTTCGAGGGGCTGTTCGGCTATGCCTTCACCCGCCCCGAGATAATGGTGCAGAAGGTCGGCGCCCGGGTCATGGGGCTCGACGATCCCGAGGCGAAGATGTCGAAGAGCTCGGCCAATCCGCGCCATGCCATCGGCATTCTCGACGCTCCGGCGACGATCCTCAAGAAGCTGAAATCCGCCAAGACCGACAGCCGGACCGCCGTCGACGCTTCCGATCCCGGCGCCGGAGTGAAGAACCTCATCACCATCTACCACGCCTTCGCCGGCGGCAGCTGGGACGAGGCGCTGCGCCGTTTCGACGGCCAGGGCTACGGAGCGCTCAAGACGGGCGTCGCGGAAGCGGTGATCGCGGGCCTGGAGCCGATCCAGCGCCGCTTCGCCGAGCTCCGCCGCGACGAGGGCGCCCTCACCGCCATGCTGACCCGCTCCGCCGAGGCCGCCGCCGAGCGCGCCGAAGCGACGATGAAGGAAGTGAGGGCGGCGGTGGGGACCTGGTAGGCCTCTAAGTCCTCCCCGAACTTGTTCGGGGAGGGGGACCGTCCGAAGGACGGTGGAGGGGCAATACGAAGCCGGATTTCCCTCCACCACGGCGCTTCGCGTCGCGGTCCCCCTCCCCCAGGCAAGCTGGGGGAGGAATAAAGGGCTCTAGTCGCCCTCTTCCTCCTCGAACTGAACCGCGACGTCGCCATTGGCCGAAAGCCGCACCTTGTCGCCCTCCACACCGGCGACGAGGCCGAGCGAGATATAATGATGGTGCCCCTGATGGGAGCCCTGGCCGCTGTCGGCCCTGGTCAGCTTGATCCGGCCGCCTTCCACCCCATCGACGGTGCCGACATGGGCTCCATCGGCGCCGATGACTTCCATATGCTCCTTGATCGAGTCGGTTGCGCTCATGGCAGAATCCTTTCTTCAGGGTTGGGAACGAAGCGCCGCACCCAGGCGGCGAAGGCGACGAGGTAGCGGAAGAGGTAGCGGCCGGTTGTACGAGCCGCGGCGAAGGCTGCCCGCGAAGCCGAGGATCGACAGCTCCGCCATCAGGCCGGAACCGCGAGGGGCTCGGCGGCGATCGTTGCCGGGGCTTGTGCAAGATAGGTGTGGAGCGCGGCCACGACCTGGGCGCCGTCGCCGACCGCCGCGGCGACCCGCTTCACCGAAGATGCCCGGACGTCGCCGACGCAGAAGACCCCGGGGCGGCTGGTCTCGAGCGGAAGGCAGCCCGTCCGAGCCTCCGGCCCGGTGAGGATGAAGCCGCGCGGGTCGAGCTTCAGCCCGGAGCCGCCGAGCCAGTCCGTATTGGGCTCGGCGCCGATGAACAGGAACAGGTGGCGGCACTCCCGGCGGGTTTCGGCCGCGGCGCCGCGCGAGCGCCAGCAGATCGAGTCGAGCGCCCGGTCCCGGCCTTCAAGAGCGGAGACTTCGGCCCCGGCGACCAGCTCGACATTGGGCAGGTTGGCGATCCGCTCGACCAGATAGGCGGACATCGTCTCCTCGAGCGGGCGGCGGGCGATCAGGGTGACGTGGCGGGCGTGGCCGGCGAGGAAGACCACCGCCTGTCCGGCCGAATTGCCGCCGCCGACCAGCGCGACGGCCTGCCCGGCGACGAGCTTCGCCTCGAGCGGGGAGGCCCAGTAATGAACCGACGAGCCCTCGAAATCCTCGAGATTGGAGACTCCGAGGCGGCGGTAGCGGGCCCCCGTCGCCAGGACGATGGCGCGGGCGCGGATCCGCTCGCCATTGGCGAGGCTGAGGCGGCGGGCGCCGTCCTCGTCGCATTCGAGCTTCACCGCCTCGTCGGGGATTGCCATCTCGACCCCGAACTTGCGCGCCTGGCTGAAGGCCCGGCCCATCAGCGCCATCCCGCAAATTCCCGTCGGGAAGCCCAGATAATTCTCGATCCGGGCCGAAGCGCCGGCCTGGCCGCCGAAGGCGCGGCAATCGAGCACCAGCACCGACAGGCCTTCGGAAGCGGCATAGACGGCGGTGGCGAGCCCGGCGGGGCCGGCCCCGATCACCGCCACGTCGAACATCCGGTCGGGATCGATCGGGCCGACCAGCCCGAGGCAGCGGGCGAGGCAGGCCTCGGTCGGGTTGCGGAGCAGCTGTCCGCCCGGACAGAGCACGATGGGCAGCTCTTCCGGAGCGACGTGGAAGCGCTCGACGAGCGTGCGTGCGTCGGAATCCTTGTCCGCGTCGAGCCTCTGGTGGGGATGGCCGTTGCGCGAGAGATAGCCTTCGAGCCGGAGCAGGTCGGCGCTCCCCTCGCGGCCGACCAGTATCGGGCCGCCGGTGCCCGTCTCAATCAGCCCGACGCGCCTGAGGATGAGCGCCCGCATGATGCGCTCGCCCACCTCGGCTTCCGCGACCAGCAGCGCCCGAAGCCGCTCGGGCGGGACGATCACCGCCTCCACCGGTCCGCGCGCCCGGGCGTCGACCAGCGCCGGCTGGCCCGACAATTGCGCGAGCTCGCCGAGGAAGGCGCCCGGCCCATGGGTGACGATGAGCTCGCCCGGCTCTCCGTCACGCCCGTGCCGGGTGACGTCGACCGCGCCCGACAGGATCAGGCCGAGGCCGTGGCCGCTCTCCCCGCTGCGCACCAGCATCTCGCCGGGCGCGTAGCTGCGCCGGCTTCCGAAGCGGCCGAGGCGCTCCATCTCCGCCGGCGCGAGCGAAGGATATTTTTGCGCGCGCCGGCCGTCGTCAGTCGGCGAGCTCGTCCCGGACAGGGTTTCCTCACCCTCTCCCGCTGTTCGCGGGAGAATGACCCGCCCGGCTTCGTCCCCCGGACGAAGCCTTGGCGGCGGGTCATGGGCCCAAGCCGAAGGATTGGGAGGTGAGGGTCTTTCCGGACTCATTGCTACAGACCCTCACCCTCCCGCTTCGCGGGCCCCTCCCTCTCCCGCGAAACGCGGGAGAGGGGTTTGGCGGCGCCCGCCGCTGAAAATCTTCGTCGATATAGTCCAGGCCGGCGGCCGGCGTAAGGCACACCGGCTTTGCCTCAAGTCGCGACCGGACTGACGGTCAGGGTGGCGCCTTCCTCCCCGGCCTCGCCCCGGATGAAGGCCAGCAGGTCCGCGTTGATGATGTCCGCATGGGTCGCCGCCATTCCGTGCGGCAGGTCCTTATAGGTCTTGAGAACGCCGTTCCTCAGAAGCTTCACGGCCAGCGGGCCGGAATCGGCATAGGGCACGATCTGGTCACCCTCGCTGTGCATCACCAGCACCGGCACGTCGATCTGCTTCAGATCCTCGGTGAAATCGGTTTCCGAGAAAACCGCGATGCAATCGTAGGCCGCCTTGATCCCGCCCATCATTCCCTGGCGCCACCAGTTCTGGATCAGGGCCTGGACCGGCTCCACGCCGGGCCGGTCGAAATTGTAGAAGGGGCCGGACGCGAGATCGAGGTAGAATTGCGAGCGGTTCTTCGCGAGCCCCGCCCGAAGGCCGTCGAACGCTTCGATCGGCGTTCCGCCGGGGTTCGATTCGCTGCGGACCATCACCGGCGGAATGGCGTTGATCAGCACCGCCTTCGCGACCCTGCCGGGCCCGGCCCGGGCGACGTAGCGGGTGACCTCGCCGCCGCCGGTCGAGTGGCCGACATGGACGGCGTCTCTCAGGTCCAGCGCCTCGGCCAGCTCCGCGACGTCGGCCGCATAGGTGTCCATCTCGTTGCCCCAGTCGGTCTCGGCGGAGCGGCCGTGGCCCCGGCGGTCGTGCGCGACGACGCGATAGCCCTCGGCGAGGAAGAACATGACCTGGTTGTCCCAGTCGTCGCTGCTGAGCGGCCAGCCGTGGTGGAAGACGATCGGCTGCGCGTTCCGGGGGCCGAGATCCTTGTAGAATATCCGGGTGCCGTCGCGGGTCGTGAGCATGTTCATCGTAAAATCTCCCCTCTGGAGCGCGGGCTGGAAGTCCCTCGAGCCCATGCGGCCGATCGGGCGCCTTTGTCCAATCCGTTCCGGGTCCGTTATAGCGGCCATGTGACGGCATGAATTCTGCCGTCCACCCCTGCGAAAGCCGGGGCCTCGGGGAGGCCCGCCGTGACTTCTCGACCTGGGGTCCCGGCTTTCGCCGGGATGACGACCTTCCCCGCGAAATCCGAAATTGGTGCCAGGCACCAATTAGGGCCTCGGGAAAAAGGGGGAGATTTCAAAGAGCTGGAAATTGGTGCCTGGCACCAATTTCCGGATGGATGACGACTTTTCCCAAGCCGCTTGCAACCCGCGGCTTCGAGCCCGACCTTGGAGCCGAAGACGCTTCAAAGGAAATGGCTATGACCGCGACCTCCCGCTCGGGCTACGACATCGAACGGCTCGCCCCCTCCCGCCGCGACGCCTTCGCCGCCCGGCTGAGCCCGGAGGAGCGGCGGGTGATCCTCGACCAGGGCACCGAGCCCGCTTTCTGCGGCACCTTGCTGAACAACAAGACGGACGGCCTCTACGCCTGCCGGCTGTGCGGCCTTCCCCTGTTCCGCTCCGAAGGCAAGTTCGAGAGCGGCACCGGCTGGCCGAGCTTCACCCGGCCGTTCGATCCGGAGCATGTGCGCGAGATCGAGGACCGGAGCTACGGAATGGTCCGAGTCGAGATCCGCTGCGCCCGCTGCGACGGCCACCTCGGCCACGTCTTCCCCGACGGCCCGCCGCCGACCGGGCTTCGCTACTGCCTCAACTCGGTCTCGCTGGAGTTCTTCGAGGCGGAGGAGGGGATCGAGCAACGGACGAATGGGACTGCGGGTTAGGCGCTCCCGTTCCCCTCTCCCTGCAGGGGAGAGGGAGGGGCCCGCCGCGAAGCGGTGGGAGGGTGAGGGCCTGCCGAGTCCCTTCCCGCAGGCCCTCACCCTGGTTCGCTTCGCGAACCTGTCCCTCTCCCCTTCAGGGAGAGGGGTTGCTCAAGCCGCCCGCGATTTCTCCATCGCTTCCGAAGCCTCGAGCCAGCGCTTCTCGGCCTCGGCGAGCTTCGTGCCCGTCTCGGCCAGCAGCTTCATCAGCTCGCTCATCGTGCGCTTCGAATCCTCGGCGGAAGCGGAAGCCGGGTCGAACATGGCCCGCTCGATCTGCGTCTTGCGCTTCTCGAGCCTTGCGATCTCCGCCTCCGCGGCCAAAGCCGACTTGCGCAGCGACTGGCCCTGCGCCCGCGCTTCGGCTTCCGCCCGCCGCTCGTCCTTGCGGCTTCGCTTCGCCGCCGCCCGGTCGCCCCCGCTCTCCTGGTTCCGGCCGAGGATGAGGTCGGTATAATCGTCGAGGCTGCCCGAATATTCGCGCGCCGTTCCGCCGTCGACCAGCACCAGCCGGTCGGTGGTGAGCTCGAGCATGTGGCGGTCGTGGCTGACCAGGACG
>DASVTN010000066.1:0-9850 GCA_036387555.1 Allosphingosinicella sp. | reverse complement strand
GGGACGGCCTTTCCATTGTCAGCCGGAATGCGGCCTGGTCTTCAGGCGCGAACCCCCGTGGAGGCTGCGCTCACCCGACCCGCCGCTTGCGGCATTTGACAATGAGACATCAGACCACCTCCTTTCCGTTGTTGAACGATGATGAGGAAATGGGTGGAGATCGGAAAAGTTCAAGGGGGGTAATAGGTTAGCGGCATTCCTCCCCGAGCTTGCCTCGGGGAGGGGGACCAGGCGAAGCCTGGTGGAGGGGTGATTCTGAGTCCGTACCTCCCCTCCACCACGGCGCTTCGCGCCGCGGTCCCCCTCCCCGAGCAAGCTCGAGGAGGAATTTTCAATAAGGTGGCTTGTCCAGCCCCGCCGGGCTCTTCGTGAAGATCTCGCAGCCGTCCTCGGTGATCCCGATGCTGTGTTCGAACTGGGCGGAGAGGGATCGGTCGCGCGTGACCGCCGTCCAGCCGTCCTCGAGCAGCTTCACGGCGGGCTTGCCGATGTTGATCATCGGCTCGATCGTGAAGAACATGCCCGGCCGAAGCTCGGGGCCGCTGCCGGGGCGGGCGGCATGGACGACCTCGGGCGCGTCGTGGAACAGCCGTCCGAGGCCGTGGCCGCAGAAATCGCGGACGACTCCGTAGCGGTGCCTCTCCGCATAGGTCTGGATGGCATGGCCGATATCGCCCAGGAACCTGCCCGGCCTCGCCTGCTCGATCCCGAGCAACAGGCAATCGTAGGTGATGTCGACCAGCCGGCGCGCGCGGATCGGGACGTCCCCGACCAGGAACATGCGGCTGGTGTCGCCGTGCCAGCCGTCGAGGATGATGGTCACGTCGATATTGACGATGTCACCATCCTTCAGCACCCGATCGCCGGGAATGCCGTGGCAGACGACATGGTTGATCGACGTGCAGCAGCTTCCGGTGAAGCCGCGATAGCCGAGGGTCGCGGGGATCCCGTCGCGGGCCTTCATCTCGCGATGGACGATGTCGTCGATCGCCTGGGTGGTGATTCCCGGCACCACGTGAGGGACAAGCGCATCGAGCACTTCCGCCGCGGCCCGCCCGGCGCGCCGCATCCCTTCGAAGCCCTCGGGTCCATGAAGCTTGATCGCTCCGCTGCGGCCGACAACTTCGGTGCCGCTGATCGCCTGATATTGGGTCATTGGGCGGATATAGGCGAAAGCGCCCGATTTTGCACGGGGGCCATTGCCGCATTGCGGCGAAGGCCGGAATCCCTGAACCCCGCGGTGCGGGAGCTCGCCGGTCCATGTTCATTGGATCCCGGCCTCCGCCGGGATGACGAGTAGCCGGGGAGGCGTTAAAGCCGTCGCATGACCGAAGAACGCATCTGGACGGCCGGGCTCCTGGTCATCGGCGACGAGATCCTCTCCGGCCGCACCCAGGACAGGAACATCGCTCAGATCGCGGTCTGGCTGAACCTGCAGGGGATCAGGCTGAGCGAAGTCCGGGTGGTTTCGGATGTGATCGAGCGGATCGCCGAAGCCGTGAACGCGCTGAGGGCTGGAAACGACTATCTGTTCACCACCGGCGGCATCGGTCCCACCCACGACGACATCACCGTCGACGCGATCGCCCACGCGCTCGGCGTGCCTGTGGTCGTCCATCCCAAGGCGAGGGCGATGCTCGAAGCTTATTACGCCACCCGCGGCGGCCTCAACGAGGCCCGGCTGAGAATGGCGCGGGTACCGGAGGGCTCGGAGCTGATCGAGAACCGGATGTCGGGAGCGCCGGGGATCCGCCACGGCAACCTCTTCATTCTCGCCGGGGTGCCCCACATCGCCACCCAGATGCTGGACTCCCTCAGCGGGGCGCTCGAAGGCGGCCGCCCCTTGCTGTCGCGCACCCTCGGCTGCTGGACCGCGGAGAGCGAGGTCGCGCAGCTCCTCGCCGAGGTCGAACGCGCCCATGAAGGCTGCCAGATCGGCTCCTATCCCTTCTTCAGGGAGGGGCGAGTCGGCGCCAATTTTGTCATCCGCTCGACGGAGGAGGCGGCGCTCAGGGAGTGCGAGGCGCACCTCGTCGAGCGGCTCGGGGAAGCGGGCAGGGAAGCGGTGCCGGAGGGCATTTGAGGATGATCGGGCTCTTTCTGGCAGCTTCGCTTCAGCCCGCGGATCTTCGAGCGCTCGACCGTGCGCATGACGGCTGGGCCAGATGCGTGATGACGGCCGGCGCGAGCCTCGCGCCGCGCTCGTCCGACGCATTTTCGCTCACCGAGGCGGCGCAACGCGCCTGCGCCCGCGAGGAAGCCGCCGTCCGGAAGGCTCTCACGGTCGGGCATCCCGACGCGCCTCCGGCCGAGATCGACAGTCTCGTCGACCGGTTCCGCTCACGGATCAGGGGTCTCCTGTGGGGGCAGCCATGGGTCCGGACTTCGGGCATCTGCGCCCGGCAGCCGTCCTTCACTCTAAGCCTCGGGGCCCCGGAAACCTTGGTCGAGCGGATGGACCTCGCGGAGTCTTTCTACCAGGGTTGCCACGGCCGCGCGAACGGACAAAGCGCGAGGGTCTACTGGAGCTACGATGACGGCCGCCTTCGCCGACAGTCGCCGGGGCGGCCGGCCGCGCCGGGCGGACGGCAGATGCTGTCGCTTCACATCCAGGATCGGGGCGAAGGAGTCGCTACGGCCTGGCTGACCTGGTGGGACACCGCGACCAGGGCGAGCTTCTGCCATTTCCACACGAAGGATCTCAGCGATGCGTCGCTGGACGAGCGTTCCAATGCTTGCTTCCGGGCCCTAGGCGCGGCGGCCGGGGCCGGGCAAGCCGTGGAGCGGGCGAAGGGAATCGAACCCTCGTCGTAAGCTTGGGAAGCTTCTGCTCTGCCATTGAGCTACGCCCGCTCGCGCGCACGACATTTAGGAAAGCCGAGCACGATTGTCGAGCCGCTAGCGTCCGGACTCGATTGGCGGATTCGCGGGTCGGCCGGGCTTGCAAGCTATTCAGGTCATCGCGGCGAAGGCCGGGATCCATGAACACGGAAGGTGGAGACAAGGGCGATAAGGTCTCCCTCATTGCGGGCATCAATGTTCATGGATCCCGGCCTTCGCCGGGATGACGTCCTCCTAGCGCCGGTAGGGCGTGAAGTCGCCGAGGCGGCAATAGGGACCGGCGATGCCGCCGGGCCGCTCAAGGGCGCGGAAGCGCTCGCCGCTGCAGTAACGGGAGCCCTCTTGCGGCTCGAGGATCAGCATGGCGGTGGGCCGAAGGCCGGGGCAGGCGGCCGGGAGACGATTTACCCAGACCACGTCGCCCTCCTCGTGGACGAGGGTCCTCGAATCGCGGGCGTGAAGGTTCGACGAGGCGCTTACGCATCGCTCCGCCGGCCCCGCGGCGCGGCCGGCGAGGTCGAGCGACAGATCGGCCTCGCGGGCGGAGCTTGCGGCGCAGGCGGACGTCAGGAGCAGGATCGGAAGCAGACGCATGGCAGCTCCAGAACGGCCAGGCGCCGGATCCGCTCCCGCTAGTCCGAATGCTCCGCGGCGAAGGCGGCGGCCGCTCCGAAAAGGCCCGGCTGCTCGTAGGTGATGATCTTGACCGGGATCTCGGCCATCCGCCGCTCGAAGCGGCCCTTGGCGATGAACCGGTCGCGGAAGCCGGAGCCGGGCAGGCGCCCGGCCAGGCGAAGGCCAAGGCCGCCCCCGATCACGACGGCCTGCGCGCCCTGGGCGAGGGCGATGTCGCCGGCGACGGCGCCGAGCGAGAGGCAGAAGTGGTCGAACGCGGCCGCGGCGAGCCTGTCTTCCCCGGACAGCGCCGCCTGCCAGAGCGTCTTTTCATCATGGAAGCGGATTTCCCGGCCCTCGATCGCGGCGAGCGCCTCGTAGAGGTTGGCAAGACCCGGCCCCGATGCGATCCGTTCGACCGAGACCCGGCCGTGGCGAAGGCGAAGCCGGGTGAGGATCTCGTCCTCGAGGCGGTCGAGCGGCGCGAAATCGATATGGCCCCCCTCGGTCTCGACGACGTGATGACGGCCGCCCCGGCGGAGCAGCTGGGCGACCCCGAGGCCGGTGCCGGGGCCGAGGACGCTGATCACCCCCTGTTCGGGCAAAGGCCGCTCCGGTCCGCAAAGCTGGCTGAAATGCGCCTCGCCAAGCTGGGCGACGGCATGGGCGACGGCGCCGAAATCGTTGACCAGCGTGTAGCGCTCGACTTTCAGCTCGGCCGCGATCGAGGCGGGCCGGATCGTCCAGGGATGGTTGGTGAGCGTGAGCACCTCGCCCCGCACCGGACCGGCCATAGCGATCGCCGCCGCCGCCGGAAGCGGCGTTTCGATGCCGGCTCCGAACGCGGCCCATGCGGCGTCCAGCCCGCGATGGTCGGCGGTCCTGAACGTCCGTTCCTCGCCCAGGCGCAGCACGCGCCCGCTTTCCACCTCGGCCAGGGCGAAGCGGGCGTGGGTGCCTCCAATGTCGACGGCGACGATCTTGGTCATGAGCGCCGCGTACCAAGCCTATAAGGCCGGACACTGCAAGGCCCGCCCCTTGAAGTGTCCGCTTCGTCGGCGCAGCATGGCGGACGGGAGGACCCTATGGCGGATTCGAAGAGGGACTGGACTCGGCTGGTGACGAGGGCCGCGGTGGCGCTGGGCGTCGGATCGGTGCTCGCCGCGCTGGCCGCCGCCCTTGGCAGCGGGGCGGAATTGTGGAGCTTCCGGGCCGGGCTCGGCGCCTTGCGCTATCTGTTCTACGCGGCGGCGGCGGGCGCGGCGCTGGGGCTGATCGGCCTCGTCATGGCGCGGCGCCGCCCCAGGCTGATGCTGGCCAACCTCCTCGCCCTGGTCGTCGCGCTCGGCTTCGTCCTCTACCTCGGCAACCTCGTCCGGACCGCGAAGAGCGTCCCCGCCATCCACGACGTCGCCACCGATCTCGAGGACCTTCCGCAATTCACCCGGCTCAAGGTGCGGGCCGACAATCTCGAGAAGGTTCCGGACGAGGGCAAGCCGGAGCTCAAGGCGATGGCTCCGGAGGAGAGGTGGAAGGCGCTTCATCGCGCTCATTATTCCGACATCCGGACGATCCGCCTCGCGCTGCCGCCGCAGCAGGCGGTGCGGCGGGCGGCGGCGCTGGCGGCGGACCGCGGCTGGCGGATCGCCTGGGTCGACATCGACAATGTCGAGGCCACCGACACGAGCACCTTCTTCCGCTTCAAGGACGACGTGGTGGTTCGGGTGCGGCCGGCGCCCGATGGCGGCAGCCTCGTCGACATGCGGTCGATCAGCCGGGTGGGAGGCAGCGATGTCGGAATGAACGCCAGGAGGATCCGGTCCTTCCTGGCCGACCTGCAGCGGGACTGAGCGCGCCGGTCGCGGCGTTGCGGCCGGGCCCTAGCGCCGTTTCTCGAACCGCCGCCTCGCCGCTTCGTCCTCTTCGGGCTTGCGGTAGCGGGGCTGGGGCAAAAGCGGCAGCTCGGAGCGGACGAGACGGCCGTTCCGATCCTTGTCGAGCAGCGCGAAGCGCTGGTCGGCGGCCTGCTCGAACTCGCTTCTCGTCACGCCCCGGTTCATGTCGGAATCGGCGGCGATCACGGGCTGCGGAATGTTGAGGAAGGCGTAGCGGCCGGCGCCGTCGAGCCCCGCCTTGAAGACCTGCACCCGCCGCTGCTTGCCGCCGCGCCAGCCGCCCACCTGGGCGCTTCGCATCTGCAGTCCGAGCTGGACCTCCGGCGCGACCTCGTTCTCGTAGCGCGCCATTTCGCCGGGCTCGATCTCCGAATCCCGATCCAGGTCCAGCAGTGCGAAGAAGCGCGCCGCGTCCCGCCGAAGCTCGGCGGGAACGAGCGCTCCGTCGCGGTCGGCGTCGGCCGCCGCGAACCAGGTTCCAACCAGGTCGGCCGCCGGATCCGCCGAGCGGAAGGGCTCGCCCATGGGGCTGAGGAAGACTCCGGCCGGAGCGACCGGCGGGGCCGGTTGAGCCGCCGCGGCGGCCGGGGTGACGGCGAGCAGGATCGGGAGGAGAAGGCGCATGTCCCCTTGATGGGCCCGCGACGCCCCGCCGACAAGCTCAACGCGCGGCCGTCACTCGCCAGATCGTGTTGCCGACGTCGTCCGCCACGAGCAGCGCCCCCCGCTTGTCGACGGCGACTCCGGCGGGGCGGCCGCGCGCCCGTCCCGATCCGTCGAGAAAGCCGGTGAGCACGTCCACGGGCGGGCCCGAGGGGCGGCCCGCGGCGAACGGGACGAAGATCACCTTGTAGCCGCTCGCGGGCCTTCGGTTCCACGAGCCGTGCTGGCCGATGAAGGCGCCGCCGCCGAAGCGCCGCCCGAGCGGCCCGCCGGGATGGAAAGCGAGCCCGAGCGAGGCCGTGTGCGCGCCCAGAGCGTAGTCGGGAACCAGCGCGGAGGCGACGAGATCCGCCCTCGCCGGCTTCACCCGACTATCCACATGGCTCCCGAAATAGGAATAGGGCCAGCCGTAGAAGCCGCCCCTGCGGACGGAGGTCATGTAATCGGGAACGAGGTCGCTGCCGAGTTCGTCGCGCTCGTTCACCGCCGCCCACAGCATTCCGCTCGCCGGCTCGACGGCGAGGCCGACGGCATTGCGCAGGCCGGTCGCGAACAGGCGCTTGGCGCCGGTGGCGCGGTCCACCTCCCAGATCGCCGCCCGCCCTTCCTCCTCCGCCATGCCGTGCTCGGCGACGTTGCTGTTGGAGCCGACGCTGGCATAGAGCCGGGCGCCGTCGGGGCTCGCGACGATCGTCTTGGTCCAATGGTGGTTGCGGGGTCCGGCGGGAAGGCCGGTGAGCTTCGTTCCGGCCGCCGCTATGCGCGTTTCGCCCTCGCGATAGGGGAAACGAACGATCGCGTCCGTGTTGGCGACGTAGAAATCGCCGCCGGCCAGCGCCATTCCGAAAGGCGAATTGAGGCCGGAGAGGAAGACCGAGCGGGTCTCGGCGGTTCCGTCCCCGTCGGAATCGCGAAGCAGGGTGATCCGGTTGGCGCTGCGTCCCGCGGCTCCGGCCCTCTTCATCACGAACTTCTCGATCCTGGCCTTCAGGCCCTTCTTCCCCGGGCGGGGCGGCGCGTTGGTCTCGGCGACCAGAACGTCGCCGTTGGGGAGGACGTGGAGCCAGCGCGGGTGATCGAGGCCCTCGGCGAAGGCCGTGACCTTCAGGCCCGGCGCCGGCGTCGGCGAGCCGCCTCGCCAGCCGGTCGCCTTGGCGATGTTGACGGTGGGAACGAGTGACCTGGACGGCTTTGGAAGCGTCGGGGCCGGTCCGATGCCCGCCTCGACCGGCAAGGTCGCCCGTTCGCAGCTGGCGAGGACGAGGATCAGCGCCAGGACGAGGACGGCGGCCCCGATCAGCACGAACTTGCGGAGCGACATCGGCATCTCCTTCCGCTCCCGGTTGAGACGCGGCGGCGCGGAGCCTAAGGCCGGGCCGGCATCGGAACAAGGAGGACGGATCATGATCCCACGCAGGCGGCTTGGGCGCGGCGGCCCGGAAGTATCCGCGATCGGGCTGGGCTGCATGGGCATGTCCGAATTCTACGGCGCGGGCGACGAAGCGGAATCCGTCGCCACCGTCCACGAGGCGATCGAGCGCGGAGTGGATTTCCTCGACACCGCCGACATGTACGGAGTCGGCCGCAATGAAGAGCTGGTCGGCCGGGCCATCGCCGGCCGCCGCGACCGGGTCTTCCTCGCGACCAAGTTCGGCAACGTCCGCGGCGAGGACGGAAGCTTCAAGGGCGTGTGCGGACGTCCCGACTATGTCCGCTCCGCCTGCGAGGCGAGCCTGAAGCGGCTCGGGGTCGAGGTCATCGACCTATACTATCAGCACCGGGTCGATCCGGCCGTCCCGATCGAGGAGACGGTGGGCGCGATGGCGGAGCTGGTCGCGGAGGGGAAGGTGCGCTTTCTCGGCCTCAGCGAAGCCGCCCCGGCGACGGTTCGCCGGGCGCACAAGGTTCATCCGATCGCTGCTCTCCAGACGGAATATTCGCTGTGGAGCCGCGACGCCGAGGCGGCGGTGCTTCCGACGGTGAGGGAGCTCGGGATCGCCTATGTCGCCTACAGCCCGCTCGGCCGCGGCTTCCTCACCGGCCAGTTCAGGAGCCCGTCCGACTTCCCCGACGACGATTACCGCCGCTTCCATCCCCGCTTCACCGGCGGCAATTTCGAGAAGAACATCGCCCTCGTGCGGGAGATCGAGGAGATGGCGGCCGAAAAAGGCTGTACCGCCGCCCAGCTTGCGATCGCCTGGGTGCTCGCCCGGGGCGAGGACATCGTGCCGATCCCGGGCACGAAGCGGCGCAGCTATCTGGAGCAGAATATCGGAGCGCTGGAGGTGAGGCTGTCGAGCGAGGAGCTGGATCGGATCGACCGCATCCTGCCGCCGGGGGCGGTTTCGGGCCCTCGCTATCACGCAGCCGGAATGGCGACGATCGACTTGTAGCGCCCTCCGACCCGGCGAAGGCTGGGACCCGGCGCATGAGAGGCTCGCTGTTCTCGCTTCCCGGGCCCCAGCCTGCGCTCGGCGACGAGACTATTTTCTAGCGATCACTTCGAGCACCATTGGAGTCGTCATCCACGATCCGTCGGGCATCCGGTCGAGGGCCGTCGCCAGCCGCTCCGATTCCTCGGCCTCGACATAGCCGAGTTCCGCGAGCCGCCGGGCGCCGCTCGCCATGAACGAGGCCGGCCATTGCCACATGAAATCGCCCTTGCGCACGGCGTGGATGAGCGGGCGCATCTCGACGATCTCGAGCCCTTGCTCCGCCAGCCAGCCCGGAAGGGCGAGCGCGACGTCCGGCTCCCCGCCGGCATCGCGCCAGCTTTTCATTACCAGGGTGCGGAAATGCTCGACGTCGCGATCGGGCGGAAGCATGCGCCAGTCCCCATAGTCGGCATATTCGTGGAACACGGCCCGCCCCCCGGGCTTAAGCGCCGCCGCGATGTGGCCGACCGTCCGGCGCGGATCGCTCACGAAGGAGAGGAGCCACCGGCACCAGCTCGCGTCGGCGAAACTTTCGCCGAAGCCGTAGTCGGACACGTCCCGCTCGAGCGTCTCGATGTTGCCGAGGCCGAGCCGCCGGGCGCGTCCGTCGATCACGTCGAGGAAGCGGCGCGAGCGCTCGACAGCGAGGACCTTGCCGGACGGGCCGACGATCTCGGCGAGATCCGTTGCGGCGAAGCCCGGCCCTGCCCCGATATCGACGACCGTTGCCCCGGGGCCGATCCTCGCGCGGCGGAAGGCGTCCAGCACTTGCGGCCGCCAGACGCGATGCTGGAGGCCGAGCCTCTCCACTTCTTCGTCGTGGGTCCCGAGGACATAGTCGCGTTCACTCATGGCCTCGCATCAGCAGGGCCGGGGGCGGCGTCCAACCCGTATCTTGCGGTCAAAAGGAAAGGCCGGCGCTTTCGCACCGGCCATCCGTTTTCGACGTTGGGCCCGGTTTGCCGGGCGCGCGCCTAGCGCTTCGAGAACTGGAAGCTGCGGCGGGCCTTGGCCCTGCCGTACTTCTTGCGCTCGACGACGCGCGGGTCGCGGGTGAGGAAGCCCTCGCGCTTCACCGTCGTGCGAAGCTCCGGCTCGTAGCGGGTCAGAGCGGTCGAGATCCCGTGGCGGACGGCGCCCGCCTGGCCCGAAAGCCCGCCGCCCTTGACGGTGGCGATGACGTCATACTGGCCCCGGCGCTCGGTCACGTCGAACACCTGGTTGATGATCAGCCGAAGCGTGGGACGGGCGAAATAGACTTCCTGGTCGCGGCCGTTGACGATGATCTTGCCCGATCCCGGCTTCAGCCAGACGCGGGCGACCGCGTCCTTGCGGCGGCCGGTGGCATAGGCGCGGCCCTGCTTGTCGAGCTGCTGCTCGCGAAGGACGGCCTGGATCTGC
>DASVTN010000065.1:0-12348 GCA_036387555.1 Allosphingosinicella sp. | reverse complement strand
CTGGGCGATCGAGGTGGACGGAAGCGCCTTCGCCTACGAGCTGCGCCGGCCGGGGCGGTTCTTCCGGGTGGAGTTCGATCTTTCGCGGCCGGTCGCCGCGCCGCCGGGGCCGTGGGGGCCGCAGTAAAAATCCTCCCCGGCCTATCCCGGGGAGGGGGACCTTGCGAAGTGCGGTGGAGGGGTCCTTCAGACTCGGCAAGAACCCCTCCACCAGCCTTCGCCTGGTCGCCCTCTCCGCGAAATCGCGGGGAGGACTTAAGTGGAGAGCTTACGGGTTGCGGCGGGCGTCGACGTGGATGTCGCGCTCCTTCTTCTTGAGGCCGAGAAGTCCGGCAAGTCCGAGCAGGCCGAGCAGGCCCCAGGGGAAATCGTCGTCCTCTTCCTGCTGCACCGGCGCCGCGTAAGTGGAGTCGGTGGTCGTGGTCGTGCTCGTATCGTTCTGAGCGAAGGCGGCGGCGGGACTGAGGGTAAGAGCCGCCGCGAGGGCCGCGTGCTTCAGGACCGATTTTCGCATTTGATTTCCTCCTGTTGGAAACTGGCCCGATCATCTTCGGGCGGTGCCGCAAACGGACGGGGAAGGTGCCTGTTCCGCACTTTGTCACCTACCTGCGTCAAGGCTCCGCGGCCGTGCGCCACGCCTGAGCAACCGTTTGCCGCATATCAAAAAAGGCTCGGAACGACCGTTCCCGCCGGAGGTTTGGCGGCGTGATGTAAGCTTCGAAGCGGATCCCCCATGACAGATGCTGAAGAAGTCGCGGCGATCCCGCTCGTCGAGGAACGGCTGGAGGTCGGCAAGCGGCAGGTCGAAAGCGGCCGGGTGAAGGTTCGGGTCGCCGTCGACACGCGCGAGCAAAACGTCCCCGCCGAGCTCCGGCGGGATGAGGTCGAGGTGCGGCGGGTGCCGCGCAACGTGGCGGTGACCGAGTTGCCGGGAGTCAGGCTGGAGGGGGACACGACCATCATCCCCGTCGTCGAGGAGCAGATCGTCGTCGAGAAGCGGCTTGTGCTGGTCGAGGAGATACATGTGCTCCGGCGGACACGGACGGGGGTCGAGGAGATCCCGGTCGTGCTCCGCTCCGAAAGGGCCGAGATCGAGCGCGAAGCGAGCGCCGAGCATGCACCGCGCGAAGGAGCGGAGGGATGAGCGGGAAAGACGGCTCCGGCCACACCGGCAATGCGCCGCTCCAGCAGGCCGCCTGGGTCGAGCCCGGGGAGCCGGCCGGCGAGATCCGGATCGGCGAGCCGCGCCTCGTCAAAGGCGGAGCGTCGGTTTCAACCTTCACCGAAGAGGCCGCCGTCGCGGACGAGGCGCCCCTCGACCGGGGAAGGTTCCTCAGCGATTCGGAGGTGGCCGAACGCGGCCTGCTCCAGGAACGGGTGATCGAGATCGGCGAGATGCGTGAGGAAGCGGTGGTCTCGAAGCAGGCCTTCATCCGCGAGGAGGTGGTGGTACGCAAGGACGTCGAGGAGCGCACGGAACGGATCGCCGAGACCGTGCGCCGCACCGAGCTCCACGTCGAAACCCTGGAGGAAAGCGCCGGCGGGGAGGATGCCGAAGCGCCGAACGCCGGCTGAACCGGAAGCCGAACGGCGAGATTTGCCGCGGCCGGTGCCGGCCGCGAACCGAAACGAGCGGGGAAACACACAAGGAGAGTAGCTTATGTCCCGAACCGTCACCGCCCTCTACGACACCCGCCAGGAAGCAGAGGCCGCGCGCCAGCGCCTGGCCTCCCACCTCGCCCTCGACCGGGTGAACATCATCGACCAGAATTCGGGCGGCGGCGGCTCGCTGAACAGCTTCCATCTGTCGGACGACGACCGGCACGCTTATGGCGAGGGCCTTCGCCGCGGCGGTTTCCTTCTTTGCGCCCGTGTCGAGAGCGGCGAGGATCATGAGCGCATCATCAGCCTGCTCGAGGAATCGGCCGGCGTCGATCTCGATGAGCGTCAGCAGAGCTGGCGGAACGAGGGCTGGACCCCTTTCTCCGGACAGAAGTCGGGCGGCGAACAGTCGGCGGCCGGAGGCGGAACGGCCGCGGCCGGCAATGTCGTCGAGGAGCAGCGGATCCCGATCGTCGAGGAGGAATTGCGGGTCGGAAAGCGCGAGGTGACCCGCGGCGGCGCCCGGGTCCGCTCCTACGTCCGCGAGGTGCCGGTCGAGGAGCAGGTGACGCTTCGCGAGGAGCATGTCTCCATCGAGCGCCGGCCTGTCCAGCAGCAGCAGGGCGCACAGGTCGCGCAGTCCGCTCAAAACGCCGAGGACCTCCTCCAGGACCGGGAGATCGAGATGCGCGAGACGGCCGAGGAAGCCGTGGTCCAGAAGGTCGCCAACGTGCGCGAGGAGCTTGTCGTGCGCAAGACCGCTGAAGAGCATACCGAGCAGGTGCGCGACACCGTTCGCCACACCGAGGTTGAGGTCGATGAAGGCGCCGGCGATCGCTCCGCCTTCGGAAGCTTCGGCAACGGCGACAACCGGAGCGGCTCTTCCGACGCCGAGAGGGCCGATTTCGAGCGCGACAAGACGCGCTGAACTCGTGAGGGCCGGGGCGCAGCCGCTCCGGCCCTCACTTCACTGACCGTCATCCCTGTCCGTACGGCCGTCGACGCCGCCTTCCGCGAGCAACCGGGAAACACTATCCTGTTGTTACAAATTTGTGACAAGGGAGGGCATGACGGAAATCTTCGGTTCGAACCCCTTCAATATCGTCCCGCATATTTTCGCGCTCGCCGCCGCCTATCTGCTGGCGCTCCCTGTCGGATGGAATCGTGAGAAGGAGGAGCGCAGCGCCGGCCTCCGGACCTTCCCGCTCGTCGCAGTGGCGGCCTGCGGCTTCGTCCAGGCGGCGGAACCGCTGGCCGCGCAGGAGCCCGAGGCGATGGCGCGGATCGTCGAGGGGATCATAACCGGGATGGGGTTCATCGGCGGCGGCGCGATCCTCCGGCTGAAGGACAGCGTCAAGGGCACCGCGACCGCCGCAAGCCTCTGGGCCACGGGCGCGATGGGGACCGCCGTCGGGCTCGGCAGCTACGACGTCGCGATCGTGCTGTCGCTGATCACCCTGCTGACCTTGTGGGTGCTCTCGCCGCTCAAGACCGAGCTTGTTCCCGACGGGGCGGGTTCCGCCACGGCGTCCGACGCCGCGGCGGAGCGGGACCAAGGCTCCTGACCTGCCCGCGAAAGGCGGCGGAGCGTTCGATCTCCTCGCTCCGGACCGGGACGTCGCAGCGGCGTGGCGCCTTCAGCGGCCGGCGGCGGCGAGGAGATAGACGTCGTAGCTTTCGTCGGTGACGGCGGGCGGGAAGGAGGCAAGCCGGCGGGTTGCGGCGTGGAATCGCCGAACCTGCGCCGGATCCGCGGAGAAATCCCAGGCATAGACTTCGCGAAGTCGGAAGGGCGGCTTGGCGGGGTCGAGCCGGTGCATCATGACGATGACCACCGGCCTTCCGGTGCGCTGCCTCAACGCGCGGGCGTCGGCGAGATAATCGTCCAGGCTGAGGTGGACCCGCGCCCGGCGGGTGAAGAGGGGAACCGCCCCGAAGCGCTGCTCGCGCATCAGGTAGATCGGGTTCGGCGAATAATAAGGCATGGGCTCGAGGAGGACGTCCGGATCGGCGATCAGCACGGCGTGTTGCAGGCGTTCCCGGGCGAGCAATCCACCCAGGTCTCGGGCGCGGCTGTGCGGGCGGCCCTCCAATTCGCGGGAGATCGGATCGGCGCTTTTCCAGACCTGGATCGCAAGCAGGACCACGAACGCAAGCCGTCCGGCCGCGGCGGCCCGGGCAAGCTGCTCGTCCGCTCTCCAGCGGGCCGGCCAGCGGCCGCCATGGCCTCGGGCGGCGAGCCAGTACATGGCGATCAGATAGATGAGGATCAGCGCCTGGTGGCGATATCCGCCCGGATAGACGAGATTGAAGAACAGCTCGAACCCGGCGAGCGCGATGAGCGAGGAGAGGAGCGCCCCCGGCCTCGTCGCCAGCCCGATCAGGCTTCCGGCGAGGAGGAGGCCGAGACCGATCCTGATCGCCGGCAACGGCGGGGTCGCATAGGGGAGGAGTTGCCAGAACGATTCCGCCGGCGAGAACAAGGCGGAGGCGAGGCCGCCGGGCGTGAGCGAGCCGGCGACGTCGGACTGGGCCGCGTCGTGAACGGTCGGGAATACTGTGAGGAAGCAGATCAGCGCGCCCGCCGCCGCGATCGCTCCGTTAAGGAGCAGGAGCTTGTATCTGCGGCCCCATCGCAGCCCCTCCTCGCCCAGGAGGTCGATCAGCCAGTACAGGAGGAAGCAGGCGGCGAGCAGGGCCGAGGGAACGTTGGTGTTGCACAGGAGCGCCAGCAGGAGACCGACGATGGGTCCGCGGTCGCGGAAGCGCGGATAGAGATGGGCCAGCGCGAACAGGACCAGCATGCTGATCCCGTAATTGCGGGCGACCACCGAATATTCGAACAAAGCGAAGCCGCTGAACAGGATCAGGCCGATCACCCAGGCGCGGAACGGCGAGCGGAAGGCGAGCAGCGCCATCGCCGCCGCCGCGACCGCGACGGAGACCGCGGACAGGACTTCCCGGACCGGGGCGATGGCGTGGGCGCCGCGCAGCAGCAGATACCACAAGGCGGGATGGCCCTCGCCGTGGAGCCCGCGAAGCATTTCGACGACGGAATCGCCCTGAAGCGCGAGGTTGAAGGCGCGGACCTCGTCGCGCCAGAAGACATGGCGCGCGGCCATGACGAGGACGATCGCGGCCCAGGCGCAGAGCAGCGCCGCCCGCGGCAGCCTCGCCCCGGCGGGCGCGCCGTCTTCACCGGCAAGCTTCAACTTTTCCGCCCTCCCTGCCGAGCCGGGCTAGCCCAGAACGCGGCCCCGCCTCCAGCCTTTTTCGCGCCGCCTTAGGAGGTTGTTAACCACCCTGTCCCTACCCCGGCACGAGGGCTCGCCGCCTCGGCAGGCAAAAGGGGAGAATGCGATGATCGGCGGACGGAAGGTGGCGGTCGTACTGCCCGCCTACAACGCGGCCAGGACGCTCAGGAAGACCTGCGTCGAGATCCCGCGCGACGTCGTCGACGACATCATCCTCACCGACGACGCGAGCACCGACGACACGATCGGAGTGGCGCGGGAGCTCGGGCTCCATACCGTCGTCCACGACCGCAACCGGGGCTACGGCGCGAACCAGAAATCCTGCTATTCCGCCGCTCTGGCGCGCGGCGCCGACATCGTCGTCATGCTCCACCCGGACTATCAATATTCGCCCCGGCTGGTCACCGCCATGGCGGGGATGATCGCGTCCGGCCATTACGACGCCGTCTTCGGATCCCGGATCCTGGGCGGCGGCGCGTTGAGCGGTGGGATGCCGCGCTACAAATATGTCTTCAACCGCCTCCTCACCGCCTTCCAGAACCTGGTGATGGGCCAGAAGCTTTCCGAATATCATACCGGCTACCGCGCCTGGGACCGGAGCGTTCTCGAGAAGCTGCCGCTGCTGGCCTGCTCCGACGATTTCGTCTTCGACAACCAGATGATCGCCCAGGCGGCCTGGCACGGCTTCCGAATCGGCGAAGTCTCCTGCCCGACGAAATATTTCCCGGAAGCCTCGAGCATCAACTTCCGCCGCTCGTGCGTCTACGGGCTCGGCGTTCTTCGCACCTCGATCGAATACCGGCTCTGCAAGATGGGCCTGAAGCGGCCGGCCCTGTTCGAGCCGGAAAGCGATTCGCGGCTCACCACCGCCGTTCCGGTGCGCGAGCTGGCGGGAGTGATCGCGGCTCGGCTCGAGCAGCGGGCGGCGGCGTGATCCGCGCCAGGGTCGACAGCCTGCGCTCCACCCTCGCGTCGATCCACCCGGCGCTGGGCACGGAGGCTTTCTGGCAGCTCGTCCGCTTCGCGATCGCGGGCCTCGGCGTGACCCTCTTCTCGGTGATGATCTATTCGGCGGCCGCGGTGCTTCTCGGGGTGCCTCCGCTGGGCGCGAATACCATCAGCTGGCTGTGCAGCGTCGCCGTCGGCTATGCCGTCCACAGCCGCTGGAGCTTCGGCGCCGAACGCAGCGGCGAGGCCGGCAAGGTCCTCAAGTTCCTGATGGCCTCGGGCTTCGCCTTCGCCTTGAACAGCTTCTGGGTCTGGCTCACCACCATCTACTTCGGCCTGCCGCCGCTGGCGCCGGTCCCGATGATGATGTTCGTCACTCCGCTGGCGAGCTTCCTCCTCAACCGCTACTGGGTATTCGAGGTCGCCTGAGGGCGCGCCCTTGCTCGCCGGATTGGCCGAATATCGGAGGCCGGGCTGGCATTCGGCGGGTGAGTCACTGCACTTCGCGCAGGCTGAACAGCCGAATCGGGGCATCCAGGCAGATGGGCTGATCTTCCGGACAGATTTTGCCGAAAACAGCTTGCACGACCTCCGCCTGTGTGCCGCGATAACCTGCAAAACGGTGCTGCCTGGTATAGAGGACGAATATGCTCTCGTCCGCACCCTTCGGGTCACATGGCTCGAGACAGGCCACGAAAGAGCCGGTGAAGCCGTTATCGTAGGGGTATATCCTGATCGTCACCGTCCTTCCGAGCCACCGGCGAGGACGCTTCATCATATCGATGATTTGATCTTCGCTCAGAAGCCGGGTCGGCTCCGCGAGAGGAACTGTCGAACATCCGCCAAGCAGCATCGCGGCGGCTCCGGCGCATAGAAGGCGGCGGGATCGAGCCATGGTTCCGCGCTAGGTCCTGAAAATGGGCAGTCAAGCTCCGGTCGTTTCCCAAGACGTCCGCTCTACGAACTTTTCCCTGCTTGCCCCTCGCTCCCGCCGAGCCTATATGCGCTTCACCTTCCTCGACATCGTTAGACGTTGAGGCTGGTCCCGGGGACGGGGCCGGCGGGGAAGGTTTTTGGTTTTCGCGGAGAGCTGCGTGGCGGACCTTGCCGAAGTGACCCGATTGATCGAGCCGGTGGCGCGGGCCGAGGGGCTCGCGCTCGTTCGCGTGAAGATGATCGGGGGCACCGGCGATCCGACCCTGCAGGTCATGGCGGAGCGGCCGGATACGCGGCAGCTCACGCTCGACGATTGCGCGCGGCTTTCGCGGCGGCTGTCGGAGATCCTCGACCAGGAGGAAGCCGCGGGCCGGGACCCGATCCCGCACGCCTACCGGCTCGAGGTGAGCTCGCCCGGGATCGACCGGCCGCTGACCCGGCTCAAGGATTATGACGACTGGAAGGGTCACGAGGCGCGGATCGTGCTCGCCGAGAAGCTGGAGGGCCGCAAGGTCTTCAGCGGCGAGCTGAGCGGCACTGAAGGCGATACGGTGCTGGTGAACGTCCAGGGGCTCGGGCCCACGGGCCTGCCGTTGGCGGCGATCCAGTCGGCCAAGCTCGTGATGACCGACAGGCTCATCAAGGCGACCGCTCCGCTGAGCGCGGAAGGCGCGGACGAATTCGAACCGATCGAAGAAACAGAAGAAACAGAGGAAGACTGAAATGGCTACAACCGCACCGGGCGCTCCCGTCGCGTCTGCCAACAAGGCCGAATTGCTCGCCATCGCCGACGCGGTCGCCCGCGAGAAATTGATCGACAAGGCGATCGTCATCGAGGCGATGGAAGATGCGATCCAGCGCGCCGCCCGGGCCCGCTACGGCGCCGAGAACGACATCCGCGCCAAGCTCGACGGGACCTCGGGCGACCTTCGCCTGTGGCGGGTCGTCGAGGTGGTCGAGGCGGTCGACGATTATTTCAAGCAGGTGAGCCTCGACGACGCCCAGAAGCTCCAGCCCGGCGCGGTGGTCGGCGACTATATCGTCGACCCGCTGCCGCCGATCGAGTTCGGCCGGATCGCCGCCCAGGCCGCCAAGCAGGTCATCTTCCAGAAGGTCCGCGACGCCGAGCGCGAGCGTCAGTATGAGGAATTCAAGGAGCGCGCCGGCGAGATCATCACCGGAGTGGTGAAGCGCGTCGAGTTCGGCCATGTCGTGGTCGACCTGGGCCGGGCCGAGGGCGTCATCCGCCGCGACCAGCAGATCCCGCGCGAGGTGGTTCGCGTCGGCGACCGGGTTCGCTCGCTGATCCTTTCGGTGCGCCGCGAGAACCGCGGGCCGCAGATCTTCCTGTCGCGCGCCCATCCCGATTTCATGAAGAAGCTCTTCGCCCAGGAAGTCCCCGAGATTTACGACGGGATCATCGAGATCAAGGCGGCGGCGCGCGATCCGGGAAGCCGCGCCAAGATCGGCGTCATCAGCTACGACAGCTCGATCGATCCGGTCGGCGCCTGCGTTGGCATGAAAGGCAGCCGCGTTCAGGCCGTTGTTCAGGAGCTTCAGGGCGAGAAGATCGACATCATCCCCTGGTCGGAAGATCTCGCCACCTTCGTGGTCAACGGCCTGCAGCCGGCGACGGTCAGCCGCGTCGTGATCGACGAGGAGGAAAGCCGGATCGAAGTGGTGGTGCCGGACGACCAGCTTTCGCTGGCCATCGGCCGCCGCGGCCAGAACGTGCGGCTTGCCTCGCAGCTCACCGGCTCGGCGATCGACATCATGACGGAGGCCGATGCGTCCGAGAAGCGCCAGAAGGAGTTCGTCGAGCGCTCCACCATGTTCCAGGAGGAACTGGACGTCGACGAGACGCTGGCCCAGCTGCTGGTCGCCGAAGGGTTCGGGGCGCTTGAAGAAGTGGCCTATGTCGGGATCGACGAAATCGCCTCCATCGAAGGCTTCGACGATGATCTTGCTGCCGAGCTGCAGAGCCGCGCCACCGAAGCGCTCGAGCGCCGCGAGGAAGCGTCGCGCGAAGAGCGCCGTGCGCTCGGCGTCGAGGATGCGCTGGCCGACATGCCCTACTTGAACGAGGCGATGCTGGTGACGCTCGGCAAGGCCGGCATCAAGACGCTGGACGATCTCGCCGATCTCGCCACCGACGAGCTGGTTCAGAAGAAGCGTCCCGAACAGCGCCGTCAGAAGGAAAGCAACCGCAGCGAGGACAAGGGCGGACTTCTCGCCGAATATGGCCTCACGGACGAGCAGGGCAACGAAATCATCATGGCCGCCCGGGCCCACTGGTTCGAGGACGAAGACGCCGCAGCAGGGGAGGACGCTGTTGCGGAAACCCCCCAATGATCGCCTAGACGGTAAGTTCGATCACGTTGCCGAGCGCACCTGCATCCTGACGCGGGAAGCGGGGGCTCGGGACACTCTGGTCCGGCTCGCGCTTGGGCCGGACGACATCGTGATGCCCGACATCCGCGCCAAGGCTCCCGGACGTGGGGCTTGGATCGCGGTGGACCGGGCGGCGCTTGAGAAAGCGCAGGGCAACGGCAAGCTCAAGGGCGCGCTTGCCCGGGCGTTCAAGCAGCCGGTCTCCGCGCCCGACGACCTGGGCGAGCGGATCGAGACGGCGCTTCGCCAGGCCGTGCTCGACCGCCTGGGCCTCGAAGCACGCGCCGGCACGCTTCTGACCGGCGCCGAGAAGATCGACGTCGCGTTGCGCCGGGGCGAGGCGCATCTGCTGATCCACGCGTCGGACGCGGGCGAGGACGGCAATCGCAAGCTCGACCAGGCTTGGCGGGTGGGCGGCAACGAGGGTCAAGGGCTGGTTTTTCCAGCGGATAGGACCATATTGTCGTTGGCGCTGGGACGCCAGAATGTGGTACATGCCGCGCTGATCGATCGCGCTGCCGCTCAGCGCGTGCGCCATGCGCTTGAGCGGTGGCGCGCTTTTACAGGTGAGACAAACGGGCTTGAGACCGCAATTGCGGGCACGCCGCATGCGTCGGCTGATGATGTGAACGAAGGATAATATGAGCGATACGAGTGATAAGCCGAAGCTTGGAGCGCGCGCTCCCCTGGGCCTGAAGCGCACCGTTGAGACCGGCCAGGTGAAGCAGAGCTTCAGCCATGGCCGCTCCAACACGGTGGTGGTCGAGGTCAAGAAGCGCCGCATCCTGGGCCCAGGCGGCGGCGCCCCCGCCGCTGCCCCGGAAGCACCCAAGGTCGAGGACGCGCCCGCGCCCGCCGTTGCAGCGCCCGTCGCGGCGGCTCCGGCTGCGCAGGCGCCTCGCCCGGCCGCCCCGCCCGCGCGCCCTGCCGCGCCCGCCCGGCCGATGGACGCCGCGTCCCGCCGCGAACTCCAGGACAAGCTGCTCCGCGAAGCCGAGGAAGCGCGCCTTTCCTCGCTGGAGGAAGCGCGCCGCCGCGAGGACCGCCAGGCGGTTGCCGCGACCGAGGAAGAGCGCCGCCGCGCCGAAGACAATCGCCGCGCCGAGGAAGAAGCGCGCGTCCAGGCTGAAAAGGACGCCGCCGACGCCGAGCGCCGCGCCGCCGAGGAAGCCGCCGCGCCGCCGCAGCCCGCAGCCACGGCGACGCCAGCCGCCGGTGCCGGTGCTCCGGCCGCGAGCGAAGAAGAAGAACGCCGCGCTCGTCCCAAGCACGGTATGCCCGTGGTCAAGCGGCCCGAGCCGGCCCGCCCGGTGCGCGGCCGCGACGACCGCCGCCACGCTGGCAAGCTCACCGTCACCCGCGCGCTTTCGGGAGATGAGGATTCGAACCGCGCCCGCTCCCTCGCCGCGCTTCGCCGCGCCCGCGAAAAGGAAAAGCGCTCGCATTCGCAGGCCGGCCCGTCGGCCAAGCAGGTGCGCGACGTCGTGGTGCCCGACACGATCACGGTTGGCGAACTCGCCAACCGCATGGCCGAGCGCGGCGCCGATCTCGTGAAGTCGCTGTTCAAGATGGGCATGGTCGTCACGGTCAACCAGGCGATCGACCAGGACACCGCCGAGCTGTTGGTCGCCGAGTTCGGCCACAACATGCAGCGCGTCAGCGAAAGCGATGTCGAGATCGGCATCGGCGGCGACGACGATGCGTCGGAAGCCCGGCTGCCGCGTCCGCCGGTGGTCACCATCATGGGCCACGTCGACCACGGCAAGACGTCGCTGCTCGACGCAATCCGCGGCGCCAACGTCGTCTCCGGCGAGGCCGGCGGCATCACCCAGCATATCGGCGCCTATCAGGTCGCGCTCCCGGACGGGAACAAGATCACCTTCCTCGACACGCCTGGCCACGAAGCGTTCAGCGAAATGCGTGCCCGCGGTGCCAACGTGACGGACATCGTCGTGCTGGTGGTCGCGGCCGACGATGGCCTGAAGCCCCAGACGGTGGAGGCGATCAATCACACCAAGGCGGCCGGCGTGCCGATGATCGTTGCGATCAACAAGATCGACAAGCCCGGCGCCAATCCGCAAAAGATCCGCGAGGAGCTTCTCCAGCACGAAATCGTGGTCGAGGATCTCGGCGGCGACGTGCAAGACGTGCAGGTCTCCGCGCTCAAGAAGACCAACCTCGATGGCTTGCTGGAAGCGCTTTCGCTGCAGGCTGAAATCCTCGAGCTGCGCGCCAATCCGGACCGCGCCGCCGAAGGCGCGGTGGTGGAAGCCAAGCTCGACAAGGGCCGCGGCCCGCTCGCCACCGTTCTGGTGCAGCGCGGCACGCTTCGCGTCGGCGACGTGTTCGTGGTCGGCGCGGTGCCGGGCAAGGTTCGCGCGATGATCGACGACCAGGGCCGCCAGGTGAAGGAAGCCGGCCCGTCGGTGCCGGTGGAAGTGCTCGGCCTGTCCGGCGTTCCCTCGGCGGGCGACGTGCTCACCGTGGTGGAGAGCGAAGCGCGCGCCCGCGAGGTCGCCGCTTATCGCCAGGGTCTGCTCGACCTCAAGCGCACCACTTCGGTGCCGGTCAGCCTGGAGAACATGTTCACCTCGCGCGCCAACATGGCCAAGGAGTTCCCGCTGGTCATCAAGGCCGACGTGCAGGGTTCCGCCGAGGCGATCGCAAGCGCGGTGAACCGCATCTCGACCGCCGACATCAAGGCCCGCATCCTCGCCTCGGGCGTGGGCGCGATCACCGAAAGCGACGTGGTGCTTGCCGCCGCGTCGGGCGCGCCGATCATCGGCTTCAACGTCCGTCCCAACGCCAAGGCGCGCGAAGTGGCGGCCCGGACCAAGGTCGAGTTCCGCTACTACGACGTCATCTACCACCTCACCGATTGGGTGAAGCAGGCGATGGCGGGCGAGCTCGGGCCCGAGATCATCGAAACCGTCGTCGGCCGCGCCCGAGTCCAGGAAGTGTTCCCGGCGGGCAAGAAGGACAAGGCGGCCGGTCTGCTGGTTCTCGAAGGCGTCATCAGGAAGGGGCTCCACGCGCGCCTCACCCGCGAGGACGTTATCGTCTCCAAGACCACCATTTCCTCGCTTCGCCGCTTCAAGGACGACGTCGCCGAGGTCCGGGCCGGAATGGAGTGCGGTGTTTTGCTTGCCGACACCAACGACATCAAGGCCGGGGACCACCTCGAAGTGTTCGAAGTCGAAGAGAGGGCGCGCACGCT
>DASVTN010000064.1:0-35442 GCA_036387555.1 Allosphingosinicella sp. | reverse complement strand
GGCGCTGATGCAGGGCCTTGCGCGGCGCTATCCCCATTTCTTCACCACCGTTTCGCGCGGCGAGATGCGCCGGCTGATGAAGGGGGAAGGTCCCGCCGCGGCCTGGCAGATGCAGGGCCCGATGCTGAACGCCGACGGCCGTGAAATTGCGGAGGAGGAGGGCGTGGCGGCCAACCGCACCGGCCGGACCGCTTCACGCATCTCGACGGCCATCCGCCCCCAATTCGCGGCCGCCGTGGTCGTCGTGGAGCGATCGGCTCTCGACGGGCTGACCACGACCCAGCTTGCCGACTACGCCGCCATGCGCCTGTTCGCCAGGACCGATCCCTCGCGTCTCGCGAATTCCGCCGCGCCGACGATCGTCACGATCCTCGAGGCGCCGATGGGCAGCCCGGTACCGCTCACCCTGACCGAATGGGACCTCGCCTTTCTGCGCGGTCTCTATTCCGGCTCGAACAATCTCTACGCGGCCGCGCGCCGCTCCGAGATCGGCGAGCAGGTGGCGGGGGCGCTGCAGCGGGAGCCCGGCAAGGAGGAGGCCAAAACCGGCGCCCCCGAAAGCGCCGGGTCACCGGCGCCGCGGTGATCGGCGCTCGCGGCGCAAGGGGTGTTCCGGAGCGTCCGTCCGCCTCCGGAAGGTCCGTCTGTTCAACCGGCGCGGACGGGATTAGCCTCGGGGGTGCTCGCCCTTGAGCGAAGGAGCGCTCGACATGGTTCTCGCAGTCCCGTTTCTCGCCGCCTTGGCCTTCGCCGCCCCCGCCGCGGCCCCGCTGCCGCCCTCCGGCGGCGACGAGATCGTCGTCACCGGCAATCGCGACGCCGAGCGCGAGGTCCGCGATTTCGTCAAGGCGCTCGCCCCGGCCTCGCCCTTCGAGCAGCTGAGCCGGTTCGAATGGGAAGTCTGCCCGGCCGCGGTTGGAGTCTCTCCCAGTCAGAAGCAGGCGCTCGCCCGGCGCATCCGCCAGGTCGCGGCGGCCGCGGGGATCAGGCTCGCCGCCGCCGATTGCAGCCCCAACGTCCTGCTCGTGGTGGCGTCCGACAAGAAAGCGTTCATCCAGGCGCTGGCGAAGCGCCACCCCGATTATATCGGCAACATGCCGCCGCGCGCGTTCCGCCGCCTCGTCTCCCAGCCGGGCCCCGCAGCCGCCTGGCAGGTGGACGGGCCCCTCCTCAACGCCGACGGCCAGCCGATCGGGGCGGCGCGGCTGACGGGCCCGGGCTTCGACGCGGACGCCACCGCCTATTTCAACGACACCACCCGAACGACGACCCGGGTGAGCGCCGGCGCGCGTCCCCATTTCACCGCCGCCGTGGTCGTGGTGGAAGGAAAAGCCCTGGAAGGCCTCACCACCACCCAGCTCGCCGACTATGCCGCCATGCGGGCCTTCGCGCGGACAGACCCGTCGCGCCTCAAGCCAAACGCCCCACCCACCATCCTCAAGATTCTCGAGGCCCCGATGGGCAGCGAAGTCCCGCTCACCCTCACCCCCCGCGACCTGGGCTTCCTCCGGGGCCTCTACGCGTCGAAGGAAAACCTCTTCGCCGGATCGCAGCGCGGCGTAATCCGAAAGGCGATCGAGGAGGAGATGCGGGGGGAGAAAGAGGAGAGGCGCGACTGAGATGCGGTCACTCACCCGCGGGCCCGGATCCGGCAGCGCGCCGGCCTGAAATCCGCGATGACCGCCTCCTACCGCTTCCGCTCCGCCACGCTCGCCGACCTGCACCTGCTTCGCGGCTGGCGCGACTCCCCGGAAGTCCTCCGGTGGTGGGGCGCGTGGGAGCATCCGGAGGCCGAGCTGGCCGAGCATCTCGCCGATCCCGCGATGGCCCTCTGGATCGTCGAGCTGGCCGGCCGGCCCTTCGCCTTCGCCCAGGATTATGCCTGCCACGCCTGGAACCCGCACCCTTTCTCCTATCTGCCGCCCGGGGCGCGGGGGGTGGACCTCTTTATCGGCGAGCCGGACATGCTTGATCGCGGCCACGGCACCGCCCTTCTTCGCCAGCAATGCGGCCGGCTCTTCGCGGCCGGGGTGCCGTCGATCGGCACCGATCCGCACCCGGACAATGTTCGCGCCCGCCGGGCCTACGAGAAAGCGGGGTTCGTCGCGGTGAGCGGGCCGGTCGACACCCGCTGGGGCCGCGCGATCCTGATGGAATGCTGGAGGTGAAGGACGGCTACTCCGCCCGGCCGCCGGCGGTGTTCGTCTTCCTTCCCATCGCCCTCTTCGTAGCCGTCGGGCCCTTCTGCCTCTATGACGTCTGAAGGATAGGGCGGCCAGGCGCCTCGGCGGCCACTCCGGTCGTTCGATCGCCGAGCCTTCTCAAGGAGTCCCCGCCCGATGCCCCGGTCCATCGCTCATGTCGCCCTCGTCGTGCGCGATTATGACGAGGCGATCGCCTGGTTCACGGAGAAGCTCCAATTCTCGCTGGTCGAGGATTCGTACCAGTCCGGGCAGGACAAGCGCTGGGTGCTCATCGCCCCGCCCGGCCCGGGCGAAGGCGCCGCGACCCTGCTCCTCGCCCGAGCCTCCACTCCGCGGCAGGCGGCCCTCATCGGCGACCAGGCCGGAGGGCGGGTCTTCCTGTTCCTCGCGACGGACGATTTCGACCGCGACCATTCCGGAATGCTTTCAAGAGGCGTCCGCTTCGTTCGCGAGCCGGCGGTTCACGCCTACGGCAAGGTCGCGGTCTTCGAGGATCTCTACGGCAATCTGTGGGACCTCGTGCAGTTCGGGTGACGATGAGCGAAGCCGGGGGCTCACCCGCTCGGACGGCCCCAATCACCCGTCTGGGCGATGGTTTCGCGCCCTTTCCCGCGGCATCACCATCGGCCTCGATGCCAGTCAGGAGAATCGCAATGCCGCTCGCCGATGCCCGTCCCGTCGCAATGATCGCAACCGCAGACCGCAAGGCGGCCGAACCCTTCTATGCCGGGACGCTGGGCCTGCGGAGCCTGGGCGACGATGGCTTCGCGGCCTTGTTCGACCTCGCCGGGACCACGCTCCGGCTGACGCAGGTCCCGGGCTATTGCGCGGCGCCGCATCCGGTGCTCGGCTGGGAAGTGCCCGACATGGACTCGGCGGTCGCCGCGCTCGCTGCGCGCGGGGTGGTCATGAACGTCTACGAAGGGCTCGGTCAGGACGAGCGCGGGATCTGGACCGCTCCCGACGGAAGCTGCAAAGTCGCCTTCTTCAGCGATCCGGACGGCAACGGCCTCAGCCTCACCCAGAGGCTGTAGGCTGGTGTCGACAATCGGTGGCCGGCGCGAAATTCACCCGCGCAACGCGGCGAGCCGGAAGGTGGCCGAGCGGCTGGGCGAGCGGCGCACCAGCGAGCTTTTCACACCGTTCCGCGATCCTTGCGACGTCCGGGAATTGCGGCGAGAGGACTGGCGCCGCCCTTGACGCGGAGCCGGGACGGTGGGACGCAGGTTGCGGGGAGGACGTCCGTCATGCGCATCCTGGGGCTGATAGCCGCCACATCGACTCTGGTCGCCGCCTGCGGCAGCGGCGCGTCCGACCCGGCTTCGGCGCCTGCCAACGAAAGCCAGGCGCCGGGCGCCGGTTCCGGAGCTCCTGCCGCGGGGGCCGCTCCCGCCGCGGCGGCAGCCGCCGAAGACGGGAATGCTCCAGGCTGGGACCTGCAATCGAGCGGCGAAGGAGTGGCTTTGGTGCTGGCGGGCCGCGGCCGGCCCACCCTCCGCCTCTTCTGTCCGGCGGGGGGGAAACGGCTCCTCGTCAACGTTCCCGGATTCCGCCCCGTCGGCAGCGAGGAGCGGCTTTCGTTCGGAAGCGGCAGCGAGGTGGTGGCCCTGGTCGCCGACACCCGCGGCGACCGGCGGCGCGGCGGAGTCAGCGGCACCGGAGCGGTGCCGGAGGATCTCGCAACGCTGGTCGCCGGCTCCGTCTCCGCCAGCTACGGCGCCCAGAGCAGCGGTCCGCATCAGGGGCCGCCGGCGGCGCTGGCGAGCGCCTTCGTCTCCGCCTGCCGCGAAGGCTCGGCCGCGCCCGCCGCGCCCGCGGCGCCCGCGGCCGGCGCCGGCGCCGGCGCCTCGGCGAGCCCCTGCACCGTTCAGGACGGCAAGGCCGTGCCCGCCCCCGCCGTCCGTGCGCTGGGCACCGAGCCCTTCTGGAACGCGCGGGTCGAGGGCCGCTGCGTCACTTATTCGCATCCGGAGGATCAGAAGGGGACGAGGGTCTGGACCCGCTTCGCGCCGGGTCCCGGCGGCGGCACCTGGTCGGGGTCGCTCGGCGGCAAGCCTTTCGAGCTCAAGGTCCGGCCGCAGCGGGGCTGTTCGGACGGAATGTCGGACAGAAGCTATCCGCTCGCGGCCGAGCTGTTGGTCGGCGGAGAGCGGCGCAAGGGCTGTGCCGAGCGGCTCTAGAGCATCGTGCGCTAAATCCGCACCGCCTCGTCATGCCGGACTTGATCCGGCATCCACCTTACCTTGCCGCGACGGCCGGGAAGAAGGTGGATCCCGGGTCAAGCCCGGGATGACGATGCAAATTCAACGTCCGGCGCCAGGCCTAACGGCCGCGGCGGACCCCGGTGAAGCGCCGCTCGATCCCGAGCGCCGTCAGGGTGCCGCTCATCTTCCGGCCGTGGACCCGGCCGGTGACGGTGAAGGGAAGCGCCAGCCGCCTTCCCTGAAGGGTGAAGAAGGCGCCGGAGACGGAGCCGGTGGCGGTGGCTCCGCCGCGGTCGTAGACGGTCGCGGTTAGCTGCGAACCGCGTTGCTCGACGGTCATCGAGCCTTTCCGGATCTCGCCGCGGCTGTTCCTCCAGGTCAGGTCCCAGGTCCCGCCGATCCGCTGCTGGGCGGGAGCGGCCGAAGCGGGCGTCGCGCTCGGAAGCAGCCCGGCAACGCCGGGGAGCCCGACAAGCGCCGCCAGTGCAAGCGCGGAAAGAACGGACCTTTTCATAACGTCTCCAATCACGCCTCGCCCGAGCGGGCCTGTTTCTTCGCACAGGGGAGGAAGAAGCTGTTCCTTTGAGCCTGAACCGCCCGGGCCGCTAAAGGTTCAGCGTCCGGGCTCCCGCCGGGCGCTGACGATCCGGACCGGCGTCTCGATCATCTGCCCGCGCATCGAACCGCGGCCGGCGTTGGGCACCGTCGGCGAGGCGAGGAGCGCCCGCACCGCGTCCATTCCCGCCTCGACCCGCCCGAAGGCGGCGAAGCCCGGCTCGCCGGGCCTGGAATCCATGGCCGGCATCCTTCCGCCGACGATGATGAAGAAGTCCCCCATCGCCCCCGTCGGTGCGGCGCGCGCCATCGAGATGATGCCGTCGGCATGCCTGAGCCCGGTCTCGCTCGTCGGCTCGTGGGCGATCGGCGGCAAGGCGCGCCGGGCGCTGTGGCGAATCCCGCCCTGCACGAAGCCGCGGCCCACCGCCCCCTTGGTTCGGGCCGCCCGGTAGAAGAAGGTGCCGTCGAACCTCTTCTCGTCGACGTAGCGGACGAAATTGGCGGTGGTCACCGGCGCGCGCTTGTGGTCGAGCGCGAGCAGGATGGGCCCTGCGTCGGTGGCGAGGCGGACGCGCACGATATCGGGCAGCGGCGCCGGCGCGGCGGCGGGCCGCGTTTCGCCGGCGGCGGCGGCCGGATCGGCCGGCGGCGGCGGCGTATCCTTGCATCCGGCGACGGCAAGGGCGGCGAAAGCGAGGCAGGCGAGGGCGCGAATCATGGGTGATGATCTGGGCCGTCCCGGCGGTGTGTGCAAATACCTCGCGTCGTTGCGGCGAAGGCCGGATATCCATGAACACCGCCCGCGCCGGCTCTCGCCGGGGCCGTGTTCCATGGAGCCCGGATCGAGTCTGGAATGACGGACTGCCGCAGCAATCGTTGCAAACACTAAAAAAGGCGCCCCGGTGGCCGGGACGCCTTTTTCGTTCTCCAGCTTCCGCTGGACTATCTGTTCATTGCGAAGACCCGGACCACCGTCTGGGTGCGGGCGTCGATCTGATAGATGTTGCGGCTGTCCGAACGGTAATAGACGCCGTCGCCGTCGCGATACTGGTTGCGATAGGCATAAGGCACGCCGCCGAGATTGGCAGAAGCGCGCTGGCCGACGCGAAGGCCGCCGTTGCCGGTCACCCGATCCAGGATCTGGCCGACCACTCCGCGGCCGTCCGACTGCTGATAACCCTCGTCATTGTCCCAGCGGCCGTCGCGATTGTGATCGCGGTCGTCATAGCCGTCGCGATTCGAGTCATAGCGCGAGTCGACGTCCCAACGGCCGTCGCGATTGCCGTCCCGATCGTCCCAGCCGTCGTTGTTGCGGTCGTAGCGGCTGTCGACATTGCCGTAGCGGTCGTCGCGGTCGTCGCGGTCGTAGCGATCGTCGTCGCGGCCGTAGCGATCGTCGTCGCGGCCGTAGCGGCTGTCGCCGCTGCGCTCGGCCATGCGGATGCCCTGGCGAAGCGTCATGATCCTGTGCTGCAGGTCGGCGCGTTCGCGGCCGCTGATTCCGCCCTGGGCGTAAACCGCTTCCAGCCGGGTCAGCTGGCGCAGCTGCTCGCGCAGCGGCATGGCTTCGGCGCGGGTGATCGCGCCGCTGCGGACTCCGGCCTGGAGCCGCATCTGCAGCTGGTCGGACCGCATTTCGGCGTTGCCGTTGCCGTTGCCGTAGCCGCCGGAGTTGTTGCCATAGCCGCCCGACTGGGCCGCGGCGGGCACAGCCGACGCCAGAGCGGAGGTGGCGGCGAGTGCGATGATGAGCTTCTTCATGAACTTTCTCCTGTTGAGCGCTCCCCAACGCTTGCCCTCACCCAGCGCCCTGGCCGGTGAGGACAGCCTGAACGGCGTCCACAGGTGAGGTTCATCCGCGGAGCGGGTCCCCGGCTTTCGCCGGGAAGCCGTTCCTAGAAGGTGCCCGGCGCCTCGCGCTGCACGACGTTCGGCCGCCGCGGAGTCAGCAGCTCCCGCTGCTCGCGCACCGCCTGGGTGGTGATCCCGCCGGCGGCGGCCGTGATCGGAGTGCAGGCTTTGCCGGCGAGGAAGTCGAGCGCCGCCCGGGTCGAGGCTTCCTGAGGATCGCCGAGCTGGCGCAGGACGTCGTCGCCCGCCCGGCAGCTCGCTTCCACCTTGCCTGCCAGGCCGTCGTAATAATCGCCCTGGCGCGCGACATTCTCGATCTTGAAGGCGACCACGCGCAGCCGGTCGTCGCACGACGCCTGGTCGAGCGCGATCTGGCCGACCGGCTTGCCGTAGGTGTTGGTCCCGACCAGCGCCTCCCGGGTGTGCAGATAGGGGATGAAGGCGTTGATGATCAGCTCGCTGGCCGATGCGGAAGAGGTGGTGCCGATGAACGCCACCCGGGTCGGAGCGATGGATTGCGGCTGCGGACGGAAGAAGCGGGTCGAATTGTTCGACGATTTCTCCGGCCGGAAGGTGGTGAAGCTGAACACGTCGCTCGTCGACCGGTCCGCCCCCATCAGGTCGCCGATCAGCTCGGCGATGGAGACGAGGCCGCCGCCGTTGTAGCGGACGTCGACGACGATATCGGTCACTCCGGCCGACCGGAATCCGGCGAAGGCCTGGCGGAGCGCCGGATCGGCCGTGTTGATGAACGTGCGCAGGTTGACGTAGCCGTACTTACGGCCGCCTTCCTCGATGATCTTCGCGCCGTAGCGGCTCGAGACCGGGGTCAGCTCGTAATCGGCCTTGGTGACGGTGACTTCGCGGGTCCCCGCCGAATTGCTGATCCGAAGCACGCGCGTAACGCCCGGATCGGACGGTCCGATCGCGTCGCTGACCGCCTGCGGGCCGCCCGAGGCCATCAGCTCGCTGACGAGGCGCAGATTGCCGGAGGTGGTGCCGATCGCCAGCAGCTCGGTGCCGCGGTCGATCCCCGCCGCAAGCGCCGGAGCCCCTTCATAGGCTTCCGCCACGAACACGCGATTCTGGGCGGTTTCGTAGGAGAAGCGGATTCCGAAACCGGCGCTGGACCCGGAATTGAAGAAGGCGTTCTCCTCCTTGATGGACGTCAGGTAGGTGAAATAGCGGTCGCGGCGCTGAGCGCGCGCCGTCGCCGTCAAAGCGTCGAGATAATCGTCGACGGTCGAGTAGGACGCGGGGTTCAGGCTCGACGGCAGGGTCTCGGGGAACAGATACCATTCGCGCATCTGCGCGGCGACCCAATCCTGCCGCGAACGAAGCGAGCAGGCGGAGCTCGCCGGCGGCGGCGGGGTGGGGGTCGGGCCGGCGACCGGCGGCGCGGGATTGCCGCCGCCACCACCGCCGCCGCCGCACGACGACAGCGTCGCGAGCAGGGCCAATGCCGTTCCAAACCGAAAGCGCTTCATCCCCAATCCCCTAAGCTCTACAGATTCTTGAACTATTTAACCGAATTGAAGCGGCGCGTCAGCTTCTATTTTCGAATCCGGGGCGGCGCGAACGGAAAAGGCGCCCCAGCCGGAGCTGGAGCGCCTCCTCTTCAGCCGGTGGAAGCCGGCCTAGCGGTTCATGGAATGGACCCTGAGCACCGTGTTGGTGCGGGCGTCGATCTGGTAGATGTTGCGGCCGTCCGACCGGTAATAGACGCCGTTGCCGTCGCGATACTGGTAGCGATATTGCGACGGCACCGAATAGAGGTTGCCGCTCGCCCGCGCGCCGACGCGAAGACCGCAATCGTTGCTCCGGCCGAGAACGCTGTCGATCACTCCGCCGATCACTCCGCCGCTGCGGGTGTCGCAGCCGTTGTCGTAGGATTGCTCGTAGGGGCCGCCCTGGCCGTTATAGCCGTCATCCTGCCAATTGCCGTAGCGGGTGTCGCGATCGTAGCGGCCGTTGTCCGCCATGCGGATTTCCTGCCGGAGCGTGCGCAGACGCTGCTGGAGGTCCTGGCGCTCCGTCTGGGTCAGGCCGTTATAGCTGTACTGGCGTTCGAGGCGCCTCAGGTCGCGAAGGTCCATGCGCAGGTCGCGCGCCTCCGTACGGTCGATGACTCCCGCCTGGACGCCGGCCTGAAGCCTTGCTTCGAGCTGGTCGATGCGGTTGGACATGCCGACGGCGCCGCCGGCGTTGACGTTGTTATATCCGTAGCCCGTCTGGGCCGCGGCCGGAGCGGCGACCGCGATCGCGCCAACGGCGGCCATAGAGAGAAGAATCTTGTTCATTACACATACTCCACAAGGCCACCCCGCTTCGCCCGACAGAACGATTGGACGCGGCCCCTGTTGCATATTTGCGGTAGGCCGAAGCTTTGGCGCCACGGATGGCGGTGAATAGGAGCCGAAGGTTGGCGGGTGCTTCCGGGCTGCGGAACGGTTCGAGGGGCGTTCGCGCCCTCTTCCTCCTCATGGCGCTTCCGTTGCTGGCGACCTTCGCGCCGCCGGCCCTGCAGCAACGCGACCCGCCGCCGCCCCTCACGTTGGTGCGCTTTCAGCCGTTCGCCCTCAATGAGGACGATGCGGCGGCGAAGCGGCTCGGGCGGCTGGTCTGGCTCGGCGGATGGGCGCTGACCAGCAACGATCGCCGGCTGGGCGGGATCTCCGCGCTTCACGTCGATGGCGGGCAGGCGCTTGCCCTCAGCGATGCCGGCTGGCTCATCCGGCTGCCCCTCCCAACCGGGCGCAGCCCGGTGCGGGCGACGATTTCGATGGTCGAGGCGGGGCCGGGGGCGCCGGGCGTGAAGGTCAACCGCGATATCGAATCGGCCGTCATCGACGGGACCCGGGTGTGGCTCGCCTTCGAGCAGGCCAATGCGATCTGGCGCTACGATCGGGCCGGCTTCGAGCCGCGCTCGGCCGCCGCCCCGCCGGGAATGTCGCGCTGGAGCGCCAATCGGGGTCCCGAGGCCATGGTCCGCCTGGCCGACGGCCGCTTCCTCGTCTTCGCCGAAGGGGCCGGCGGCGACACCGAGGCGGCGCTCTTTTCGGGGGACCCTTCGGTTCGGGGGACGGCCGCGACGCGGCTGCGCTACCGCCCGCCCGCCGGCTACCGGATAACGGACGCGGCCCGGCTGCCGGACGGAAGGCTCGTGCTGCTCAACCGAAGCGTCAGCCTGTTCGCGGGCTTCACCGCCAAGCTGACCATCGCGACCCTCCCCGAGCTGAGGGAGGGGGCGCTGATCGCGGGCGAAGAGGCGGCGGTCTTCGAAGGACCGATCTCGCGCGACAATCTCGAGGCTCTCAGCGTCACGGCCGAGGGCGGCCGCACGATCCTGTGGGTCGCCTCGGACGACAATTACAGCCCGTTCCAGCGGACCTTGCTGATGAAGTTCGCTCTGGCGGAATGATCGCGCTCAGCTTTGGCGGAACGAGCCGCGCTCGACCGTCACCCCGGCGAAGGCCGGGGCCTCGGCGCGGAAAAAGGAACCTGCGCCTCCACTCATCGAGGTCCCGGCTTCCGCCGGGATGACGGCTTAAGCCGCGGCGGTGGCCGTCTCGCCCTGCTGCTTCTTGGCGATCTCGCGCTTGAGGCGGCGGGCCTTGAGGCTCAGCGCGTCGTCCTTCGACTTCAGGAGCCAATTGTCGAGGCCGCCGACATGCTCGACCGAGCGAAGCCCGTTCATCGAGACTCGAAGCTTCACTCCGCGGCCGAGCGACTCGCTGATCAGCGTCACGTTCTGCAGGTTCGGCAGGAAGGTGCGCTTGGTCTTGTTGTTGGCGTGGGAAACGTTGTGGCCCACCTGCCGGCCCTTGCCGGTCAGCTCGCAAATGCGCGACATATTGTCTCGTCCTGGTTTGAAGCGGGGCCGTGAGACGGTCCCGGAAAGCCGGGGCGGATAGCCGCGCAAGGCGCTTTCGTCAACCTGAAGCTGGCGACCGGCGGGCGAAACGCTCGTTGCGGACCTGCAACCGAATGGCGTAGGCCTCGTTCTCGGACGAACGGAGGAAGCTGATCCATGTTACGCGCCATCCTGCTGATTGTCGCTTTGCTCATCCTGCTCGTCATCGGCGCCGTCTGGCTGAACCTCATCGATCTCAACCAGACCCAGAACGCGCAGGCCCCCAAGTTCGAGGTGAAGGTGAACCCGGTGACGGTCGGCACCACCACCACCAACGTCCAGCTCGAGGTGCCCCGGGTCGAGGTCGGCGGCGGCGAGCAGGCCAACCAGCAATAGGCTTCCCGCCCGGGCGGCTTCCTATTAGGCGGCCCAAATGACCGGCGCTTTCTCCGAACCCATGCGCCGTGCGCTCGACGAGGCGCGCGCCGCGGCGGCCGACGGCGAGGTGCCGGTCGGCGCCGTGGTGACAAGAGCCGGAACGGTGATCGCGTCCGGGCGCAACCGGATGCGCCTCGACGGCGATCCCACGGCCCATGCCGAGATGGTCGCGATTCGCGCCGCCGCCGCGGCGCTCGGCACTTCGCGGCTCGACGGCTGCGATCTTTGGGTGACTCTCGAGCCCTGCGCGATGTGCGCCGGGGCGATTGCGCTGGCGCGGGTGTCTCGCCTCTACTTCGCCGCGCCCGATCCCAAAGGCGGAGCGGTGCTCCACGGCCCGCGCCTCTTCACCCAGCCGACCTGCCACCACGCGCCCGAGGTATATTCGGGGATGGGCGAGGCGGAGGCCGCGGAGATGCTGAAAGCGTTCTTCAGGGAGCGGCGATAATTGCCTCCCCATCGTCAGATGGGGAGGGGGACCACCGAAGGTGGTGGAGGGGTGATCTGGTGAGGCTTCTGAAGGGTCACCCCTCCACCAGGCAGAGCCTGGTCCCCCTCCCCATGCTGTGCATGGGGAGGCAAGATCAGCCCTGCTGTTCCACCGGAACGATCCGGATCTCAACCCGGCGGTTGGCCGCGCGCTCGGCTTCGGTGGAATTGTCGTTCCCGGCCAGCGGCTGGGACGAACCGAAGCCCTCTGTCGCGATCCGTTCCCGCTGCACGCCCCGGGCGGCGAGGTAGTCCGCCACCGAACCAGCCCGATTGCGCGAGAGCGGGACGTTGATCGCATCGCCGCCCGAAGGATCGGTATGGCCGTAGACGTCGATCATCGTCGACGGATAGGACGCGAGGGTCGCCGCGACCTGATCGAGCGTGGTCCGGAACTGGGGCTGGATGTCGTAGCGGTTGATCGGGAAGGTGATTCCCGCCGGCATGGTGAGGAGCAGCTCGTCGCCCTGGCGATCGATCTCGACTCCGGTGCCGGCCGTCTTGTCCCTCAGCTCCCTTTCCTGCCGGTCCATGTAGGTTCCGACGGCGGCTCCGGCGACGGCGCCGATGCCGGCGCCGAGGATCTTCTCGGTGCGGTCGCGCCGCCCGCCGATCAGGTCGCCGCCGAAATAGCCGGCGACGGCGCCGACGACTCCGCCGATCGCGCCTTTGGTGGAGACGCTCCGCTCACCCGTCTCGGGGTTGGTTGTGCAGGCCGTCGTGGAGAGCATGGCGACGGCGGCGGCCGCGCCCAGGAGGCGGTTGAAGCTACGCATACAGTTTCCTTTCCCTGCGAAGGGCTAAACGAACAAACCCATAACCGCCTGCGCAACCAGCTTGTTCCAGGTTAAGCCGGACCATGAACCGCTTGTGGCGACGAAAGCTTCCCGGCTAAGAGGCCTTGCGCATGCCGCCTGTCCCCCCCTTGCCGCCATTCCCTTGGTTCGACGTCGTCATCATCCTGATGCTGATTGCGCTGAACGGCGTGTTCGCGATGGCCGAGATGGCGATCGTCTCGTCGCGCAAGCCGCGGCTGAACGCGATGGCCAAGGCGCGGCGATGGGGCGCCCAGACCGCTCTCGACCTCGCATCCGATCCCGGCCGCTTCCT
Organism: Allosphingosinicella sp.; assembly: GCA_036387555.1. Taxonomy (GTDB): domain Bacteria; phylum Pseudomonadota; class Alphaproteobacteria; order Sphingomonadales; family Sphingomonadaceae; genus Allosphingosinicella. The sequence goes on along the minus strand of DASVTN010000064.1, from coordinate 22,735 downwards.
TTCCACCGTGCAGATCGGCATCACCTTGATCGGGATCCTCGCCGGCGCTTACTCGGGCGCCAGCCTCGGAGGACCGGTGGGCGCCCGGCTGGCCCCGCTCGGCCTTGCTCCGGAAACGGCGGCGACCCTGGGCTTCGTCATCGTCATCTTCGTGACCACCTATGCCTCCCTCGTCATCGGCGAGCTCGTTCCCAAGCAATTCGCCCTCCGCTCGCCCGAGCCGATCGCCGCCGTGATCGCGCCGCCGATGCTCTGGACCTCGAAGGCAACGGCGCCGCTCGTCTGGCTGCTCGACGGGACGAGCGCGCTCATCTTCCGCCTGCTCAGGATGCGACGCGACAATTCCGACAAGGTGACGGCGGAGGAGCTGCACCTGGTCGTCGCGGAAGCGCATCATGCCGGCGTGCTCGAGGAATATGAGCGCGCGATCATCTCCGGCGTCGTTCGCCTCGCCGACCGGCCGGCGCGCGAGGTGATGACTCCGCGCACCGACGTCGACTGGATCGACTGCGAAGCGGATGCCGACGAGATCCGCCAGGCCCTCCTCGGGATCCCGCACAGCCGGATTCCCGTAGCCGAAGGGTCGGTCGACAAGCTGGTCGGCATCGTCCAGGCGCGCGACCTGGTCGCCGCACTGATCGAGGGACGGCCGCTCGACATGCGGGCGTTGAGCCGCGAAGCGCCGGTCGTCCCCGACCAGATGGACGCGATGGATGCGCTCGCGGTGCTTCGCGGCAGCGAAACCCGGATGGCCTTCGTCCATGACGAATACGGCCATTTCGAAGGCATCGTTACGTCCGCGGACCTGCTGAACGCGATTTCCGGAGTGCTCGACGGCGGCTTCGAGGGCGGACCGGAAGCGCCGCTGGTCGAGCGCGAGGACGGCAGCTGGTGGGTGTCGGGATCGCTCTCCGCCGATGCCTTGTCGGACCGGCTGGGCATCGGCCTGCCGGAGGACCGCGACTATGCGACGACCGCCGGCTTCGCCCTCTCCATCCTGAAGCACATACCGGAGGTGGGCGAACGCTTCGCCTTCGGCGGCTGGCAGTTCGAGATCGTCGACATGGACGGCTTCAAGATCGACAAGCTGCTGGCGAGCGAAGTGGTGAGGAAACGGCGGGGAGGCTGAGCCTAACTCCTCCCGTGCATTTGCAGGGGAGGGGGACCGCGCGAAGCGCGGTGGAGGAGCCTTTCTGAATCTGAACAACCGCTCCACCATGCTGCGCATGGTCCCCCTCCCCCGGGATTCCGGGGGAGGATTTCAGCCCCCCAGCTTCCCGAACGTGGCTTCGAACCCGTCCTTGTCCCCCCGCTCGAGATAGCGGGCCTGCTCGACCAGGCGGTCTCGCACGATCCGTCCCTCGAAGGCGCCCATGCGCTTGTCGAGCATCGCCACCTCGTTCTCGGTCAGCCCGGCGAGCTGGTCGAAACGCGTGATCCCGAACGCGTTGAGCTGGGCCGCGAGCTTTGGCCCGACGCCCTTGAGCAGCCGCAGATTGTCGGGCGGTCCGCTTGGACCGGGGATGCTGGGGTGCGCATCGACTCCCAGTATCTCGCCCGCGACGTCCCGGGTGGCCGCGGCGAACTCGTCCTGCAGGCCGTTGCCCTCTGGGCCGTCCGCCCTGGAGTCGCCGGCCGCGTCCGCCCCGCTCCCGCTCCTTCGGAATGCCCAGAGCGCGATCCCCAGGCCGATCAGGAGCGCGACGACGAGCAGTATCAAATTGTCTTGAGCGACGTTCCACATGGTCCGGTCAGGTCCTTCTTCGGTCAGACGAAGCCATCGCGCCGCCGTCGGCCCCACAGGAGCCAGCCGAGGCCGAGGCCGGTGAAATAAGCGAGCGCGACGAGAGCCAGGGTCTCCAGCAGCAGCGGAATGACCCTTCCGGCGCCCCCGGGCTGGTCGCTCCAGCGCACAGAGGAAACCCCCTCGACGTCGCGCACATGATCGCTGACGCCCTTCTGGCTTCCGAGGCCCTCGCGCTGGAGATCGTTGGCCGGGCCGCTCAATGTCGCCGCCCGCGCCAGCGGGCTGCGCGAGAAGGCCACCTGGAGGCCGGGCAATTCCGTCTCCGCCACTTTCGCGCGCGCCTCGGCTTCGAGGCGAGCGACCATTCGCTCGCCGTTTCCGAGAGGGCCGTGCCAGACCCAGCCGATCAGCAGCGCCGTCACCAGGCCGATCAGGACCTTCATCTTCAGTCTCCCGCGGCGTCCTTGTTCCAGAAGCGGCTCCGGATCAAGGAGGAGCGGCGTCCGAGCCCGCATCGAAGTTGGGACGCGCCGCGTCGACCGCCTCAATCCCGGCCGGAGCGGGCGATCTCCCGCCAGCCGATGTCCGTGCGGCAGAAGCCGGAGGGGAAACGGAGCCGGCCCACCGCCTCATAGGCTCTGTCCCTCGCCTCCGCGACGGTGTCGCCCAGAGCGGTGACGTTGAGCACCCGGCCGCCTTTCGCCACCAGCCGCCCCTCGCGAAGAGCCGTCCCGGCCTGGAAGACCGTCACCGGACCGTCGCGGATGTCCTCGATCCCCTCCACCGCGCCCCCCGTCTCCGGCTCCCCCGGATAGCCCCTGGCGGCCATGACCACGGTGAGCGCGGAGCGGCCGGTGAAGACGGGCGGCTCCGCCTCGGCGAGGCGGCCGCGCGCGGTGGAGTACATCAGCTCCAGAAGGTCGCTCTCGAGGCGCATCATCAGCACCTGGCATTCGGGATCGCCGAAGCGGGCGTTGTACTCGATCAGCTTCGGGCCCTCGGCGGTCAGCATCAGGCCGGCATATAATATCCCGGAATAAGGCGTTCCGGCCGCCGCCAGGGCCTCGACGGTCGGCCGGACGATCTCCTCCATCGCCCGGGCCTCGAGCTCCGGGGTCAGCACCGTGGCGGGGCTGTAGGCGCCCATGCCCCCCGTATTGGGCCCGGTGTCGCCGTCGCCGACGCGCTTGTGGTCCTGTGCCGAGCCGAACGGCACGACGGCCGTTCCGTCGGTGAGCGCGAAGAAGCTCGCTTCCTCGCCTTCGAGGAATTCCTCGATGACGACGGCGCTCCCGGCCGCTCCGAAGCTGCCGTCGAACATGACGTCGAGCGCGCTCCGGGCCTCGTCCAGGCTCGCGCAGATGATCACGCCCTTGCCGGCCGCGAGGCCGTCCGCCTTGACGACGAGGGGAGCGTTGAAGTCCTCCAGCGCCGCCTCGGCGGCAAGCCTGTCGGAGGCGCGGGCGTAGCGGGCGGTGGGGATGTTCTGGCGGGCGCACAGATCCTTGGTGAAGCCCTTGGAGCCTTCGAGCTGCGCCGGGATGCGGTTCGGGCCGAACACGCAAAAGCCCATCGTCCGCAGATTGTCGGCGAGTCCGTCGACCAGGGGCGCCTCCGGGCCGATGACGATCAGCTCTATCGAATTCTTCAGGCAGAAATCGACCGTCGACCGGTGGTCTCCGGGGTCGATCGCCACTATCTGCGCGAACTCGGCGATCCCCGGATTCCCCGGCGCCGCGAACAGCTTGCCCAGCCGCGGCGATTGCGCGAGCTTCCAGGCGAGCGCATGCTCGCGGCCGCCGGAGCCAAGCAGCAGGACGTTCATGGACAGCGACTACCCTCCTCAGGACCCCGGGCTGTTAGCAACCGAACGCCCGGGGGACAATTCGGCGGCCCTTTCGGTTTCCGAGCTGTCGATGCGGCTGAAGCGGACGGTGGAGGACGCTTTCGGCTTCGTCAGGGTGCGCGGCGAGATCAGCGGCTGGAAACGCGCCGCCTCCGGCCATTGCTATCTGTGCCTCAAGGACGACAAGGCCGTGATCGACGGCGTGCTCTGGAAGGCCACCGCAGCCTCGCTGGCCTTCCGGCCGGAAGATGGGGTCGAGGTAGTGGCGACCGGCAAGCTCACCACCTATCCCGGCCGATCGCGCTACCAGATCGTGATCGAGCGGCTCGAGCTGGCAGGGCAGGGCGCGCTCATGGCGCTTCTCGACAAGCGCCGGCGCGCGCTTGCGGCGGAGGGGCTGTTCGACGCCGGGCGGAAGCGCAAGCTGCCTTTCCAGCCGAGGGTCATCGGGGTCGTCACCTCGCCGACGGGCGCCGTGATCCGTGACATCCTCCACCGGCTCGCCGACCGCTGCCCCTGCCACGTCATCGTCTGGCCGGTGCCGGTCCAGGGCGAAGGGGCGGCGGCCCAGATCGCGGCGGCGGTGCGCGGCTTCAACGCCTTGCCCGCCGGCGGGCCGGTGGCCCGGCCCGATCTGCTCATCGTCGCCCGCGGCGGCGGCTCGATCGAGGATCTGTGGGCGTTCAACGAGGAGGAGGTGGTGCGCGCGGTCGCGGCCTCCGAAATCCCGACCATCTCCGCCGTCGGCCATGAAACCGACACCTCGCTGTGCGATTTCGCCGCCGACGTGAGGGCGCCCACCCCGACCGCGGCGGCCGAGATGGCGGTTCCGGTCCGCGGCGACCTGCTCGGTCACCTGCGCGAGACCGGCCACCGGATCGAGCGTTGCGCACGGCGTTCGCTGGAGCGGGCCGGGGAGCAACTGGAATCGAGACTTCGCCGCTGGCCGGAGCGCGAGGCGCTGCTGGCGCCGCAGAGGCAGCGGCTTGACGAACTCGCCGACCGCCTTCCGCGCGGCCTTCGAACGGAGCTCAGCCATGCCCGGGCGGCCCTCAACCAGGCGGCGGGAGCGCTTCGCCCCGGCCTTCTCAAGGCGACGCAGGCCCGGGCGAGGGAGCGTCTGGAGGCCCTCTGGCGGGTAGCGGGGCTGGTCCATCCCAACAGGCCGCTCGAGCGTGGCTATGCCCGAGTCGAGGACCAAGGCGGAAAGACGCTGATCTCCGCGGCGGGAGCCAAGGCGGCCGGGCGGCTGAAGCTGATCTTCCGGGACGGCGACCTCGCCGCTGAAGTCGTCGGCGCCGCGCCCGTCGAAAGGCCGCGCCGGACGGCTCATGCCAAGCCATCGGGCGAGCAGCCCAAATTGCTCTAGCCGATTTCGGCACCCGCACTTGATCCGCGGCGCATCTTCTTCTTCAATATGCCGGATCAAGCCGCGAATGACAGATGAGGACGAAGGCGAAGCTGATGCTGATGTCGAACAAGGGCCGTGAAGCGCGGCTTCACTACATGCCGGGCACGTTCCGGATCCTCACGCCCGGCGATCACGTCCGCTGCGCCGCCACCGGCCAGCCGATCCCGCTCGACGAGCTGCGCTACTGGAGCGTCGCTCGGCAGGAGGCCTATTCCTCCGCCGAAGCGGCGGTGGAGGCGGGGCGGGGGGGCTGAGGGGGCTTCTCTCAGGAACTCTCCCTCTGTGGCTAAAATGTTACATGGCCGTTCCCAAGTGTAAGGACAGGCGTTTTCCCGTTTGCGCGCGTTCCTGACTGTCTCTTAAGTAGCCCCACAGCTCCATGCAGACGCAATCGCGCGCGTCGAGCGAAGGTATAGCCCAAGGGGCGGATCGAAGGGGACACAGAATGAACACCAAGTTTCGTCAGCGGCTCATGGCCTCGACGCTTATCGTCGGGGTCTCGGCCTTCGCCGCTCCGGCCTATGCCCAAGAGCAGCCGCAGCAGCCCGCCGAGGACACTCAGATGGCTCCGCAGGAAGCTGTCGAAGCTACGGAGACCACCCAGGGCGACATCGTCGTCACCGGCACCCTGATCCGGAACCCGAACCTGACTTCGTCGAGCCCCGTCACGGTGGTCGGCGAAGCCGAGCTGCAGCTGCGCAACATCAACAACGCCGAGGAAATCCTGCGCAGCCTTCCGGGCGCGGTGCCGGCCATCGGCTCGGCCGCCAACAACGGCAACGGCGGCTTCGCGACGATCGATCTTCGCGGCCTCGGCTTCCAGCGCAACCTCGTCCTGCTCGATGGAAACCGCATCTCGGCCTCGGATTCGAACGGCGTCGTCGATCTCAACAACATCCCGCTCGCTCTGATCGAGCGCGTCGACGTCCTGACCGGCGGCGCCTCGACCACCTACGGCGCCGACGCCGTGTCGGGCGTCGTGAACTTCATCACCAGCCGCAACTTCACCGGGATGGAGGCGCAGGCCGGCTACCGCATCACCGAGCGCGGCGACGGCGGCGCCTTCAACGCCGACCTCACGATCGGCGCCAATTTCGACGATGGCCGCGGCAACGCGGTTCTGAGCATCGGCTACCAGAAGGTCGATCCGATCTATCAGGGCGACCGCGACATCTCGGTTTTCGGCATCAACTCGACCACGGGCGTCGCCTCGGGATCGTCTTTCACCACGGTTCCCGCCGCCTTCTCGTTCGATACCGGCGATTTCCAGCTCAACGGCGACGGAAACGCGCTGGTGCCCTTCTATGCGGGCTTCAACTTCAACCCGTTCAACCTTCTGCAGACTCCGTCCGAGCGGAAGAACATCTACGGCGCCGCCCACTACGAAGTGACCGACGGCGTCGAAGTCTATGCGCGCGGGCTCTTCTCCAGGAACGACGTCGCGACCATCGTCGCCCCGTCCGGCATCTTCGGTGAATCGCTGACGGTTCCGGCGAACAATCCGTTCCTGGCGCCGGCGCTGCGCAACCAGCTTTGCACGCTCAACGGCATCGCTCTCGGCCCGGATTGCAACAACAATGCCGCGATCCCTCTCCCGGCGGTCTACCGCCGCGCCGTCGAGGTCGGGCCGCGTATCTCGGACTACGAAACCACCATCTTCGACATGCGGGCCGGCGTCCGCGTCGGAGTGACCGACAGCATCACGCTGGACGTCTCGGGCGCCCACGGCGAGAGCGATCTCGTGCAGACCGCCTCCGGCTACGTGCTTCGTTCGCGGGTCCAGCAGGCCCTGAACGCCAGCACGACCACGGCCTGCACGGTCACCACCGGGGGCTGCGTCCCGCTGAACCTGTTCGGCGGCCTTGGGAGCATCACTCCCGAGCAGGCGGCGTTCCTGAACGGCTCCACCCGAATCCCGATCCACACCGAGCTGACCCAGGCTCGCGGCGTGCTTTCGGGCGACTTCGGCGCGACGGCCCCCTGGGCGGCGGAGCCGATCAGCTTCGCGCTGGGTGCGGAGTATCGCGATTACGCTTATGCGCGCACCCCTGACGCCGCGGCTCAGGATCCGAGCGAGCTCGGCGGCTTCGGCGGAGCGGTCACGCCCTTCTCCGGCGGTTATTCGGTCCGCGAGGCTTTCGCGGAGCTGATCGCGCCGGTGGTTGCGGATCGTCCCTTCTTCAACGAGCTCACCCTCGAAGCCGGCATCCGCTATTCGGCCTACAAGATCGAGGCGGCCGGCGATCCCAGCTTCAACACGACGACCTGGAAGGTCGGCGCGACCTGGGAGCCCGTGGAAGCTCTCCGCCTTCGCGGCAACTACCAGCGGGCGGTCCGCGCGCCGAACATCGGCGAGCTGTTCACTCCGGTGAGCACCCAGCTGACCAACCTGCTGGAAGATCCCTGCGCCGGCGCGGCTCCCCTCGCGAACCCGAACCTGGCTCTGGCCTGCACCAACCAGGGTGCTCCGGCCGGCCTCATCGGGTCGATCCAGAACCCGTCCGCGGGCCAGGCGAATGCCACCGGCGGCGGAAACCCGAACATCCAGCCGGAGAAGGCCAACACCTTCACGGTCGGCGCGATCTTCCGGCCCGAGTTCGTGCCGGGGCTGACCGTCTCGATCGATTATTACAACATCAAGATCAACGACGCGATCACCGCGGCCACGCCCGATGACATCATCAGCGCGTGCTTCGGCGACAATCCGGCGGCGATCACCGCGGCCCAGGCCAATTCCGTGGCTTGTACCTCGATCCGCCGCAGCACGGTGAACGGCCGTCTGAGCGGCTCGTCCGCGACCGTCCCCGGGCTGCCGCAGCCGCTGACCAACGAGGGCCGTCTGACCACCGACGGCATCGATCTGGCGGTCAACTACCGTCGCGACCTGGGTCCGGTGAAGCTGAACTTCAGCTTCAACGGCAACTGGACGAACTCCCTGAAGTTCAGGGCGTCGCCGAGCTCGCTCGATCGCGAGTGCGTGCGCTACTACAGCGTCAACTGCGGCCCGACCCTCGGCCAGATCCAGCCGGAGTTCTCGTGGCAGCAGCGCACCACCCTCACGATGGGCGCCGCGTCCCTGTCTCTGCTGTGGCGCCACATCGGCAAGGTCCAGTACGAGCCCGGCATCGGCACTCTGTTCAGCGGCGCCATCAAGGGCCCCTCTCCGCTCGCCGGCGAGACCCACAACTTCAACCGCATCGAGGCGCATGATTATTTTGATCTCGCGGCTCGCTTCGAAGTGAACGACAATTTCGACTTCGTGGTCGGCGTGCAGAACCTGCTGGATCGCGAGCCCCCGGTTGTCGGCTCGGCCGCCGGCTCGACGACGGCCAACAGCGGCAACACCTTCCCGGCGACCTACGACACGCTGGGACGTGCTTTCAACGTGAACGCCCGCATCCGCTTCTAAAGCGGGCGCAGGAACGACTTGCGGGGGCGGCCTTCGGGCCGCCCCTTTTTTTTGTCCGGTTCAGGGAAGAAGGGTCTGCCCGGGGGCGACCGTGACGTCCGCGTTCGCGGCGACGGCCTCGGCCCACGCCGTGACCTTGTCGATCTCGTCGGCATGCGCGAGCGCCGCGGAAGCCTGGCTCTCGCTTCGCTCCGATCGGCTGAACGTGCCGCCCACCTTGGCGTGGCGCTGGAACAGGGTCGCGACGCTTGCCGCGTCGCCGCCGGGATCGGGCGCCAGTTTGTAAAGCCGCCCAAGCGCGCCCAGCGCTTCCTCGGGGCGGGCGAGCAAAGTCTCGCTGTCGATCAGCCGGATCCGCTCCGGCCATTTCGCCGCCAGGGCGGCGAAAAGCTGCTGCTGCGCAAGCCAGCCGACGGCGGCCACCTGCAGGTCGGTCAGCATGAAATGCTGCCCGGGATCGAGGCCGAGGTCGATCAGGCCGTGCTTCAGCTGCTTGCTCATCAGATCGCGGACCCACAGCCGCCCCCAAAGGCCTTTGCTCGCGATCGATCCCAGATAGATTTTCAGCGGAGCATGCAGGAGCAGGCATCCCGCCTCGGGCCGGAGCGCGAGCATGATCGGGGCCAGAGCGTTGACGAGGTTCGAAGGCTTGACGATCGCCGCCTCGCCCGGGGCGAAGGGCCGCGAGAGCAGGGTCAGGCTGCTGTCCAGCACCGGACGGATCTGCGCCGCCGTGCCGCCCCGGTGGCCCCAGCCGATGAGATCGTTCAGGATCACCGGCTCCTTGAAGCTGGTGGACCTTCCCGGCCGGTCGAAGGCGTTGGCCAGCAACGTGGAGCAGCAATAGGCCGAGTGGAGGATGAAGTGGATCGGCGCCCGCCCGCCGGCGAGCCTGAGGCTGTCTTCGCGGGCGAGGACCACCGGGTTGCCGGCGTCCGGCAGGTTTTCGTCCGTGAGGAACGGGGCGGACGCCCGCACTTCCCGCTCCGCCCTGACGAAATGGACGGCATCGTGGCCGGGGTCGTAGCGGTGCGGCAGCCATGCGGGCGACGATGCGATGCTTTGCGCTGGGGAATCCGCCTGCATTTCTTCCTTGTGGGATGTCAGCCCGGTCTCGGCAAGTCGCCGGCACGTGCAAACTTGTGCGGCCTTCGCCTTATGGTTAGCGGTACGGCATGAACGAGCTCGCCACCAAGGTGCAGGGCCTGCTGCAGGCGGCGCTCCAGGCGAGGGTACGGGGCAATCGCGGCGAGGAAAAACGGCTCCTCGAAGAAGCCGTCAACGCCGATCCCGGCGACCCGCGGGCGCAGAATGCCCTCGGCGTCAGAGCGCTCGCGGATCGCGATTTCGAGCGGGCGAGCGCCGCCTTCCTGGCGGCGACCCGGGCGGATCCGGGGGAAGCGGCGCTGTGGCTCAACCTTGCAACGGCCCAGCGGGCGCTGGACGATGTGGCGGGGGAGCAGGCAAGCCTGGAACGGGCGCTGGCCATCGACCGGGCCGACTTCATGGCGCAGCTTCGCTCGGCGGAGCTCTTCCAGCGCATCGGGCGGCATGTCGATGCCGCCAAGCATTGGAGCCATGTCATCCAGCTCGCCGCCGGCATGGACGCCAGGCCACCCCTCGTCGCGGACGCCCTGGCGCGGGGAGGCGCGTTCCTCGCCGCTCACAACGCGGAGGTCTCCCGGCTGCTCGACGAGAGGCTGGGCACCTCCGTCGCCGCGCTGGGCGCCGACGAGCGGCGGTTCCGCGCCTGCGTCGACGTCGCCATGGGCCGGCGCAGGGTCTACCAGAATCAGTGCGCCGGCGTTTACTTCCCGTTCCTGCCCGCCGACGAGTTCTTCGACCGGCGCCTTTTCCCCTGGCTCACCGCGCTCGAGGCGGAGACGGACATCATCCGGGCGGAAGCGCTCTCGCTTCTGGAGAATGGCGCCTCGTCCATCCGCCCCTACGTGCGGCAGGAGCCGGGCACGCCCGTGAACAGCTGGACGCCGCTCGACAATTCCCTCGATTGGAGCGCGTGCTTCCTTTGGGAATATGGAGTGCGCCACGAGGCGGTCTGCGATCTGTGCCCGAGAACGGCCGAGGCGCTTGCGGCCGTGCCGCAGAACAACATCCCCGGCCGGGCCCCCACCGCCTTCTTCTCCATCCTGCGGCCCGGAGCGCATATTCCGGCGCATACGGGCGTGACCAATACGCGGGCGATCATTCACCTTCCGCTGATCGTTCCGGGCGGTTGCCGCTTCCGGGTCGGCGCCGAAACGCGGGAATGGCGCGAGGGGGAAGCCTTCGCCTTCGACGACACGATCGAGCATGAAGCCTGGAACCCGAGCGGTGAGCCCCGGATCGTCCTCATCTTCGACGTGTGGAACCCGCACCTGACCGACGCCGAGCAGAAGCGGCTGGCCGCCTTCTTCGAGGTCACCGCCGAGCTGGAGCGCGGCGAGCTGCAGGCGCTCTAGCCGAGGCCGAGCTGCCGTTTCGCGGCGCCAAGGTGGCGTTCATAGCTTCGCCACCGGCCCGACGAGCGTGAATGGAGCGGCTGCCTCACCTGCCATGCGCTGGCTGTGCGGACGGCGGCGCTGGTCGCGGAGCTCGCCAGGCAGGAGTCTTCCCAGTCGAGGCCGCAAAATTCCAGCAGGGCCCCCACCTCGCGGCGCGGATCGAGAACCGCCCGGTCGTAATCGAAGTCGAAGATGTCGTCGGGATAGAGCGATTTCCAGTGCTGCATCAGCCTCGAATATTGCCGGTACCAATGCGCCGAGTCGGTCAGCGACAGCCCATAGTCCACCGCGTGGGTGAAATGGAGGAAGTAGATGGAGAGCAGGTTGTCGAGCGGGTGCCGGCGCGTGTGGACGATCTTCGCGCCGGGAAACATCCTCTTGATCAGGCCGATATGCAGGAAATTATCGGGCCGCTTGTCGGTGACGACCGCCGCTCTTGGGTGAATGGCGGCAAGGCTGTCCAGATAGTAGCGGCGCAGGTCCAAGACGGTTTCCCGGGAGGCTGAAGCGGCCGCCTGCGGATAGGGCTGGAGCCGCTGCTGGACCAGCGCGGGCAGGAACTCCAGCTCGCCGCCCGGGGTGACCCGGCTGTGCCGGCCGAGGATCTGCTCCGCGAGGGTGGAGCCCGACCGGAACATGCCGCACACGAAGATCGGAGCCTCGCCCGGCTCCGGCCGATCCGGCGCGGACGGTGGGGCGGGGGCGGGAAAGGCCTCGATGAGGGCGTCCATCAGCCTTTCCCGCGCCGCCGGATGGTAGACGATGCCGGGCGGCGGAGCGCTCGCCCGGCTCGCCTCGTTGGCGTGCCGGAAAGCCTCGAAGGCCGGATCATGGTGGCCGAGCGCGTCCAGGGCCGTTCCGAGCGCGAAGCCGATCTCGGCCGCATCCTCCGGAGGAAGCGGCTTGCCGAGCAGGGCGCGCAGCCGCGGGACGGCCTCGCCGGCCTTGCCCTCGAACACGTCGATCGCCGCCAGCCGGGCGGCGGCGCGCCCGTTGGCGGGGGCGATTCGGAGCGCCTGCCCGTAAGCGTCCCTCGCCGCGGCGGCGTCCCCCATATCCTCGTACAGATTGCCGAGGTTGAGCAGGATGAGGAGGTTGCCCGGGCTCAGGGCCGAGGCGCGTTTCAGCTCCCGTTCCGCCTCCTCGGGCCGGTCGAGATGCTCCGACAGGATGACGGCGCGATTGAGATGGGCCTCCTCCGGCCCTCGCACCCCCGCTTCGATCGCCTTTGAATAGGAATCCAGCGCCTCCCCGAAGCTTCGGGCGCACCGCTGGAGGTAGGCGAGGTTGAACCAGGCGTCCGCGAGATCGGGCCTCGCCGCCACCAGCTGGCGGTGGGCGATCAGCGCCTCGCCGAGCCGGCCGCCGCGGAGCAGCTCGGAGGCGCGGCGTGCGAGCTGCTCCACATTCTCGTTCATAAGCCCGGCACATCTTCCGCTGATGCAGGCGAAACCCTGCACTACATGGGCGTCAGAACCAATCCTCCTTCGCCTTCCTCGACCCGCACGGCGGAGCCGTCCATGACGTCGCCGCGAAGGATCGCGTCGGCCAGCGGATCCTGAAGATATCTCTGCACCGCCCGCTTCAGCGGCCGCGCTCCGTAGACCGGATCGTAGCCGACCCGGCCGAGCCAGGCGCGGGCGCCCTCGCTGAGGTCGAGCCTGATCTTGCGGTCCGCGAGTAGCTGCTGGACCCGCTCGACCTGGATCGCGACGATCGGCCCCATATGCTCCTGCGCGAGCCGGTGAAACAGGATGATCTCGTCGAGCCGGTTGAGGAATTCGGGCCGGAAATGGCCTCGCACCACCTCCATCACCTGAGGCTCGACGTCCTCGACGCTCTGCCCTTCGGAGAGGTTGGTGAGATGCTGGCTGCCGAGGTTGGAGGTGAGGATGATGATCGTGTTGGTGAAGTCCACCGTGCGGCCCTGGCCGTCCGTCAGCCGGCCGTCGTCGAGCACCTGGAGGAGGACGTTGAAGACGTCGCCATGCGCCTTTTCGACCTCGTCGAACAGCACCACCTGATAGGGCCGCCGCCGGACCGCCTCGGTCAGCACTCCGCCTTCCTCATAGCCGACATAGCCGGGAGGCGCTCCGATCAGCCGCGCCACGCTATGCTTCTCCATGAATTCCGACATGTCGATCCGGACCATCGCCTGCGGATCGTCGAACAGGAACAAGGCGAGCGACTTGGTCAGCTCGGTCTTGCCGACGCCGGTGGGGCCGAGGAACAGGAAGCTGCCCATCGGCCGGTTCGGGTCCTGAAGGCCCGCGCGCGAGCGGCGGATCGCCTTGGCGACGGCGCGGACGGCGTCCGCCTGGCCGATCACCCGGCGGCCGATCTCCGCCTCCATATTGATCAGCTTCTGGCGCTCGCCTTCCAGCATCCGCTCCATCGGGATCCCGGTCCAGCGCGCGACGACCGAGGCGATGTCCTCGCTTGTCACTTCCTCGCGGAGCATGGCGGTCTGGCTCGCCACCTCGACTTCGGCGAGCTGCTTCTCGAGCGCCGGGATCCGCCCATATTGAAGCTCGCCGGCCTTGGCGAGGTCGCCGGCGCGCTGCGCCTGCTCGAGCTCGAGCCGCGCCCGATCCAGCTCCTCCTTGATCTTGGCCTCGCCGGCGAGCTTCTCCTTCTCGCCCTGCCAGCGGGTGGTGAGCTCGGCCGATTGCTGCTCGAGATTGGCGAGCTCGTCCTCCAGCGCCTTCAGCCGTTCCTGCGAGGCGCGGTCCTTCTCCTTCTTCAGAGCCTCGCGCTCGATCTTGAGCTGGATGATCCGCCGGTCGAGATTCTCGATCTCCTCCGGCTTGGATTCAACTTCCATGCGAAGCCTCGAGGCCGCCTCGTCCATCAGGTCGATCGCCTTGTCGGGCAGGAACCTATCGGTGATGTAGCGGTGGCTCAGCGTCGCCGCCGAGACCAAAGCGCCGTCGGTGATCCGGACCCCGTGGTGGAGCTCGTATTTCTCCTTGAGGCCGCGGAGGATCGAGATCGTGTCCTCGACGGTGGGTTCGCCGATCACCACCGGCTGGAACCGCCGCTGAAGCGCCGGGTCCTTCTCGACATGCTTGCTATATTCGTCGAGCGTGGTCGCGCCGATGCAGTGAAGCTCGCCGCGGGCCAGCGCCGGCTTGAGCAGGTTCGAGGCGTCCATCGCGCCCTCGCTCTTCCCGGCGCCGATCAGCGTGTGCATCTCGTCGATGAACAGGATGATGTCGCCCTCGCCCTGGCGGACCTCGTCGAGGACGCCCTTGAGGCGCTCCTCGAACTCGCCCCGATATTTCGCGCCGGCGATCAGGCTGCCCATGTCGAGCGCCATCAGCCGCCGGTCCTTGAGGCTGTCGGGAACGTCGCCGTTGGCGATCCTGAGCGCGAGCCCTTCGGCGATCGCGGTCTTGCCGACGCCGGGCTCTCCGATCAGCACCGGATTGTTCTTGGTGCGCCGGGCGAGGATCTGGGCGGTCCGCCGGATCTCCTCGTCGCGGCCGATGACGGGATCGAGCTTTCCGTCGCGCGCCGCCTGGGTGAGGTCGCGGGCGAATTTCTTGAGCGCGTCGTAGCGGTCCTCGGCCGACTGGGTGTCGGCGGTGCGGCCGCCGCGAAGCTCGTTGATCGCCGCGTTGAGCGCCTCGGCCTTCACTCCGGCATCGGCCAGCGCCTTGCCCGCGTCGGTCGTCGTCGCAAGCACCAGGGCAAGGAGCATCCGCTCGACGGTGACGTAGCTGTCGCCGGCTTTCTGGGCGACCTGCTCCGCCTGGTCGAGGACCCGCAGGGTCTCGCCGTCGAGACCGGGCGTCGAATTGGCGCCGCTACCCGAAACGACGGGAATCCTGGCGAGCGCTTCGTCCGTCTCTCGCCGAGCCGCCTCGGCGCTTCCGCCGGCGCGCGCGATGAGGCCCGAGGCCATGCCCTGCTCGTCCTCGAGCAGGGCCTTCAGCACATGGGCCGGAGCGATCCGCTGGTGGTTCATCCTCAGAGCGACGGTCTGCGCCGACTGCAGAAACCCGCGCGCCCGCTCGGTAAATTTCTCAAGGTTCATAACTGCCCCTCTCTATCCTTCCGGAGGATATGGTGTTGCTCTAGGGCAACACAAGAGCCTTGTCCTCCCTGTCGCGCAGCGCTGGGGAGGGGGACCATGCGAAGCATGGTGGAGGGGTAGCTGGCTCAGAATAGGCGGCTCCGGCGGGACGATCTCATTCCTGCGCCTTCTACCCCTCCACCACCCTTCGGGTGGTCCCACTCCCCATCTGACGATGGGGAGGACAGATTACCGAACCGCCTTCGCCCGCCCGGGCGCGAGCACTTTCCCGAAGAAGCTGTCCGAATACCAGCGCGGCGCCTCGGGCGAATCGGCGATCTCGCGGGCGATCTCGCAGTTGATGCGGGCGAACTTGGCGCCCGCGTTCCAGTCGATCGGCAGGCTGAGCTGGTCGCTGACCTTGTGATAATGGGTGGAGAGGAAGTCGGTGAACTTCTCGCGCCCGCCGTTGGCGAAGCCGGTCATCAGGAAGACGGAAGGCACGCCCTCCTGGACGAAACGGTAATGGTCGGAGCGGGTGAAGAGGCCCTCCTGCGGAAGCGGGTCCTCCGCCAGAGCGACTCCCATGCCCTTGCCGGCCCGCGCCACGGCGGCGCCCATGGTCGAATGCTCGGCGCCGAAGGCGATTACGTCGGTGAAATCGTAGAGCAGCACCGGCATGTCGAGGTTGACGACGCCGGCGACGTTGACCCCGGGCAGCGGATTGCGGGCCAGATACTGGGCTCCCAGCAGGCCCTTCTCCTCGGCGGTCACCGCGGCGAACAGGATCGAGCGTTTCGGGCGGTCGGCCGAGGTCGCCATCGCCCGGGCGACCTCGAGCATGGTCGCGATCCCCACCGCATTGTCCATCGCACCGTTGTAGATCCGGTCGCTCCCTTCCTCGGCCTTGGCGCCCTCCTCCTTCACCCCTTCATGGTCGAGATGCGCCATGAGCAGCACATATTCGCCGGCGAGCTTCGGATCCGATCCGGGGAGGACGGCCAGGACGTTGGGGCTGGTGAAGCGGCGGAGGCTGCTTTGCTGGCGGACGGAGAGCGTCTGCTTCAGGGCGAAACCCCTGGGCCGGCCACCGCTCCGCTCCGCTTCGTCCAGGACCCGGGCGAGCGGAGTGCGCGCGCCGGCGAACAGGGCCTCGGCGGCGGGCGTGTCTATCGTCGTTCGGAAGCGAAGGTTGGGGGACGGGCTGTAGGGCCGGCCGTCCTTGCCGATCCAGCCGGTCCCGGGCTCGTTCGGATTCTCCTGCATCCGCGCCCAGGGACGCCGCTGCGCCTCCGATCGGGTGCGGATGGTGACCATCCCGACCGCGCCGTTCCGGGAGGCGACCGCCCTTTTCTCCGAGTTGAGATGGGCGCCGACGTCGCTCTTCATGCCCTTGGGAAAGCCGCCGAGCGAGACGACGACCTTACCGCGCACGTCGAGGCCCTTGTAATCGTCGATGCCGAGCTCCGGCGCCTGCAGGCCGTAGCCGACGAAGACGGCGGGCGCCTCGACCGCGACCGGCGCTTCTTCCGCGGAGGGCGAGAGCATCACTTCCTGCCCATGCAGGAAGCGCCGGCCGCCGATGGTGAGCGAAGCGGGTTCGCCGCTCAGGCGGTATTCGAGGAACGGGACCTCCTGGTACCATCCGTCCGGCCCGCCCGGCTTCAGGCCCAGCGCCTCGAACCGGCTCGCCACGTAGAGGGCGGCGAGGTCGTAGCCGCGGGTGCCCGAATCCCGCCCCTCGAGGCGGTCGTCGGCGAGGAAGGTGACGTGGCTTCGGAAGCTTTCCGGCGAGAAATCCGCGGGCGCGGCGGGCGGCTGGGCGGGGGAGGGGGAGGCGAGCGCAAGGGTGATGAGGGCGAGGCCGAAGCTGTTGAAGCGCATGAAGAATCCTGGAAGGTTCGAGTCGGGCGCGTCCTACAGCAGATCGGGGGGCGTCAAAAGGTGGCCGACTTAAATCCTCCCCTGCTTTTGCAGGGGAGGGGGACCATGCGAAGCATGGTGGAGGGGCTCTTTCCTGAGCCTGAAGAACCCCTCCACCGCACTTCGTGCGGTCCCCCTCCCCGCGAAATCGCGGGGAGGATTTCGGAGTTGAGCCCCTCGTCATCCGGCGAAAGCCGGGACCTCAGGACGAGAAGGCGCCTCGGGTCGCCAGGAGGCGCCGGCTTTCGCTGGGGTGACGGGTGGCAAGGCTCATCCCGAGCAATCGCGGCATATTGCGCGGGCAAGGCGGGCCGCTATGGTGCCGCTCGAATAAGACTCGGGAAGGACTGCCAAAATGCGCCGCCTGTTGATCCCTTTTGCTTTCTTTTCCGCTCTCGCCGTCGCCGGATGCGCCTCGACGGCCAATGATGACGTCGCAAGCTCTTCGGACGCTCCGGCCGCTTCGGCCGAAGCCGCCGCTCCGGCTCCGGCGGCCGCCGCGGGCCCGGCTCCGGTCGCCGAGCTGGTCCGCCAGATCGACATTCCCTACGAGCAGTTCACCCTCGACAATGGCCTGCGCGTCGTCGTCCACGAGGATCGCAAGGCGCCGGTCGTCGCCATCTCCATCTGGTACAATGTCGGCTCGAAGGACGAGCCCAAGGGCAAGACCGGCTTCGCCCATCTGTTCGAGCATCTGATGTTCAACGGTTCCGAGAACGCGCCCGGCGACTATTTCGAGCCGCTGCGCGAGATCGGCGCGACCGACTTCAACGGCACCACCTGGTTCGACCGGACCAATTATTTCCAGACCGTCCCCAAGCCCGCGCTCGAGCGCGGCCTGTTCCTGGAGGCCGACCGGATGGGGCGCCTGCTGGGCGCGATCACGCAGGAGAAGCTCACCAACCAGATCGGCGTCGTTCAGAACGAGAAGCGCCAAGGCGACAACGAGCCTTACGGCCTCGTCGAATATGCCCAGCTCGAGGCGCTCTTCCCCGAGGGCCATCCTTACCGCCATTCCACCATCGGCTCGATGGCGGACCTCGACTCGGCCTCCCTCGAGGACGTGAAGACCTGGTTCCGCTCCCGGTACGGCCCGAACAATGCCGTCCTCGTCCTCGCCGGCGATGTCTCGGCGGCCGAAGCCCGGCCGATGGTCGAGAAGCATTTCGGCGACATCCCGCGGGGCCCCGTCAACAACCCGGCCAAGGCCGACGTGCCGACCCTTCCCGCCCCGAAGGTCGAGGTGATGACCGACCGGGTCGCCAACACGCGCCTCTACCGCAACTGGATCGTCCCGGGCATGCTCGACGACGCGGCCGTGCAGCTCGACGTCGCGGCCGGAGTCCTCGGCGGCCTCGCCAGCTCGAGGCTCGACAACGAGCTGGTCCGCAAGGACCAGACGGCGGTCGGCGTGCGCGCCTACATCCTGCCCTTCCACCGGGTCAGCCAGTTCGAGATCCAGGTCGACGTGAAGCCCGGCGAGGATGCCGGCAAGGTCGGCGCCCGGCTCGACCAGATCGTCGCCGATCTGATCGCCAACGGCCCGACCGAGGATGAGGTCCAGCGGGTGGTCATGTCCGACGTGGCCGGCCGGATCCGCGGTCTCGAGCAGGTCGGCGGCTTCGGCGGCAAGGCTGTCGCCCTCGCCGAGGGCGCGCTCTACGCCGACGATCCGGAATTCTACAAGAAGCAGCTCCTCGCCTACGGCCGGGTCACCCCCGCCACCGTCAAGGCGGCGATGCAGAAGTGGCTGACCCGGCCCGTCTACGCGCTCCGCGTCGAGCCCGGCGAGCGCAAGGCCTATGAGGAGGCCAAGGGTTCGCGCGGCGGGGCCGCGAGCCAGCGGCCGCGCTACTACCGCCAGCCCCAGCCAGGCGAGAAGCCGATGGCGCCGCTCCCGTTCGCCGCCCCGGACGAGAATGCGCCGGAGCCGCTCTCCTTCCAGAAGCGGCCGATGCCCGAGGTGGGCAACGTCTCCAACCTCGACTTCCCCGACATCGAGCGCGCTCGCCTGTCGAACGGGATCCCGGTCGTCTACGCCCGCCGGACCGCCGTTCCGGTCGTCCGGGTGGCGGTCGAGTTCGACGCCGGGGTCGCCGCCGACCCGGCTGACGCGCTCGGCACGCAGTCGCTGATGCTCAGCCTGATGGACGAGGGCACGACCAGCCGCAATTCGGTCCAGATCGCCGAGGAGCAGGAGCGGCTTGGAGCCGCCATCGGCCCCGACACCTCGCTCGACCGGACCGCGATCGGCCTGGCGGCGCTGACTCCCAATCTCGCGCCGTCGCTCGACCTGCTCGCCGACATCGTCCGCAATCCGGCTTTCGCGCCGGGCGAGGTGGAGCGGCTTCGGGCGCAGCAGCTGGCGGCGATCGACCAGGAGCTGACCGAGCCGAGCGGGCTGGGAGCGCGGACCCTTCCGCCTCTGCTGTTCGGGGCGAACCATCCCTACGGCCGCCCGTCCAGCGGAAGCGGCGACAAGGCCGTCGTCGCGCGGCTCACCCGCGACGACCTCATCCGTTTCCACCAGTCGTGGATCCGGCCGGACAACGCCACCATCTTCGCGGTCGGCGATCTTCCGCTCGCCGAGCTGGTGCCGATGCTCGAAGCGCGGTTCGGCAACTGGACTGCGCCCGCGGCGGCCAGGGGCACGAAGAACTTCACCGCCACGCCGCCCGCGCCGAGGCCCCGGATCGTCCTCGTCAACCGGCCGCAATCGCCGCAGTCGCTGATCCTGGCGGGCGCCGTCCTGCCGGTGCGCGGCACCGAGGACGTCCTCACCCTCAATGCCGCCAACGAGGTGCTCGGCGGCAACTTCCTGTCGCGGATCAACATGGACCTGCGCGAGACCAAGGGCTGGTCCTACGGCTCGCGGAGCAACATCGGAATGCGCGAGCAGACCGTCCCCTACCTCATCACCGCTCCCGTCCAGGCCGACAAGACCGGGCCGGCGATCCGGGCTCTGATGGACCAGGTGTCGGGCTTCGTCGGCAAGAAGGGCCTGACCGATGCCGAGCTGACCCGGCTGATCAACGGCAACACCCGCCAGCTCGCCGGCCAGTTCGAGACCTCGCAGGCGGTGCTCTCCGCGCTTCGATCGAACGCGCTCTACAAGCGGCCGGACAATTATTGGGAAGCGATCTCCGACCGCTATCGCGGAATGACGATCAGCACGATCGACCAGGCCGCGCGCAAGGTGCTCGACCCGAAGAAGCTGGTCTGGGTAGTGGTCGGCGACGCCGCGAAGGTGCGCCCGCAGCTGACCGGCCTCGGGCTCCCGATCGAGGTGGTGCAGCCGAAGTAGGTTCGCCCTCCTTCCGCGGTTCGCGCCAGGCCGCCGTCGGTAGCCGACAATCGGCCCGCGTACAGCCGGGGCCGCGGCAATCCTGTCAGACCGAAGGAACACGTTCCTTGCGAGGCCCCTGCGCGCAATGAAGCCGTCCGGTATCGGAGATTTGTTCGAGCCTCGCTGCCGCTTGCTCGCGGTTGGTGCAGCAAATGGCAGTATTCCGCCATCTTTTCGGTGCCGCAACGGCACGTTCGAACAATCGGCGTAGAGAATTGATTTAAAAAGGATATTTTCGATATTTGAATTGACTCCCAGGTCTCCGCCTTTAAGCTGAGCCTGTGTGGGGGGGAGGTTCTCGCACTATAACTGAATATTTCGCACTATTCGGGTGAAGCATTAGCTGAACTCGAACGGGACTGGACGCGCATGGCGGCTTTTTTGCGGGACGGGAATGAACGGGGCTCCCCTCACCACCCAACCTGCCAACAAGGAGAATTGAAATGACCAAGATCACCGAACTGGATGCCCGTGAGCTCGACCTGATCGTCGGCGGCGTCGTCCCCAGCACCACGACCGACCCGGTCACCGGCGAGACGGTCGTCCGCGACTGCACGGGCGGCGTGATCAGCAGCTCCGGCAGCATTTTCACCATCCGCATCTGAACCGGCTGCGGTTCGATGCGGCCGGGACATCCCGGCTGCCGCGGAGGAGCCGCGTCGGCGCTGCCGGCGCGGCTCCTTGCTCATTTGGACCGCCTCCCAGTCCGGAAAGATCGGCGCTCCGGCCCGCCCTCGCGGCTGCGCGCCGCTAATTTTCAGCGCGATTACCCCTTGAAGCCGAGGTTCACGGCACCCCGGCCTTGAGGCCCCGCCGTCATCCCGGCGAAAGTCGGGACCTCAGGGGGTGAAAGGCTCGGCCCCTCCATCTCCCTGAGATCCCGGCTTCCGCCGCAATGACGCGAGCCTATCTGAACACCCGCGTCACATGCCCCATCTTGCGCCCCGGCCTCGCCTCGCCCTTGCCGTAGAGGTGGAGGTGGGCCGTCGGCTCGGCGAGGATTGCGGTCCACTCGTCCGCCTGCGCGCCGATCAGGTTCTGCATCTCCACGCGGGCGCCGGTGATGTCGGTCGCGCCCAGTGGGAGCCCGCAAATGGCCCGGATATGGTTCTCGAACTGCGAGGTGGTGGCGCCCTCGATCGTCCAGTGGCCGCTATTGTGCACCCTCGGCGCCATCTCGTTGAAGATCGGTCCGTCCCGGGTCGCGAAGAATTCCAGCGCCATCACGCCGACATAGTCGAGCGCCTCCGCCGCCGCTCGGGCCAGCGCTTCCGCCTCCGCGGCCTGCTCCTCTATCCCGAAGCCCGGGACCCGCGAGCGGCGAAGCACTCCGCCTTCATGCTCGTTGGCCGGCGCCGGCCAGGTGACGACCTCGCCCCCGGCCGAGCGGCACAGCAGAATGGAGAATTCCGATTCGAAGCCGACGAACGCCTCGAGGATGGAGGGCGCGCCGAGAACCGACTCCCAGGCGCCGTCGGCGTCCGCGGCCGTCATGATCCGGGCCTGGCCCTTGCCGTCGTAGCCGAAGCGCCGTGTCTTGAGGACCGCCGGGGTGCCGACCGCCGCCAGCGCCTCGTCCAGGCCCTCTCGATCGTCCACCTGGCGGAAGGAGGCGGGTCGGCCGCCGAGCTCCGCGAAAAATCCCTTCTCGCTGAGCCGGTCCTGGGCGACCGCGAGCGCCGCCGCGGGCGGATGCAGGGGCGCCTGGGCGGCGAGCGCGGCCAGCGGCCCGGCCGCGATATTCTCGAACTCGTAGGTGGCGACGTCGACTCCGCGGCCGAATTCGGCGAGCGCCTCCTCGTCCTCCCAGGCGCCGCGGGTGAAGCGGGCGGCGACCTCGGCCGCCGGCGGCGCCTCGTCGGGCGCGTAGATGTGGCAGGGATAGCCGAGCCGCGCCGCCGCCACCGCGAGCATTCGGCCGAGCTGGCCGCCCCCGACGATGCCGATGGTCGAGCCCGGCGCCAGGATCATCGGGCGGCCGTCATTCGGGCCCTTCGGCGACGCCGTCCGTCTGCGCGCGCCGCCACGCCTCCAGCCGGGCCGCCAGCGCCTCATCGTTCAGGGCGAGGATCGAGGCCGCCAGCAGGCCGGCGTTCGCGGCGCCCGCTTCTCCGATGGCGAGGGTGCCAACCGGCACTCCGGCGGGCATCTGGACGATGGAGAGAAGGCTGTCGAGGCCGTTCAGCGCCTTGGAGCGGACCGGCACTCCGAGCACCGGAAGCCGGGTCATCGACGCCGCCATTCCGGGCAGATGAGCCGCTCCGCCCGCGCCGGCGACGATCACCTTGAGGCCGCGCCCCGCCGCATTCCTTGCGTAATCGAAGAGCCGCTCGGGCGTCCGGTGCGCGGAGACCACCTTTGTTTCATAAGCCACCTGGAGCGCGTCCAGCATCTCGGCGGAATGGCGCATCGTCTCCCAGTCGGAGCGGCTGCCCATGATGATCCCGACCTCGGCCATCCTCGTTCCTCTATCGGTGCGGAGGCGGCGAGGCCAGAGCTTCGTTTTTGCTTAACCAGATCGCGCTATGCAGGCT
>DASVTN010000063.1:0-35664 GCA_036387555.1 Allosphingosinicella sp. | reverse complement strand
CCGCGAGGAGAAGATCGCCGACGTGGTCGGGGAATCGCTCTTCCTCCACCAGGTCGCGCACCCGGACATCGCCTTCAAGCTGGATTCGCCGGAGCCTTCGCCTCTGCTCGTCTGCGACCGGCGCCAGATGGGGCAGGCGCTGACCAACGTCATCAAGAATGCCGTCGAGGCCATCCAGCAGAAGCGCGAGGACGGCCGCAAGCCTGGGGACGACCGGGTGTCCGTCACTGTCCGCGACGCGGAGAACCGGATCGTGATCGAGGTGGCGGACACCGGCATCGGCCTGCCCAGCGAGCGCGGGCGGCTGACGGAGCCCTATATGACCACGAGGGTCAAAGGCACCGGCCTCGGCCTCGCCATCGTCAAGAAGATCGTCGAGGAGCATTTCGGAAATATCGAGTTCGACGATTGCGCCGGCGGCGGGTCCCTGGTCCGGCTGGTCTTCGACGCGGAAGCCCTCTCACGACTCGCCGGCGCCGCCGCCGAGCAGCCCCAAGACATCAGTGCAAACGGATAAGATATGGCCCTCGACATACTCATCGTCGACGACGAACAGGACATAAGGGATCTCGTCTCGGGGGTGCTGGAGGACGAAGGCTATTCCTGCCGCACCGCCGCCAACAGCGGCGAGGCCCTTCAGGCGCTTGCCGACCGGCGGCCCTCCTTGCTCCTGCTCGACGTCTGGCTCCAGGGCTCCAAGCTCGACGGGCTGCAATTGCTCGAGGAGGTCAAAAGGCGGGACGCGACCCTGCCGGTGCTGATGATCTCGGGCCACGGCAATCTCGACACCGCGGTGGCCGCGATCCGGCAGGGCGCCGCCGACTTCATCGAAAAGCCGTTCGAGGCGGGGCATCTCGTCCACCTCGTCGCGCGGGCGACCGAGACCGACCGGCTTCGGCGCGAGAATGCCAGCCTGCGCGCCCAGATCGGCCAGGAAACCGAGCTGACCGGCTCCAGCGTCGCTATCAACGCCGTCCGGGCCACCTTGAAGAGGGTGGCGGGGACGGGGAGCCGGGTCCTCATCTCCGGTCCCGCGGGCGTGGGCAAGGAAGTGGCGGCGCGACTGCTCCACGACTGGAGCAACCGCGCCCGGGCGCCCTTCATCGTCGTCAGCGCCGCCCGGATGACCCCCGAGCGGGTCGAGGAGGAGCTGTTCGGAGTGGAGGAGGGGGGCGAGCTCGCCCGGCCCGGCCTGCTCGAGCAGGCTCACGGCGGCACCCTCTTCCTCGACGAGATCGCCGACATGCCGATCCCGGCCCAGGCCAAGATTCTTCGGGTCCTAACCGATCAGAGCTTCACCCGCGTCGGCGGCCAGCGGATGGTCAAGGTCGACATGCGAGTGGTCTCCTCGACCTCCCGCCATCTCGGCGACGAGATCGCCGCCGGCCGCTTCAGGGAAGACCTGTTCTACCGGCTCAACGTCGTCCCGGTTCACCTTCCGGCGCTTGCCGAGCGGCGCGAGGACATACCGGCGCTGATCGCCCATTTCGCGGCGCGCTACGCCGCGGAGCAAAGGCTTCCCACGCCGGAATTCTCGACGGACGCGGTGGCGGCGCTTCAGGCCTATGACTGGCCCGGCAACGTCCGCCAGCTTCGCAACGTCATCGAGCGAACCATCATCCTCGCCCCGGGCGCACGGGTTGGCTGCATCGAGCTCGACATGCTTCCGCCCGAAATCCTCAACGAGCAGGCGAGCCTCAGCTCGGGAGAGGCGGTCAAGGCGATCATGGGTACGCCGCTGAGGGAGGCTCGGGAGACGTTCGAGCGCGAATATCTCAAGGTTCAGATCCGCCGCTTCTCCGGCAACATCTCGCGCACCGCGACCTTCATCGGAATGGAGCGCTCGGCCTTGCACCGGAAGCTGAAGGCGCTCGGCATCGGCGATACCAAGGGCGAGCCGGAGGAGTAGCTCGTCCTACCCATCGGCAGATGGGGAGGGGTACCACCCGAAGGGTGGTGGAGGGGTAATGGCACCGCGATCAGCGGGTTCGGACCAGAACCTGCGAC
Source organism: Allosphingosinicella sp. (assembly GCA_036387555.1). Classification (GTDB taxonomy): domain Bacteria; phylum Pseudomonadota; class Alphaproteobacteria; order Sphingomonadales; family Sphingomonadaceae; genus Allosphingosinicella. The sequence goes on along the minus strand of DASVTN010000063.1, from coordinate 33,657 downwards.
CCGGAGCGAGCCACCCCTCCACCATGACTCGCATGGTCCCCCTCCCCATGCTTTGCATGGAGAGGACAAACTGGCGCCCGGTGGCCGGGTCGCTATTGTTTCCGCAAGGCTGCGCTCCACATTATGAAAGATGCCCTTCGCGGGCGCCCATGCGGATAACGATCCGTCAATAAGGAGAGTGGGAAATGGCCGACAAGGTCAACAACCTCCAGGATCTGTTCTTGAACGGCCTGCGCCGGTCGAAGACTCCGGTGACGATGTTCCTCGTCAAGGGCGTCAAGCTGCAGGGCATCATCACCTGGTTCGACAATTTCTCGGTGCTGCTGCGCCGCGACGGCCAGGCTCAGCTCATCTACAAGCATGCGATCTCCACGATCATGCCCGCGCATCCGCTCGACCTCGGCGAGATCGAGCGCGCCTTCGAGGAAGGGGGCGGAGGCAGGAAGCCGGCGCTGCTCCAGGAGGCGTTCCTCGGCGCGGTGCGGCGCTCCGGCGAGCCGGTCACCATGTTTCTGGTGAACGGAGTGATGCTTCAGGGAGAAATCGCGGCCTTCGATCTGTTCTGCATGCTTCTCCAGCGCGACGGCCTGTCGCAGCTCGTCTACAAGCACGCCATTTCGACCGTGCAGCCGGAACGGCCGGTGAGCTTCATGGAGCAGGATGACGAGGAGCCGGCCGCCTGAATACCACCGAACAGAATACCGACGGCGAGTTCAGCCGCGGCGCCAGGGCGATCGTCGCCCTTCCCGACATGAAGGCGGGGAGGGGACGGCGGGACATCGACGCGCGTCTGGACGAGGCGGCGGGCCTGGCCGAGGCGATCGGGGTGGAAGTCTCCGACAGGCTCCATTTCCGAATCCGCTCGCCCCGGCCCGCGACCCTCTTCGGCTCCGGGCAGGTCGAGTCCATCGCCGAAGCGGTGGCCCGGGACGAAGCCCAGCTGGTCATCGTCGACGCGCCGATCACGCCCATCCAGCAGAAGAATCTCGAGACCGCGACCAAGGCCAAGGTGATCGACCGCACCGGCCTCATCCTGGAGATATTCGGGGAGAGGGCGGCCACTTCGGAGGGCCGGCTCCAGGTCGAGCTCGCTCATCTGGATTATCAGGCGGGCCGGCTGGTCAGGAGCTGGACCCACCTCGAGCGGCAGCGCGGCGGCTTCGGCTTCCTCGGAGGACCCGGCGAGACCCAGATCGAGGCCGACCGGCGGCTCATCCGCGACCGGATGGCGAAGCTCAAGAAGGAGCTCGAGCAGGTCACCCGGACCCGCGCCCTTCACCGCGCCCGCCGCCAGCGGGCGCCCTGGCCCGTCATCGCCCTCGTGGGCTATACCAACGCCGGCAAGTCGACCCTCTTCAACCGGCTCACCAACGCCGATGTGATGGCCGAGAATCTGCTGTTCGCCACCCTTGATCCGACGATGCGCGAAATCCAGCTGCCCGGCTTCGACAAGGCGATCCTGTCCGACACGGTCGGCTTCATCTCGGAGCTTCCGACCCAGCTCGTCGCCGCCTTCCGGGCGACGCTTGAGGAGGTCATCTCCGCCGATCTCATCGTCCACGTCCGCGATATCTCCCATCCCGACAGCGACGCCCAGCGGGAGGACGTGGAAGCCGTCCTCAAGGAGATAGGCGCCGGAGGGGAGGGGGGCGCTCCGCTCGTCGAGGCCTGGAACAAGATCGATCTCCTCGACGGCGAGGAAGGCGAGCGAGTCGCAGCCGAGGCGGCGCGGCGCGAGGACGTGATCCGCATCTCGGCACTGACCGGGGAAGGACTGGACGGCCTGCTCGAATGCGCTTCGGTAAAGCTGAGCAAGGGCGCGAAGCTGCGTACGGTGACCCTGGGAGCTTCGGACGGGGAGGCGATCGCCTGGCTGCACGCCAACGGCCGGATCGAGAGCCAGCAGACGGACGGGGTGGAGACGGTGTTCGAAGTGCGGCTGTCGGAGGCGGACTGGGCGAGGCTGCAGAGTAGGCAGAAGGTTTGACGTCATCCCGGCGAAAGCCGGGATCTCGCGGAGATCCGCCGAGACTTTCCGGCCAGAGGTCCCGGCTTTCGCCGGGATGACGGGTATCAGGCCGGCGTCTTCACACCAGCTTCTTCGCTCTCTGCCAAAGCGCCTCCAGCGCCGTGATATCCATATCCTTCAATGGATTGTCGGCTATCTCTTCCACCTTGCGGAAACGCCGCTCGAAGCGCGCCGAGGATTCGCGAAGGGCCGCCTCCGGGTCGATGTCCAGGTGGCGGGCGTAGTTGACGACGCTGAACAGCAGGTCGCCAAGCTCGCCAACGCGCTCCTCGGCGGTGGCGGCCTCGTCCAGCTCGCCCAGCTCTTCCTCGATCTTGGCCCTGGGGCCCGCCGCATCGGGCCAGTCGAAGCCGATCCGCGCGGCGCGGCGCTGGAGCTTCTCGGCGCGCTTCAGGGCCGGCAGAGCGAGGGCGACCCCGGCGAGCGCGCTGCCGTCCTCGCCGCCCTGGCGCTCGGCGGCCTTGAGGGCCTCCCAGCCGGGACTGGCCGCTTCGCCGCCGAAGATGTGCGGGTGGCGGCGGATCATCTTGGCGCAGATCGCCGCGATGACGTCGTCGAGGTCGAAGGCGCCGATCTCCTCCGCCATGCGAGCGTGGTAGACGACCTGGAGCTGAAGATCGCCGAGCTCGTCCTTCAGCGCCTGAAGGTCGCCGCGGTCGATCGCATCGGCGACCTCATAGGCTTCCTCGACCGTGTAGGGCGCGATCGTCGCGAAGCTCTGCGCCTTGTCCCATTCGCAGCCGTTCTCCGGATCCCGAAGGCGGCGCATGATCTCGGCGAGATCGCCGAGGGAAGAGGACGAAGCGGACGTCGATGAAGCGGACAAACGACACCTATCTAAGTGTGATAATATACATTATGTAAAACCATCATAGGCCTGGAGAGGCCGTCGTGGCGACTCAGGCTCCGAAATCTCAGTCCATGAACAGCGCTCTCCCGCTCAACGCCGCCGATGAGGCGCGCTGCGCGGACAGGATTGCATGACTTTGTCCACGGCGTCCGCCAGCAGGTCCTTGGTGCCCGCGAGCGTCCTTGCAAGCTCGGCATCGGTCGGCAGTATCAGCCCGGCGGCGACGTTGTCCTGGACGATGCGTGCCAGATTATCGAGCGCGACGCCGAGCATGTCCGGCTCCTGCTCCCCGACGGCTATGACGATAAGCCGCTCCGCCACGGTCTTCTGGTACATGACACGCTTCAGTATCTCATAATGCTGGTTCTGGCTCTCGGTGGTCCAGATCGCCAGGATGACGACGTACAGATCCTTCCAGGCCTGCTCACCCATTTCCTCCCGCCACTCGGCGAGCCGGGGCTCTATCCCCGACACCAGGGCCTCTGCCGCGAAGCTCATGTTGATCAGGATCGATTCGTGCGCGCTGCTGCTGAACTGCTTGAAGCCCGCGATGGTGAAATCGCCCTCCTCCAGGGTACGGTCCATGAAGTCGATGGCCTTGGACAGGATGTCGACGCACGCCCTTTCCGCCCGCGGTGGAAGCTTCGCCTGGCCGACGCTGGCCAGCGCGGCCGCGGCGACATCGCGGAAAACGGCGAGATCTGGTGCCCAGTCGGTCGTGCGCGCGCCCTTCAGATAGGGCGCGAGGATGGCATAGATGCCCAGGGGAAGGTGAGAGATCGACTTCACCATCTGGAAGAGGTGAGAGACCGGATAGGTTGTGGTCTGTTTCCCCTGCCAGACGAGCGTATAGCTGCCCCCGCCAAGATCGGGCTGAATGACGATCACCGGGCTGAGATTGGCGGCCACCTTTGCCCTCAGCGCGTCGTAATTGCCGCGCATCGCGGTATCGACGTCGAAGATCCTTTCGCGCGCCCGTGCAGCCGGATCCGATCCGACCGCTACAAGGTCCAGGTCATGAGGATCGATCCTGTAATCGCCGCCGTGCTTGCCTGCTGTGTCGTTCTTCATCGTTACTGCCCCCCGTGGCGACGTGTATATCAGACTAAAGCCCTTCGCACCCGCTTTGTCTGACGATGCGCCTGCGCAATCACGGCGCCTGTTACGGCTTCAGCACCAGCCACTGCCCCTCCACGCCCCAGCCGGACAGCGACGACAGGAAGTTCATCCCGAGCACGTTCATCGGTCCGAACGCTTCCGATACGTGGACGGCAAGGTTGCGGCGCTCGATCGAGCCGATCTTGAGCCGTTCCGCGCGGGCGCGCTGGACGCGCACGGTTCCGTTCGCCGTCTGCACCACGGCCGGCAAGCCACCGCCCGGCTCGATCCCGGCGAGCTCGGCGGTATCGGTCGAGATGCTCGTCACGGTCGCGCCGCTGTCGACGAGGAAGCGCACCCTTTGCCCGTTGATCTCGCCGTTGATCCAGAAGTGACCGTCCAGCGACTTCCTGATCCGAAGCTCGCCGCCGGCCCCGACCGTCTGGCCCTGCCCGCGGCCCTCGGCCATGATCCGCTTGCCCAGCGCCGCGAAATCGTCCTTCAGAGTGAAGGCGACGAAGGCCGCGAGGAAGATGAGCACCCAGCCGGCGAACATCTTCAGCCCCTGGCCGATCGGGATCCGCCGCACCATCAGCGCGCTGACGACGAGCACCAGGATGCCGAGGAGGTAGACGAAGCTGACCGCGTCGCCGCCGTCGCTCACAGGCGGATCTCCATTCCGTCATAAGCGGGCTCGACCCCGGCCGGAAGCTCGTCCACCAGGGTCTGGTAATCCATCGAATTGTCGAGGTGGGTCAGCAAGGCGCGCTTCGGGCGAAGGCGCTCGATCCATTGCAGGGCGAGGTCGAGATGCGGGTGGGTCGGGTGCGGCCGGCGCCTCAGGCTGTCGACGATCCACAGGTCGACTCCCTGGAAGCGGATTTCCATGTCGGGAGTCAATTCGTTGAAATCGGTGGAATAAACGACTGAGTGGCCCCCTGCGTCGAAACGCAGCCCGGCGGTCGTTATGTCGCCGTGCGGCTGATCGACCACCTGCACCGATATACCGTTCAGATTCATATGGTCCGGCAGCAGATTGCCTTCGGCAACCGCGGGATAGCCGCTCTTGCCGTCGAACGCGTAGGCGAAGCGCATCTTGAGGCTTTCAAGGGTTTCCAGCCGCGCGTAGCCCGCCACCGGCCGGCCGCGGGCGTGGAAGAGCTGGCGCAGATCGTCGATGCCGTGGCAGTGATCGGCATGGTCGTGGGTCCAGATGACGCCGTCGACTCCGGTCACGTTCGCGTCGAGCAGCTGCTCGCGAAGGTCGGGGCCGGTATCGACGAGGATCCGGGCATTGTGATGGCTGACCAGGATCGAGACCCGGCGGCGGCGGTTGCGGGGATGGGCGGGATCGCACTGCCCCCAGTCGTTGCCCACCCGGGGCACGCCGCTCGACGTGCCGCACCCGAGGATCGTGACTTTCATGGCTCAGCGGCGTCCCGGCGTGGCGCGGAAATCTCCCCGCGAATGGTAAATCATGCTGCCACCTTGCTGAAAAGCTTGAGGAAGTTGGCGCTGGTGGTGGCTGCGAGCGTCTCGACGTCCTCGCCCCGAAGCCCGGCGAGGAATCGCGCCGTGTCGGCCACGAAGGCGGGCTCGCAGGGGCGGCCGCGGTGCGGGACCGGCGCCAGGAACGGGGCGTCGGTCTCGATCAAGAGACGATCGGAAGGGATCATGATCGCCGAAGATTGCAACTCTTTGGCGTTTTTAAAGGTCACGATGCCCGAGATCGACACGTAGAGACCCAGTTCGAGCGCCTTTTCGGCAAAATCGCGGCTGGCGGTGAAGCAGTGGATCACTCCGCTAAAGGCGCCCTTCCCCATTTCGTCGGCGAGGATGGCGTGCGTGTCCGCCTCCGCCTCCCGCGTGTGCACGATGATCGGGAGGCCGGTTTGGCGGGCGGCCGCGATATGGGCGCGAAAGCTCGCCCTCTGCCTCTCCCGGTCCGAATGGTCGTAATAATAATCGAGGCCGCTCTCGCCGATCCCGACGACCCGCGGATGCGCCGCCCGTTCGACCAGGTGGCCGCTCTGGACGTCGGGATGGCTGTCGGCCTCGTGCGGATGGATGCCGACGGAAGCCCAGACGTCCTCCTCCCGCTCGGCGAGGCCGATCACCTCGTCCCATTCCGACTGACGGGTGGAGATGTTGAGCATTGCGCCGACACCGGCGGCCCGGGCGCGGTCGAGCACGGCCTGCTGCTCCTCCACCAGGCCCTTATAATTGAGGTGGCAATGGCTGTCGGTGAACATGGCCGCTCCTTAGCCCCATCCCCTCCCCTCAGCGCAAGCCATGTCTCGGCTTTGCCGCCCCGCCGGGCCCGGCACAGCGGTCGCCGCGCCCGCCCTTCGGCCCGCAATCAAGCACTGGCGCGGGTGCTTCTTTCTGCTAGGAGCCGCCCAGTCATTGATTTGCGTTAGTCGTTTCCCTGCGCGCGGGGGCGTGCGGGGCGGGGGGAAGAATGAAGCTGGCCGACCGACCGCGTTGCCCGGACGAGCGTCGCACCCTGCCCCCCGCTGGGCCCGTAGCAAGGCGGCGCGTGGCGGTTGTCATCCCCTCCTTTCGCGCCGCCGCGACAATCGGCGCCGTCCTTCGCTCGATCGGTCCTGAAGTCGCCCACATCTACGTCGTCGACGACGGCTGCCCCGATTCCACCGGTGAGCGCGCGCTGAGGGAGAATGACGACCCGCGGGTCGCCGTGCTGCGCAATCCGAGCAATCTGGGCGTCGGCGGAGCGATGAAGCGCGGCTATTCGCGCGCGCTCGCCGACGGCGCGGAGATCATCGTGAAGCTCGACGCCGACGGGCAGATGGACCCGCGCCATATCCGCCGGCTGATCGCTCCGATCGTCAACGGCGTCGCCGATTATTCCAAGGGCAACCGCTTCGCCGCGCCGCGCCTCATGCCCTCGGGGAGCCCTGCTCGGGCCCTCGATTCGATGCCCCTCGCCCGGCGGCTCGGCAACAGGATGTTCTCGTGGCTTCATAAGGCGGCGACGGGCTATTGGCGGATCGGCGATCCGGCCAACGGCTATACCGCCATCCATGCCCACGCGCTCGAGCGGATCGGGCTGGAGGCGCTCGCCGACTGCTTCTTCTTCGAGACCGACATGCTCTTCCGGCTCAATCTCGTCGATGCGGTGGTGGCCGACGTCGCCCTTCCCGCCTGCTATCCGGGATCGGGGAGCAGCCTCAGGCTGCGCCGGGTCGCGCCGCGCTTCGCCTTGATGACCGCGAGCCGCCTCCTGCGCCGGCTGCGCGCGAAATATTTTACCGGCGCGTGGAATTTGGGCTCGTTGAAGCTTCTGGCGGCGACGGCGCTGTTCGCCGCCGCCGCCGGGCTTGCGGGCTGGCGCTGGATCGAGCCGCTGAGCGGCTCCCGGGCGGCGCAGGCGGCGACGACCTGCCTCGTGCTCGGCCTCGGGCTGCTGGCGGCCGCGGGGCTGTACGACGCCCGAAGCGCGGCCCGCGACCCCCTTTCGCGCCGGAACTCGCACTGCTGAATGGCCGCGCTGGCGTCAATGCAGGACCGGCTCGCCGCCCTTCGGCCACCGCGGCTCTGGGCGGCCGCACTGGTGATCGCCGCCGGGCATGTCGGGCATGTCCTTTGGCGCGGCGCGACCTTCGCCCCGGACAGTCAGGCTTATGCTTACTGGTCGGCGCGCCTGGTGGAGAGCGGCTTCGACTATCCCGGCCTGCTCGCCGAGGCGAGCTTCACCTTCCCCCCCATCCTCTATGCCCTGTTCGCGACCTTGCTGGCGCTCCTGCGCCTCGCCTTCGGAAGCGAGTGGGCGAACGCCCTCGTGGCGGTCAATTTCGGCGCCCATGTCGCGCTTGGGCTGCTCATCGTCCGGCTGGCGGTGCGGCTGACGGGCAGCGGGGTGGCCGGCTGGGGAGCGCTGCTGCTCTTCCTGGGCTGCTTCGACCTGCTGATGTGGGTTCCGCTCGTGCTTTCGGACGCCACCTTCGTCTTCCTGGCCTTCTCGATCTTCACCCTCGCCGCGGCGCGCATCCTGGACAAGGCCAAATCCTGGCTGGCGGTGGTGGGGCCGGCGGCGGCCGGGATCTTCTACCGGCCGACCGGGATGGTCCTGATCCCGGATCTCGCCTGGGCGTTCTACCTCTCAAGGAGGCGTGGAACGGTGCGGCTCGGGCCGGTGCTGGCGGTCGCCGCCGGCTTCATCGCCGCCGGCATTCTCGCTTTCGCCTGGTTCATGCAGGATCCGGGGCGATGGCCGCTGGATGCGCTTTCCACCCCCTTTCGCGCCGTCGCCCAGGAATATGCCCGCGGCGAGGTGGTGAGCGCCCGGCTCGAAACCTACCATGCGCCGCCCCGGGCGCTGCTCGACTTCGTGCTGATCACCGCCGACCGCCTGGTCCATTTCTTCGCCATCGGAGGCGCCTCGTTCAGCGCCGGCCACTGGCTTGTCCAGCTGGCCTTCTTCCTGCCCTGCTACGCTCTTGCCGGCTGGCTCGCCGCCTCGCTTTGGCTCGGCCGTACGGCCTTCGGCCCAGCCGAGCGCAAGGTCTTCCTGGCGGCTTTCGGCGCCGTCCTTTCCTATGCCGTCTTCCACGCCCTGGTGCAGGTGGACTTCGACTGGCGCTACCGAACGCCGATCCTGCCCCATCTCATCCTGCTCGCCGCCGGGGGCCTCGCCGACATCGCGAGGCGGCGGAGCGCCCGATGACCGACGCGCCGCCATTCCTGTTCAGCGTCGACGTCGAGGATCCGCGCCTCGACCTGCCGGGCGGCGAGCGGCTCCCGGCGCGCGTGCCGGCGCTGATCGACACCTATCTCGACTTCCTCGGCCGGCTCGAGGCGAAGGGCACCTTCTTCGTGGTCGGCGAGGTGGCGCGCCGGCACCCGGAGGTGGTCGCGCGGATCGCGGCGCAGGGGCATGAGATCGGCTGCCATTCCGATTCTCACGTGCCGCTCGAGCGCCTCGGCGAGGCAAGCTTTCGCGACGACCTGAAGCGCAACCTCGACGCCCTCGGGGCCGCGGGCGCAGGCCGGATCGAGGGCTATCGGGCGCCCTGCTTCTCGCTCACCGCCGGCACCGGCTGGGCCTATGAAAGGCTCGCGGAGCTCGGCTTCACTTATTCCAGCTCGGTGCTGCCGGCCCGAAGCCCGCTCTACGGCGACCCGGGATTCGGCACCCTGCCCCGGCTGATCGCGGGCGTCGTCGAGCTTCCGGTGACCCTGCTCCCGTTTCGATTGCTGCCGGTGCCGATCGGCGGCCTGTACTTCCGGGTCATGCCGCGTCCGCTCCTTCGCCGCGCCCTCGCGGTCCGGCGGAGGCGCGGCGACTGGGTGGCGAGCTATCACCACCCCTACGATATCGACACCGAGCAGCGTTTCACCCACGCCGGCTTTCGGCGCTGGAGCCCGTTCGACCTCCTGATGCGCGCCAACCGCAAGGCGGTCCTTCCGAGGCTCGAGATGGTCCGCGCCCTGGGATTCTCCTTCGCCCCCTACGGACCCTTTGCGCGGAGCGCCGGCGAGGCGCTGGCCGCGAGTGGAGCTGACGATGCCTGACGAATACCGGTTCGAGCTCCTCGACCACAGCGCCGACGGCTACGAACGCATTTCCAGGCTGATGCGGGAGGTCTTTCCCAAGGCCCGCCACCTGACGCCGCGCTATTTCGAATGGCATTACGGCGGCAATCCCGACGGCAAGGCCATCGGCTGCAACGCTTTCGCCGGTGACGAGCTGGTCGGCCACATGGCCGCCCAGGTGTTCCCTTGCCGGCTGGAGGGGGAAAGCCGGCGCGGCATGTACACGGTCAACGGATCGGTCCACCCGCTGCACCGCGGCCGGAGGCTGCAAAGCCGGATCAGCGCCGCAATGTTCGAGGAAGCCGCCCGCCTCGGCTATTCCTTCTGCCTGGCCACGGGCAACAAGTGGAGCACCGGGCCGCTGCTTACCCGGTTCAAGATGCTGCGGCCTCTCGATGCCCGGCTGGGTTTCGGGCTGCCGGTGCGCCGAGAAAGCGGCCGGCCGTCCAGCGTCGAGCGGACCTGGAGCGAGGAGGCCCTTCGGTGGCGGCTCGCCAATCCCGAGGCCCGCTACTCGGCGGTCCGCGGCGGCGAACGGCCGGCCGTTGTCGCGGCGACCGGAACGCCCGGCGTCGGCGCGATCCTCCATCAGGGCTCGGGCGGCGAAAGCCTGGCCGCCCCAGGCCCGGCTCCGGGGCCTCTTCGTCTATGGCTCGGCCTGGATCCCGAGATCGACTGGACCGGTTCGGCGTTCCTGCCCATCCCGATGCGCCTTCGCCCCTCTCCGCTGAACCTCGTCTACAAGGATTTGGCGGGCAGCGGCTTCGTGCCCGATCCGGGCCGGGTCGTCTTCCGGAACCTCGATTTCGACGCTTACTGACGGAAATCTAGGCTATGGTGCGGGCTGAGCCGAGGGAGGGTGCAATGACAGGCAACAGTTTCGATGCCGACGATCCGGATCGCCGGGGCCCGATGCTGGGCGAGGCGATCGACGGGGCGGTGCGCAAGATCGCCACCGCGATCGTCATCGCCGGCGGGGCGATCGGCCTCGGCATCTACGCTCACCCCGAACCGCGCTTCGACGCCTTCGCCATCGGCGACCGGATCATCCGGGTCGACGGCAGGACGGGCACGATCATCGCCTGCGAAGGAACCCGGACCTGCGAGCTGGTCCTGCGCAAGGGGCAGCGGCTCGAGCGCGTCAGGCGGACGACCGCCCTGCCCGCGCCCGCCGCCGCGCCCGCCGCCGTCACGCCTCCGCCGGCAGCTCCAGCCGCGGAAAGATAGGCGCGGGCGGCGCCAGGACGAAGCCCGATCCGGCGAGACGGCCGTAGCGGCCCGTGTCGGCGAGCGCTGTGAAGTCCCTCCCGCCGGCGGGAACGCCGAGCTGGTCGAGCAGCTTCGCCGCGGACTGCGGAACCACCGGCGAGATGGCGACGGCGAGGTCGATCATGGCCTCGCACAGGCAGGCGAGCACCGCGGTCATCCGCTCCGGGTCCGTCTTGCGAAGGGCCCAGGGGGCCTGGGCGTCTATATATTGGTTGCAGGCGAAGACGGCCTTGATCCAGGCCTCGATCCCCTGGCTCAGGGCGAGGTCGGCGAACATGGCCGGCACGTCCTTCGCCGTCGTCCGGCGAACCAGCGCCAGAAGGTCGGAATCGGCCTCCTCCCACCGCCCGCCGAGGGGAAGCGCTCCGCCGCAATTCTTGGCGATGAAGGACAAGGTGCGCTGGGCGAGGTTGCCGAAGCTGTTGGCGAGATCGGCGTTGACGCGCGCGACGATCGCCTCGGGGCTGTAGCTTCCGTCCTGCCCGAAGGTGACGTCGCGCATCAGGAAGTAACGGACGGCGTCGGCGCCGAACCGTTCGATCAGCCCCGCCGGATCGACCACGTTGCCGGCCGATTTCGACATCTTCTCGCCGCGCAGCAGGACGTGGCCGTGGCCGAACACCTGCTTCGGGAGCGGGAGCCCCGCGGACATCAGGAAAGCGGGCCAGTAGACGGCGTGGAAACGGACCACGTCCTTGCCGATGATGTGGAGATCGGCCGGCCAGAACCGCCGGTAAGCTTCTGATTCGACGTCGGGATAGCCGACGCCGGTGAGATAGTTGGTAAGCGCGTCGAGCCAGACGTACATGACGTGGCGCTCGTCTCCGGGAACCTTGACGCCCCAGTCGAAGCTGGTGCGCGACACCGACAGGTCGGAGAGGCCGCCCTCGACGAAGCGAAGCACCTCGTTGCGGCGGCTCTCGGGCCGGATGAAGCCGGGATTATCCGCATAATGCGCGAGCAGCCGGTCCTGATAGGCGGAGAGCCTGAAGAACCAGCTCTCCTCCACCGTCCATTCGACCGGCGTACCCTGCGGAGAGAGCCGCTCGCCATCGTCGGCGGCGACGAGCTCGTCCTCGTCGTAATAAGCCTCGTCGCGGACCGAATACCAGCCTTCGTAGCGGCCGAGATAGAGGTCGCCGCGCTCCGCCATCGCTTCCCAGATCGCGTGGCTGGCGCGGTGGTGGGCGGGCTCGGTCGTTCGGATGAAGCGATCGAACGAAATATTGAGCTTCTCGTCCATGCTCCTGAAGATGCACGACATTTCGTCGGCGAGAGCGGCCGGCGAAAGGCCTTTCTCACGCGCCGCCTGAGCCATTTTCAGGCCGTGCTCGTCCGTCCCCGTCTGGAAGAAGACGTCCCGGCCCATCGAGCGCTGGAAGCGGGCGACGACGTCGGCGGCAACGGCCTCGTAGGCGTGGCCGATGTGGGGCGGCCCGTTGGGATAGTTGATCGCGGTGGTGACGTAGAAAGGATCGGCCATGGAAGGGCCTTAGCGGCTCGGCGCGAGCGATGCGAGCATGCCGGCGAGCTCGAACACCACGCTTTCGGGTTCCAGCGAGAGACCGCGAGCGCTGGAAGCGAGGCCTTGCGCCCGTTCCCACGTGCCGAGGGCGTGGGCGAGAGCGGGGCCGCGCCTCCCCTTGGCCTCGGCGGCGATGACGGAAGGGGCGCGGGAGAGGAACGCCTCGTAGCGCGGCTGGGCGGATTTGAGCGCGAGGCTCTGGGCGAGCGCGCTCCGCCGGCCATTGCCTGGATCGCCTTCCCGGACGAGCTCGGCGATGGCGCGGTCGAGGCCCACGACGTCGAGGCCGCGCCAGGCCAGCGCCCGTCCCGGCGAGCCCTGGCCGGCCGCCGTCAGCTCCCGGATCTCCTTGTCCCCGGCATCGGGTACAGCGGCGCGCAGGGCCGACGTCATGGCGTCGTCATCGAGGCTCGAGAGCCGAAGCAGCCGGCAGCGCGAGCGGATGGTAGGCAAAAGCCGCTCCGGGGCGTGGCTCACCAGGAAGAACACGCTGCTCGGCGGCGGCTCCTCCAGGTTCTTGAGCAGGGCGTTGGCCGCGTTTCGCTCGAGGTCGTCGATCGAGTCGACGATCACCGTCCTCCAGGGGGAGAGGGAGGCGGTGGTGTTGAACAGGCGCTGCAGCCCGCGCACCTGGTCGACGCTGATGTTGCGGGCGAGCTCGCCGGTCGCGCTGCTCTCGCGCGGCAGGCGCTCGAGGCGCATCAGATCGGGATGGCTGCCGGCCGCGGCGAGGTGCGCGGCCGGGTGGCTCGAGGGAACGTCGAGCCCCGCTGAGTCGACCGGCCCCTGCCCCTGCGCCAGCACTCGAAGGGCGGCCTTCTGCGCGAACAACGCCTTGCCGACGCCCTGCGGACCGGAAATCAGCCAGGCATGGTGGAGCCGGCCCGAATCAAGCGCGTCGCGGAACGCCGCGACGGCCGAATCGTGGCCGAAAAGCGGGGTCATGCCGTCCCCTCCCTGCAAGGGAGGGGCCGCGGGTGGGTCCACCGAAGGCGGCCGAAACTCCGAGTCCGTAGAAAGTCTCGCTGCGCTCGCCTGCCCATCCCTAGCCCCTCCCTTCCAGGGAGGGGATGAGCAGGTCCTCCAAGGCGGCGAGCAGCCTGGCCGTCACCTCTTCCACGCTTCCTCCGGCATCGATGATCCGGAAACGGCCGGGATCCTCGGCCGCGAGGGAGCGGAAGGCCGCCGCCAGCGCTTCGTGATAGTCGCCGCCCTTGCGCCCGAAACGGTCCAGCTTGCCCTCGTCCCGTGCGAACTCCCGCGAGGCGGCGTCCGGTTGCGGCAGATCCAGAAGCAGGGTCCGGTCGGGGAGCAGGCCGTTGCTGCCGATCTCGTGGAGCTTCATGATGTTGCCCATCCCGACTCCGCCCGCACCGCCCTGATAGGCGAGGGAGCTGTCGATATAGCGGTCCGAAAGCACCCACTTGCCTGAAGCCAAAGCGGGCTCGATCGTCCGCGCGACATGATCCGATCGGGCTGCCGCGAAGAGAAGCGCCTCGGTCCGCGGCGTCCACCGGTCGACCTCGCCCTGGAGGAGCAGGCCGCGGATCGCCTCCGCGCCCGGGCTTCCGCCGGGCTCGCGGGTCTCGACCGCCTCGAGCCCGCGGCCGCGCAGCGCCCGGGCAAGCGCCTTGAGCTGGGTCGACTTGCCGGCCCCCTCCCCGCCTTCGAGGCTGATGAAGCGCCCCCGCACCGCGCCTCAGCCGAACAGCGACGTCAGGCCGTTCCACATGCGGCCGAAGAAGCCGGCTTCGCCGACCGCCTCCGCTGCGACGAGGGGCATCGTTTGCGGCGGAGTGTCGGCGGTGGTCACGACGAGATCCGCGACATGCTGGCCCTTGGCGATCGGCGCCTTGATCGGGCCGTTGTAGACGACCTTGGCGCGGATGCTTCCCGCGGCCCCCGCCGGCAGGGTGACGGCGATGCTCCTGGGCGCCACCAGCGCCACCTGATCCTCGCCGCCCTGCTGGACCTGGGCGTCGGCGACCTTCTCGTTCTGGTTGAACAAGGGCTGCGACTTCCAGGCGCGGAAGCCCCAATCCATGAACTTGACCGATTCCTCGATCCGCTGGTTGAAGCTTCCAAGGCCCGCGACGACCATGATGATCCGCCGTCCGCCCTGCTCGGCCGAGCCGGTGAAGCCGTAGCCCGCCTCGGCGGTATGGCCGGTCTTGAGCCCGTCCGCGCCGGCGACCTTGCCGAGCAGCGGGTTGCGGTTGCCCTGGGTGATCGGAGCGCCGCCGCCCAACGTCTTGCCCCAGGTGAATTCCTTGCGCTGGTAGAAGGTCTTGTAGAGGTCGGGAGTCTCCTGGATCGTGGCCGCGGCGAGCTTGGCGAGATCGCGGGCGGTGGTGAAGGTCACTCCATTGTCCGGCCAGCCGTTGGTGTTGCCGAAATTGCTGTTCGTCATTCCGAGCCGCTTGGCCTCGGCGTTCATCAGGGCCGCATAAGCGGGCTCGGTGCCGGCGAGGCATTCGGCGAGCACCACGGTGGCGTCATTGCCGGAAAGGGTGACGATCCCGTGCAGCAGATTCTCGACGCTGACCTGCTCGCCGGGCGAGAGGAACATGGTGGAGCCGGCCTGCGGGCCGTGCCACTGGCGCCAGGTCTCGGGCCGGACCTGGCACATCTGCGCCAGCTTGGCCTCGCCCCGCTTGATCATGTGGAAGGCGAGATGGGTCGTCATCATCTTCGCCATCGACGCCGGCGGGATGCGCCTGTCGGGATCCTTCGAATAGAGGACCGCGCCCGAGCTCAGATCGACCATGTAGGCGACCGGCGCGGCCGTTTCGAAGGGCGGCGCGGCGGCGGTCGCGGGAAGCGCCGAGGCGGCGATGAAAGCGAGCGGAAACAGGCTTTTGCGGATCATGGTTGAGACTGGTCCCCTGGTGTGATGTCGGCTTGGCCGGAGTGTTGTCATGTGTTTAACCCGGCTCACCGCGCCGCGCCAGATCGCTTGGAAGGAATCGTCATTCCGGCGGAGGCCGGGATCCCTGAACACCGACCGATCAGTACCTCACCCGTCCGTGTTCATGAGAGCCGGCCTTCGCCGGGGAGGCGGATCAGCGCGCGATCGCGTCCGCGAGCAGTCCGACCGACAGGGCGTAGAAGTTGGAGCAATTGTAGTCGAGGATGGTGCGGTAGTTGGTGGTGAGCAGATAGGCGGTCGCGTTCGGCCCGTCGGGCTCGATGAGCGAGGCCATTTCGCTGTCCCTGGGCCAGCCGCCATATTGAGCGACCACGCCGAGGCGGCGCCATTCGCCGACCGTCAGCCACCGGCTGTGGCGTTCGTAAACCCGCGGGCAGCGCGGCGCGCGCAGGGTGTTGCGGATGCGGCTCCGGTCCAGGCCCGGCGGCACCCGGACGGCGAGGCCCCACGGGACGCCCGGCCTCCAGCCCGCATTGCTGAGATAATTGGCGATGGACGCGAGCGCGTCGGGCTCGCTGCGCCAGATGTCGGAGCGGCCGTCGCCGTCGCCGTCGGTGCCGAGCCGGAGCCAGACGGAGGGAAGGAACTGCGGATGGCCGGTCGCTCCGGCCCAGCTGCCCTTGAGGCGGTATCTGGGGACTCCCCGGTCGATCATCTTCAGTGCGGCGACGAATTCATCCGAGAAGAGCTGGCGGCGCCTGCCGTCATAGGCGAGCGATGCCAGCGAGTTGAGAAGATCGAAATCGCCGGTGACCGCCCCGTAGCTGGTCTCATGGCCCCAGATGGCGACCAGCACCGAGGGATTGACCCCGTAGCGCCGGCCGATCGCCTGGAGGCGCGACAGATTGGCGGCATAGCGGCGCTGCCCGCCGGCGATCAGCGCGGGGCTGACGTGGCGTGCGCGATAGGGGGCGAAAGGCGGGTTGGCGGTGCTCCCCGGCCTTCCGCCGGGCTGAGCCCGGTCGAGCTCGACCGTTCGCGGGCTGAAGACGAGGTTGGGAAAGACGCTCGCGATCGTTCCCTGGCTCACCCCCGCCCGCCGGGCCTGGGCCTCTAGCTGGGACAGATAGGCGACGAAGCCCGATTGGCTGAGCCCGCCCTGCGCCGGAGCGGAGCTCGACAGCGGCAGCATAGCCGCCGCCAGCGCCAGGGCCGCAATGCCCTTCGACAAACGCATACATTCTTCTCCCACTCGCCGACCCTGATGCCACAGCGGCGAGTGCGCCGATACTCGGCTCGCCGCGCGGGTTGCACGAGCGACCCTACTTACCCTCTCCCGCTTTGCGCGGGAGAGGAGGGGCCCGCCGCGAAGCGGTGGGAGGTGAGGGTCTGTACCGCGGAGTCAGCAAGACCCTCACCTCCCAAGCCTTCGGCTTGGGCCCCTCCTCTCCCGTCAGGACGGGAGAGGAAAAGAGGCGGTTTAGCCCGGCGCGATCTTGGGCTAGAGCCCCTCCCTCTTGGACAGGTGGCCGAGTGGTTTAAGGCAGCGGTCTTGAAAACCGCCGTGGGTGCAAGCCCACCGTGGGTTCGAATCCCACCCTGTCCGCCATATCGACGAAGGGAATGAGATGGCCGAGGCCGCTATTGGCAGGTTCGACTGGGAGGACGCCTTCGCGCTCGAGGCTCAGCTTTCCGACGAGGAAAGGCTCGTTCGCGACACCGCCCGGGCCTATGCGCAGGAGAAATTGCAGCCGCGGGTGACCGAGGCGTTCCTCGACGAGCATTTCGACCGCGAGATCATGACGGAGATGGGCGAGCTCGGGCTGCTCGGGGCGACCATCTCGCCCGATTATGGCGGCGCCGGCCTCAATTACGTCAGCTACGGCCTGGTGGCTCGGGAAGTGGAGCGGGTCGACAGCGGCTACCGCTCGGCGATGAGCGTCCAGTCCTCGCTCGTCATGCATCCGATCGACGCCTACGGATCGGAAGAGCAGAAGCGCAGATGGCTTCCCGGGCTGGCGACGGGAGAGCTGATCGGCTGCTTCGGCCTCACCGAGCCGGACGCTGGCTCCGATCCGGGCGGGATGCGGACCCGGGCGCAGAAGATCGACGGCGGCTACCGCCTCTCGGGTTCCAAGATGTGGATCACCAACTCGCCTATCGCCGACGTCTTCGTCGTCTGGGCCAAGTCCGACGCCCATGACGGCAAGATCCGCGGCTTCCTGCTCGAGAAGGGCCTGAACGGCCTCACCGCGCCCAAGATCGGGATGAAGCTGTCGCTTCGCGCCTCGATCACCGGCGAGATCGTCATGGACGGCGTGGAAGTGCCGGAAGAGGCGCTGCTTCCCAACGTCGAGGGGCTGAAGGGTCCGTTCGGCTGCCTGAACCGCGCCCGCTACGGCATCGCCTGGGGCTCGATGGGTGCGGCCGAGGCCTGCTACCACGCGGCCCGTTCCTACACGCTCGACCGCAAGCAGTTCGGCCGCCCGCTCGCCGCGACACAGCTCGTCCAGATGAAGCTGGCCAACATGATCACCGAGATCACGCTCGGCCTTCAGGCGGCTTTGCGCGTCGGCCGGCGGATGGACGAGGGCGAGCTGATCCCCGAGACGATCAGCCTCATCAAGCGCAACAATGTCGGCAAGGCGCTCGATATCGCGCGGGTGGCGCGGGACATGCACGGCGGCAACGGCATCTCGGCCGAGTTCCAGGTGATGCGGCATGCGTCCAACCTGGAGACGGTCAACACCTATGAGGGGACCCACGACGTCCACGGGCTGATCCTGGGGCGGGCGATCACGGGGATTGCGGCTTTTTGACGGGGCGCGGGCGCGGCAGCGGCGCGAACCGTCACCCCGGCGAAAGCCGGGGTCTCGGGGAGACCCGCTGTGCCTTTCCTCTCTGAGGTCCGGGCTTTCGCCGGGATGACGGATTGGCATGGATAAGCCCCTTTCCGGCCTGAAAGTGGTCGAGCTCGCCCGGATCCTCGCCGGGCCCTGGGCCGGGCAGCTGCTGGCCGATCTCGGCGCAGAGGTGGTCAAGGTCGAGCGGCCCGGAACGGGCGACGACACCCGCCACTGGGGGCCGCCTTTCGCGTCCGATGGCGCCGCCGCCTATTTCCACAGCTGCAACCGCGGCAAGCAATCGGTCGCGATCGACCTCGAGACGCAGGAGGGACAGGCCGCGGTGCGGGCGCTGGCCGCCGAAGCGGACGTATTGATCGAGAATTTCAAGGTCGGCGGCCTCGCCAGATACGGGCTCGACCATTCTTCCCTCTCGGCGCTGAACCCGCGCCTCGTCTATTGCTCGATCACCGGATTCGGACAGACCGGCCCCTACGCTTCCCGCGCCGGCTATGACTTCATCATCCAGGGAATGGGCGGAGCGATGTCGCTGACCGGGGAGCCGGACGGTGCGCCCCAGAAGTCGGGAATCGCTTATGCCGACCTGTTCACCGGGCTTTACGCCAGCGTCGCGATCCTCGCCGCGCTGAGGGAGCGGGACCGGAGCGGCGTGGGCGCCCATATCGACATGGCGCTTCTCGACACGCAGGTGGCCGTGCTCGCCAACCAGGCACTGAACTGGATGGTCTCGGGAAGCGTTCCTTCCCGAATGGGCAACGGCCACGCCAATCTCGTCCCCTACCAGGCCTTCGCCGCCGCCGATGGCGAGCTGATCGTCGCCGTCGGCAACGACGCGCAGTTCGAGCGGCTGTGCGCGATACTCGGACTTGGCGAGCTTGCCGGCGACGAGCGCTTCCGGACCAATCCGGCGCGGGTGGTGAACCGCGGGGCGCTGATCCCGCTGCTGGAAGCCGCGATCCGCCGGCGCGGGCGCGGGGAGCTTTCGGACGCCCTCGAGGAGGCCGGAATCCCGGCGGGCCCGATCAACGCCGTCGACGCCGTCTTCGCCGACCCGCAGGTCGTCCATCGCGGCCTCGGGATCGAAGGAGAGACGCCCGGCCTTGCCTCGCCGATCGTCATCGACGGGAGGCGGCAGGTGGCGGATCGCCCTGCCCCAAGGCTCGGGGAGCACGGGCCGTGCTGACCCAATATGGAGTGATACCGGTGCGCCGGACCGCCGACGACGGCATCGAGGTGCTCCTGATCACCTCGCGCGACACCGGGCGTTGGGTCGTCCCGCGCGGCAATCCCATTCCCGGCAAGAGCCCGGCCGAATCGGCCGCTCAGGAAGCCTATGAGGAAGCGGGCATCATCGGGCCGGTGGAGGCGGAGGCGATCGGCCTCTATTCCTATGAGAAGCGCCGGCGGCTGCGGGGCCCGCTTCCCGCCGTCGTCCACCTGTTCAGGATGGACGTCGCCGAGGAGCGGGACGACTGGCCGGAGAAGGGCCAGCGCGAGCGGCGCTGGTTCCGGGCGGAGGAGGCCGCCGCCGCCGTGCACGAGGCCGATCTGGCGGGGCTGATCCGGCGCGCGTCCGTGGGACCGTCACAAAAGTGAAACAATTCTCCCGCCGGGCGTGCTAGGGGGCCGCAAACGTCCAGGGGGAAGAGATGCTGAGCCTGTTCCGTCGAATGATGCCGAAGGAGGCGGGCTTCTTCGACATGTTCGAGCGCCATGCCGTCACCCTGGTCGGCGGCGCCGAGGTGATGAGCCGGATGTTCGCCAGGGAGGAAGGCATCCAGGAGGCCTGCCGCCGGATTTCGGACTTCGAGCATCAGGCCGACGACGTCACCCGCGAAGTGCTCCACGCCGTTCGCAGGACCTTCATCACGCCGTTCGACCGGAGCGCCATCACCGACCTCATCTCCTCGATGGACGACGCCATCGACGAGATGCAGAAGACGGCCAAGGCGATCACCCAGTTCGAGGTCGTCCATTTCGAGCCCGAGATGCGCGACATGGCGGCGCTCGCCGAGCAGGGCGCGAAGCTGGTCGGCCGGGCGATGCCGCTGATGCGCAAGATCGGCGCCCACCATCTGGAGCTGGACAAGATCACCGAGCAGATCGTCCACCTCGAGGAAGAAGCCGACCATCTACACGACGCCGGCATGAAGGCGCTTTTCCTGAGGCATCGCGACGGCAACGCGATGGGCTATATCGTCGGGCGCGAGATCTACAGCCACCTTGAAAGGGTCCTCGACCGGTTCGAGGACGTGGCGAACGAGATTTCCGGCGTCGTCATCGACCACGCCTGAGGAGGCCGGCACATGCACGAGCTGGCCCTGCCGCTGCTCATCGGCCTGATCGCCATCGCACTGGCGTTCGACTTCCTCAACGGGCTCCACGACGCCGCCAATTCGATCGCGACCGTGGTCGCGACCCGGCTGCTGAGCCCGGTGCAGGCGGTCGTCTTCGCCGCCTTCTTCAACTTCGCCGCTTACTTCCTCGCGCTTGCCGTGCCGAGCCTCCACAAGGTCGCCGACACGATCGGCAAGGGGCTGATCGACAAGGACCTGATCACGCCCGCCGTGGTGTTCGGGGCGCTGATCGGGGCGATGTTCTGGAACGTCGTCACCTGGCTGAAGGGCATCCCCTCCTCTTCCAGCCACGCGCTCGTCGGCGGGCTAGTCGGAGCCGGAGTCGCACATGCCGGCCTCACCGGCGTCCAGTGGACCGGGCTCAACAAGACTCTGATCGCGATCGTCCTTTCGCCGATGCTGGGGATGATGCTGGCGATGCTGATCATGCTCGTGACCAGCTGGCTGGCCTTCCGGGCGAGCGCGCGCGGCGCGGAGGGCAAGTTCCGCGCCCTCCATCTCATCTCCTCCGCCGCTTATTCGGTCGGCCACGGCCTCAACGACGCTCAGAAGACGATGGGGATCATCACGGTCCTCCTCTATTCGACCGGCTACCTCACCGGTGACTTCCACGTGCCTCATTGGGTGGCGATCAGCTGCTATGTCGCAATCGGCCTCGGCACGCTGTCGGGCGGCTGGCGGATCATCAAGACGATGGGGACCGGAATCACCAAGCTGTCGCAGCACCAGGGGTTCAGCGCCTCGGCCGGAGGATCGGTGATGCTGTTCACCGCCTCATGGCTCGGGATACCGGTCTCGACCACGCACACGATCACCGGCTGCATCATCGGCGCGGGAGTGGCGCGGCGGGCTTCGGCGGTGCGCTGGGGCGTCGCCCGCAACGTCGTCACCGCCTGGCTGATCACCATCCCCGCCTCGGCGACCGTCGGCGCGCTCTTCTACTGGCTGACGACCTTGTTTTGACGAAATCCTCCCCGAGATTTCTCGGGGAGGGGGACCGCGCGAAGCGCGGTGGAGGGGTTCTTTGAGGTCGGGAAGAAGCCCCTCCACCATGCTTCGCATGGTCCCCCTCCCCTGCAAATGCAGGGGAAGATTTTAAGCGTCAGAACTTCCCCCTCACCTGGAAGGAGAAGATCGGGCCGATCAGCCGGTCCCGGCGCTCGATGAAGCTGATCGGGCCGGTTCGGCGATCAACGTAGACGGTCCGGTCCCACATGCTTCGTGCCGCGAGGACGTTGGAGATGGTGGCCCTGACGGTCAGGCCGAACACGTCCTTGTGCTCCGCGTAGAGGCTTCCCCAATAGGGGCCCTCCCACTGGCGGCCGGACTCCGTCAGCCGGTAGCTCAGCGCGTTGAGCTGGTGGTTGAGGTTCATCCCATAGGCCCAGTCGCTGTCCGGGATGTCGTGGCGCAGAGTGATGTCGAAGAAGTGCATCAGGCTGTTCGAGATGCGCCGCCCCTCCCCCGTCAGCGGATCTTCGACCCGGGTCTCCTGAAGCTGGGCCCGAAGGTCGAGCTTGGCGCCCTTCCAGCCGAGCGGATCGAAGTTGAAGGTGGTCTTGAATTCGGCGCCATAGGCATGGGCGCTGTCGATATTGCCCACCGACTCCCCGGTGGCGCCGATCGGGATGATATCCACCACGTCCTCGTAGAGGCGGCCGTAGAGCCGGACCGTGGTTGAGCCGTATCGGCCGAGATTGCGGGTCGCCTCGAGATCGGCCTCCCAGCTCTGCTGCGGGACCAGCTCGACGTTGCCCGCATTCGTGCTTTCGTTGTTCAGATTCACCCGCGCGAGGAAGTCGCTGAAGTTGAGCTGGCCGACCCGGCGCTGGAGCTTCAGGTTGACGTCGAGGCGCGGGCTTGCCTTCCAGGCGGCCGAGAACAGGCCCTTGGGCCGCCAGAAGGTGCGGCTGAGGCCGCCGGGGCCGGTCTGGCGAAGGTTCGAATATTCGCCGCCGGCGGCAAGCTGGATGCTGAGCCTGGGCGAGAGCGGCCGCCCGAGGCTCGCCATCACCTCGTAGCGGTCCTCCTTAACGGTCGCGGTGCCGCCGGGGAGCGGGATCTCCTCATATTGGCCGCTGGGGCGAAGGATGAGGAACTCGCTGACGTTGTCGAGGCTGTTGAAAGCGCCCTCGGCGGAAAGCTGGAGATCGGACTTGCCCCATTTCCACCGATATTCCGCCCGGCCGATCCGCTCGCGCGTGTCGGCTATCTCCTTGAAGCGGCTGCCGGTGTCGGGCGCGCCGTCGGCGAAGCTGGTCCTCACGTCCTGGGCGAAGGGCGTGTGGCCGCCCTGGGCGAGCCCGATCAGCTTCAACCGGCCGCCGGCCAAGGCGAATTCATAGTCGCCGCCAAGCTCGTAGGACCAGCTGTCCTCGTCGTTGGCCACCCGGCGGATGCGGTCGGCGAGGCCGGGGCCGACCCGCTCTCCCACTTCGCGATAATCGTAATAGAAGCCTTGGAGCGAGCCGTTGAGATTGGCGACGGAGCTTCCCGGCCCGTCCCAGGTCAGCCGGACGCTCGCCTTCGGATTCTCCCCGTTTCCGGTGAAGACGTCGTCGCGGGCCTCGATCCGCTCGCCGTCCGGGCGGAAGATGTTGGTGCGGCCGTTGGCGCCGGAGCGGAAGGACTGGTTCTGGACGCCGAGCGTATATTCGACATTGCCTTTCTTGCCGCTGACCGAGACCTCGCCGCGGGTGAGCAGCGGATCGGTGTTGCGCTGGCGGAATTCCGGACGCCAGGCGAACTGGCCCTGCATTCCGCCCGCCTTGACGACGACGTTGGCGACCTGGCCCGAAAGCCCCGGCACGTCGAGCGTGGCGGCGTCGCGGATTTCGATCCGGAGGACGTTGGAGGCGGGGATCCGGCCCAGCTCGGTGATGACGTCGTTCGACTTGCCCGAGATGCGCTGGCCGTTGATCAGGACGTTGCCGGTCGCCGTTCCGAGGCCCCTCTCCTGCGTCGCCTCGCGGATCGTGAAGCCGGGGACGTTGCGAAGCATGTCGAGCGCGTTGCGCGGCGCGAAGCGGGTGAAATCCGCCGGCAGGAACGTCTTGGCGTCCCCGGCCG
Organism: Allosphingosinicella sp.; assembly: GCA_036387555.1. Classification (GTDB taxonomy): domain Bacteria; phylum Pseudomonadota; class Alphaproteobacteria; order Sphingomonadales; family Sphingomonadaceae; genus Allosphingosinicella. The sequence continues at coordinate 10,171 of DASVTN010000063.1, read as the reverse complement.
CGGCGGGGAGCGTCGGCTGGGGCGGCGGAGCGTCGCCCGTTTCCTGGGCGAGCGCCGGACTTGCGGCGAGCGCGAAGGCGGAACACCCGATATGAAGAAGCGTCGAACGCGACCCGCGAGCGCCGAATTTCATACATCCCCCCTTTGGCTCTTCGGCCGACCTGCCACGAACGTAGCAGGAGTTGTGCCAACTCCCGCGAACATGACGGCTTTCCAGCGATTACAGCTGTTTTCGTGAACTGGGGATGAGTGAAAAGCGTCCGCTGCCGCACAGCCGCGTCCGGGATCGGACACAAGGCGAACCCGTCAGCGCGCAGGCCGTCTGAACAGCAGGATCGGTTCGCCCTTGTAGACGGCCTCTTCACGGCGGGTGAAGCCGCCCTTCTCGGCGATCCGGATCGACGCCGCGTTCTCGTGGCTGATGATGGCGACAATCTCGCCGCCCCCGAGCGCCTCGTCCGCCCAGGCGAGGGCGGCGAGGACGGCCTCGCTTGCATAGCCCTGGCCCTGGGCGTGCGAGGCCATGATCCACCCCATTTCGGGGATGCCCTCGATGCCGGGCGTCATTTCGCGCTTGAAGTCCGCGAAGCCGATCTGGCCGAGGTAGGCGCCGTCCTCGCGGCGCTCGGCGACCCAATAGCCGTAGCCGAGCAGCGCCCAGAGCCCCGGCGACGCGAGGATCTTGCGCCAGGTCTCCTCGCGCGTCTGGGGCGCCGCGCCGAGAAAGCGGACGACTTCCGGGTCGGTCATCGAAGCCCATTGCGCGTCGAGATCGCTCGCCCGGAACGGGCGGAGACGAAGGCGCGGGGTCTCGAGGACCGGCGCGGTAGGAGCAAAACTCGTCATCCCGGCGCAAGCCGGGACCTCAGGTCGAGCAGTCACCGTGGGTCTCCCCGAGGTCCCGGCTTTCGCCGGGATGACGGACTATTTCTTGCCCAGGGTGAGCCCGCCGAAGCGCTTGTTGAAGCGGGCGACCTGGCCGCCGCTGTCGACCATCTTGCCGGTGCCGCCGGTCCAGGCCGGGTGCACCTTGGGATCGATGTCGAGGGTCATGGTGTCGCCCTCCTTGCCCCAGGTGGAGCGGGTGTCGAAGGTGGTGCCGTCGGTCATCTGCACCTTGATCATGTGGTAATCGGGATGGGCGCCGTTCTTCATGCCGTTGATTTCCTTGGGATGTGGCTGGTTCCGACCAGCCTCGCGAAAGGTCGTCCGGCCCTGTACCCAAAGGGTGGGAATTTGGCAAGTTCGCCAAGGTCGTCATCCCGGCGAAAGCCGGGACCTCCGGGAGACCCGCCGAGACTTCGCGGCCCGAGGTCCCGGCTTCCGCCGGAATGACGGGGGTTGTGCGCCAATGGCCGGGTGACCTAAAGCACCGCTCAGCGAAGGTGCCCTTCACGCCGCACGCGCGGCGCGGGAAGGGTGAAAAGGGAAGCCGGCGGAAATCCGGCGCTGTGCCCGCAACTGTGATCGGCCCCCCGGCCGAGAGTCAGGAACCTGCCTTCGCCGTCGTCCGCACCCGGCCGGGACCAGCCGTTCGTGCGTGGCGTCGGGGGCGTTCGTCCGCCCGCGGTTCCTCCGAGACGACTGGTTGTCGTTGCAAAGGAGGTTCTCGATGCACCCGATCCTGATCACTCTCGTCGCCGCCGCCTCCGCGCCGGCCACGACGGAGGCCGAAACCGACGTCGAGGAGATCGTCGTCACCGGCGAGCGCGGCCACCCCGCGTCGCACCCGTCTTACGAAGCGCCCGCCCCGGTCCGGGCGATCCCCGCCTTGTCTGAAGCGGCGGGGCTGCCGATGGCGGCCGATTATCTGCGCCTCTACCCCGGGACGTCGGTCGCGGTCTCGGGTCCGCGGGGAAGCCAGACGCAGGTCCGGCTGCGCGGCGCCGAAGCCAACCACACCCTGCTCGTCGTCGACGGGATCCGCTTCAACGATCCGGCCGCGGGCAACGAGGCCCGGTTCGAGCTGCTCGGAGTGGATTTCGCCGACCAGATCGGCCTTCTGCTCGGGCCTCGCTCGGCGCTTTGGGGATCGGAGGCCATAGGCGGAGTCGTGATCGCCGGCACTCCCGATGCCGGTACGAGCAGCCAGGGCTATGGCGCCCGCGGAGAATATGGAAGCCTCGACAGCGCCCGCGCCTCCGCCTCGGCCGTCGCCTGGGCCGGCGAGGTCGGCCTTGCCGCCACCGGCTCGTGGATGAGGAGCGACGGGATCGACTCCTTCGCCGGCGGAGGCGATCGCGACGGCTTCGAGAACCGGTCGGCAAGCCTGAAGCTCGTCTTCGTCCCCGGAGACCGTTACGCTCGGGTCAAGCCGCTCGAGCTCGGCCTCGTCGGCCACTGGATCGAGGCGGACAACGCCTATGACGGCTTCGATCCCCTGACTTTCCGGCGCGCCGACACCCTCGACGAGACCCGGAACCGGATCGGCGCGGTCCGCGGGTGGGGAAAGGCGGAGGTCCAGGGCTGGACCCTGAGGCTCGAGGGAAGCCTGCTCGCCAGCGCCAACCGCAACCTGCTCGCCGGAGCGCCGCTCAACCGGACGTTCGGCCGGCGATTCACCGCTTCGGCGAGCGTCGAGAAGAAAATGGGCGGACATCTCCTGACCGCCTCGGCAGAGCATCAGTCGGAGCGCTTCCGGGCCCGCGACGAAATCTATTCCGGAGCGACGCGGCAGGACCGCTCGCGCCAGCTCGACGCCGCCGTCGGCGCCTGGGAAGCGAAATGGAGCGGCAAGCTGACCACCGAGCTGGCCGTCCGGCACGACCGGTTCAGCGCCTTCGCCGACGCGACGACGATCCGCGCCGGACTGGTCGCGGAGCCGGTCAAGCGGGTCCAGCTCCTCGCCGGCTATGGCGACGGCATCGCCCAGCCGACCTTCTACGATCTCTACGGCTTCTTCCCGGGCTCGTTCGCCGGCAATCCCGAACTCAAGCCGGAGCGCTCCCAAGGGTGGAATGCGGGGGTCCGTTTGGGCGAATGGCGCCGGGCGACGGTCTCGCTCGGCTATTTCCGGGCTCGCCTCCGGGACGAGATCGTCGATGTCTTCGATCCGTCCACTTTCCGGTCGACGACGGTCAACGCCACGGGAACGAGCCTCCGGCGCGGGATCGAGGCGCTGGCCGAGGTCAGGCCCCGCGCGCGCTGGGCGCGAAGGCTTTTCGCGACCTACACCTATCTCGACGCCGAGGAGCGGCAGGTGGCGGGCGACCTGGCCGTGCGCGAGGTCCGCAGGCCGAGGCACAGCGCCGGCTTCGGCGGCCAGGGCGAGATCGGGCCGGTTTCGTGGGGCGCCACCCTCGCTTATGTCGGGGCGCGGCGGGACACGGATTTCGAGAGCTTCCCAGCGCGAACGGTCCGCCTCGGCGATTATTCGCTGGCTTCGCTCCAGCTCGGGTGGCGATTCCGGAAGGGGATGGAGCTCTTCGCCCGCTCCGAGAACGCGCTCGGGGCGGATTATCAGGACGTGTTCGGCTACCGGACGCAGGGGAGGACGGTCCATGCGGGCCTTCGTCTTCGCTTCGACCCTTAGCCTCGCCCTGGCCGGAGCCGCCGAGGCCGGGCCGCGGCGGGTCGCGTCCCTGAACCTGTGCACGGACGAGCTGCTTTTGATGCTTGGGGCGCCGGCGCAGATCGCCTCGGTCACGCACCTCGCGCAGCAGCGGGCCGAGACCCGGCTGTGGAGAGAGGCGAGGCGCTACCGGCGCAACGACGGCAGCCTCGTTTCGGTCGCCGGGCTTCGGCCGGACCTGGTGCTGACCATGGGCGGCGGCGCCCGCGACCGGGGCCGGATCGCGCGGCGGCTCGGCATCCCCATCCTCGATCTGCCTTACCCGCGGTCGCTCGGCGACATCCAGTCGGCGATCGGCAGTGTGGCGGCGGCGCTCGGCCGACAGACGGCCGGCGCGGCCTTGCAGGCTCGGATCCGGCGGCTGCAGGCGGCTGGCCCGAAGCGCCTTGAGGACTCGATGTGGCTCGGCGGGGGCGGCCGCACGGTGGCCGCGGGCGGCCTCGCGGCTCAGTGGATGGCCCTGGCCGGGCTTCGCCAGCGGCCGGTGGCGGGCGACCGGGTAACGCTGGAGCATCTGCTGGTCCGGCCGCCGGCCGTGCTCCTTCGAAGCGACTATCGCAGCGGCCAATATTCGGGCGAGCAGCGCTGGCTGTCCCACCCGCTGGCGCGCCGGGCGCGCGGCGGGCGCAACCTCGTCACCGACGGCCGTCCCTGGACCTGCCTGGGCCCGGCGATGATCCAGGAGGTGGAGCGGCTGCGCGCCCTCGTCGGGTCAAGCGAAAGCCGGGCCCCGTGAACCGAGCGGCCCTTCTTCTCATTGCTCTGGCCGCGGCGCTCGCCTTCGCGCTGTCCCTCGCCCTCCCCTGGCCCCCGATCGGCGCGCTTCTGGAGCAGGACCGGCCGCTGGCGGTCGCGCTCCTTTGGGAGCTGAGGATGCCGCGGGCGCTTCTGGCGCTGGTCTACGGAGCGATGCTCGGCGCATCGGGGGCCGCGATCCAGGGGCTGTTCGCCAACCCCCTCGCCTCTCCCGACCTCACCGGAACCACGAGCGGCGCGGCGCTTGGAGCGGTGATCACCGCCTATATCCTCGGCTTCGCGGCGCCGATCGCGCTGGCGCTCGGAGCGGTCGGCGGCGCTCTGGCGGCGCTCCTTCTGCTGCTCGCCCTGGCGGGGCCGAAAGCGGAGACGGGAACCTTGCTGCTCGCCGGGCTGGCGATCAGCGCTCTCGCCGGCGCGCTCACCACCCTCGCGCTGGCGCTCGCCCCCTCCCCCTTCGCCTTCTACGACGCCTATGAATGGCTGATGGGCTCGCTGGTCGACCGGAGCCTCGATCAGGCCGCCTTCGCGGCCGTTCCCGCCGTGGCGGTCATCCTCCTTCTCCTTCGCCTGAGGGCGCCGATCGACAGCCTGACCCTGGGCGAGGACGTGGCCCAGTCCTTCGGCCACGACGTCCGCCGGCTTCGGCTGGAGATCGTCTGCCTTTCCGCCGTCGGAGTGGGCGCCTGCGTCGCGATCTGCGGAGCGATCGGATTCGTCGGGCTGGTCGCGCCGATCTTCGGCCGCAGGCTCACCGGCGGCCATCCCGGCCGGGCGATCCTTCCGGCGGCGCTGATCGGCGGCCTTCTTCTGCTTGCGGCGGACCTGGTCGTCCGAAGCGCGCCGCTCGGCCGGACTCTGCCGATCGGCGTCGTGACGGCGTTGCTGGGCGCCCCCTTCTTCCTCTGGCTCGTCGCCCACATGCGCTGGAGGATGGCGCGATGATCCCGTTGCTGGACGCGACCGGAGTGGCTTTGGCGGGGCGGCTTGCGCCGACGGGGCTGAGGATGGAGGCGGCGGAGCTGGTCTGCCTGGTCGGGCCCAACGGCAGCGGCAAGACCAGCCTGCTCCACGGCCTCGCACGGGTCGGCGGAGCTTCGGGAGAGGTGCGGATCGACGGGGCGCGCCCGGAAGCGCTGCCTCCGGCGGCGCGCAGGCGGCTCCTGTCCTTCCTGCCGGCCTCGCGCGACGCCGCCTGGCCGCTGGCGGCGCGCGATCTCGTCCGGCTCGGCGCGAGCGATTCCGAGGCGGACGAAGCCCTTGCGGCGCTCGACCTGACTTCCTTCGCCGGCCGGCGGGTCGACCGGCTCTCTACCGGCGAACGCAGCCGAGTGCTGATCGCCCGGGCGCTCGCGCCTCGGCCGAGGTTGCTGCTGCTCGACGAGCCGGTCGCCAATCTCGATCCGCTCTGGCAGCTGCGGCTGATGGAGCGGCTTGGCGAAGCCGCCAGGAACGGTCAGGGCGCGATCGTCGCGATGCACGACCTCGATCTGGCCGCCCGCTATGCCGACCGGCTGGTGCTGATGGAAGGCGGCGAGATCGCCGCGGAGGGCGAGCCGGCGGCCATGCTTCAATCCACCCGGCTGGAGGAGGCGTTCGGGATCAGGAAAGAGGAGGGGCAATGGAATGCCCTGTCCTCCCCATCGCGAGATGGGGAGGGGGACCACCCGTGGACGACCTGCTAGCGGGTCGTCGATGGAGCGGTAGCCGGCGGGGCTTGAGAGGTTCGCGCGCGAACTGCCTGAGCACTGCGCATATACCTCCACCATGCTTGGCATGGTCCCACTCACCATGCTCTGCATGGGGAGGATGTTATGCCGGAGGATCCGCGATCATCGCGGTGAAGTTGGTCTCGGCGGCGATCTTGCCGTCCATCAGCACCTTGCCGGCGAACTTGCAGACGCTTCCCCGGTCCTGCACCAGCTCGACCTCGATCCTGAGGAGCACTCCGGGCTCGACGGGGCGGCGGAACTTGGCGCTGTCGATCGCCATGAAATAGACGAGCTTGCCGGTGCCGGCGAGCCCCAGGGATTCGACCGCTAGCACGCCCGAGGCCTGCGCCATCGCCTCGACGAGCAGGACTCCGGGCATGATCGGCCGGCCGGGGAAATGACCCTGGAAGAAAGGCTCGTTGATCGTCACCGCCTTGATCGCGACGATCCGCTTCTTCGGAACCAGCTCCTCGACTCGATCGATGAGCAGGAAGGGGTAGCGATGCGGCAGCGCCGCCATCACCCGACGGATATCGAGCGAGCCCCCGGCGGAAGCCGGGGAGGCGGCGCTGGCCGGATCGGAGCTCACCGGCCCTGGGGCTGGGGCTGCGCGGGCTGCTGCGCCTGCGGCAGCGGCGTGACGCTGACCGAGGGCAGCGACGCGTTCAGCGCAGTCAGGACGTCGTTGGTGACATCCAGCGCCGGTGCGCTGGTGAGCCTCGCATTCGTATCGAGCGCGAGGTTGGCGCCGCGCGCCGTCATCACCTGGTTGATGGCCGGAACGAGCCGGGCGTTGATCTGCCGAAGCACGTGGGCCTGCGTCGACTGGATGTTCTGGTCCAGCCGGGCGACCTCCTGCTGGGCGGCCGTCTGGCGCTGCTGGAATTGCTGCATCCGGGTGCTGAGGGCGGTTTCGGCGGCGGTGCGCGCCGCGCCGGTCTGGTTGCGAAGGGCGTTGCCCGCCGTCTGGATCGACTGCGCTTCGGTATCCAGCGGCTGATTGAGCTGCTGGGCGCGGGTGCGGGCCGCGGTGATCTGGCCCTGAAGCGTGGTCTGGGCGGTCCGGCAGGCGTTGCATTCACGGTAAATGCGGTCGGTGTCGACGACGACGATGACGGCGCCGGGGGCGCGCTGCGCCTGGGCCGTGCCCGGCAGCGCGAGGGAGAGGGCGGCGAGAGCCGTCCCGAAAGCAAGTTTGTTCATCAGAATGCGGTTCCTACATTGAAGGTGATAAGCTTGGTGTCATCCCCGTCAGCCTTTAAGAGCGCCTTGGCTATATCGATCCTGAACGGACCGAAAGGCGAGTTCCAATTGACTCCGAAGCCGACCGAGAGGCGCGGCCTCGGCGTATTGCCCTTGAACTGTTCGTCGAACGGCTGAATTCCGGGGATCAGCACGGTGCCCTGGGCGCACTGCTGATTATCAGGGCGCACGGTGCTGTTGCCGTTGTTGTCGAAGCAGCGGTCGAAAGTCAGCGGGTCGTTCAGGGGAACGGGATTGGTGCCCGGATTCTTGAGGCCCCACAGGGCGCCGACGTCGACGAAGATCGAGGGGCGCAGGCCCATCTCGCGGAAGCTCGAGCTGAGCGGCAGCTCGAGCTCGGCCCGGCCGACATAATAAGCGCGGCCGCCGAGCGCGGAATCGTCGATCCGCTTGCGGTCCTCCGTCAGCACTCCGTCGACATAGGGGATCCGAAGCACGCGCGGGCCGACGCCGCGGATGTCGAAGCCGCGGATCTGAGGCTCGCCCAGGAAGAAGCGGTCGGTGATCCGGACCGGATCCTGGAAGGGCCCGGGGCTCTTCTCGAAGCTGTGGATGTAGCCGCCCTCGATCGAGGTCGAGAAGACGAAGCCGGTGCCGAGCTGCCAATATTTGGCGGCATTGGCGCGGGTGCGCAGATATTTGACGTCGCCGCCGAGGCCGGCGAAATCCTGGTTGAGCGTGAGGCGATTGCCCCGGGTCGGCCGAATGCGGTTGTTGGTCGAATCGTACAGCAGCGAATAGCCGATGGAGGAGGTGGTCCGCTTCCCGATCGCCTCGCAGAAATAGCGGCCCACCCGAAGCGGGTCGCAGATGGCCGGCTGCGGGCCCGGACCGTCGGGATCGAAGAAATAGGCGGCTTCGTCGAGCGTCACGCTGTCGCGGTTCAGACCGTAGCGCAGACCCAGCTGCATATATTCCGTGAGCGGAGCGCCACCCCGCAGCTGAAGGCCGGTGCTGACCTGCTTGTAGGTCGTGTTGCGCTCGTTGCCGATCAGGTTGAAGTTCGAATAATCGCGCCGGTACAGGTCGAAGCCCATGGCGATGTTGCGGTCGAACACATAGGGTTCGGTGAAGCCGAGCTCGAGCGACTTGGAGTAGCTCGAATAATTCACCGAAGCGCGCAGCGTCTGCGCCATGCCCCTGAAATTGCGCTGCTCGATCGACAGGTTGATGAGGAAGCGCTCGAGGCTCGAGAAGCCGGCGGAAATCTGGAGCTGGCCGGTGGCCTTCTCCTCCAGCGCCGTCGACAGGATGACCCGGTCGGGCGTCGACCCCTGGGTCTGCTCGACCTCCAGATTCTCCTGGAAGAAGCCGAGGGACTGGATCCGGTCGCGCGACCTTTTCACCCGAATGGTGTTGAAGGGATCGCCTTCCGCCAGGCGGAACTCGCGGCGGATCACCTTGTCGCGGGTGAGCGTGTTGCCGCTGACGTCGATCCGCTCGACATAGACCCGCGGGGTCTCGCCGACGTTGAACGTGACCGACATGGTCTTGGTGTCTTTGCTGCGCTGGAAGTTGGGCTGCACGTCCGCGAACGCATAGCCGAACAGGCCGGCGCTCTCGTTCAGCGAGGTGATCGTGTCGTCCACCAGCTTGGCGTTGTACCAGTCGCCCGCCTTCATCGGCAGGATCCGGGTCAGCTGCTCGCCGCTGAAGTCGCGGATTCCGCTCTCGACCTTGACGTCGCCGAACTTGTAGCGCTCGCCTTCCTCGACCACGTAGGTGATGATGAAGTCGCGCCGGTCGGAAGTCAGCTCGGCCACCGCCGAGACGACCCGGAAGTCCGCATAGCCGTTGGTCAGGTAGAACATCCTGAGCTTCTGCTGGTCGAAGGCGAGCCGGTCGGGATCGTAGACGTCGCCCGAGCCGAGGAAGCTCAGCAGGCCGGTGCGCTTGGTGACCATTTCACCGCGAAGATCGCTGTCGCTGAAACGCTCGTTGCCGAGGATGTTGATCTGGCGGATGCCCGACTTGGGACCTTCGCTGATCTCGTAGACGACATCGACCCGGTTCTGCTCCAGCTGAACGATCTTCGGCTCGACCGTGGCCGCGAAACGGCCCTGGCGGCGATAGAGCTCGATGATGCGGGCGACGTCCGCGCGCGCCTTCGCGCGGCTGAAGATCTGCCGCGGGGCAAGGCGGATTTCGGGCGTGATCTTGTCGTTCTTGAGCCGCTTGTTGCCCTCGAGAACGATCCGGTTGACGACCGGGCTCTCGCGCACCTCGATGACGAGGTTGCCCTGATTGTCGCGAATCCCGACATCGGCGAACAGATCGGTGGCGTAAAGATCCTGCAGGGCCGCGTCCAGGCGCTCCTTGTCATAGGCCTCGCCCACGCGCAGCCGGACGTAGGAGACCACCGTCTCCGGCTCGAGCCGCTGATTGCCGGTGACCGAGATCGAGCGGATAACCGTCGATTCCGGCTGGGGCGCGGAAGCCACGGGCGCCGGCTGCGGCGCAACCGCTTCCTGTGCATGAGCAGGCAGCGACATTCCGCCCAATGTAGTGCCGACGAGCAGGACAGAACAAAGCCGCCGGCCCTTTGAAAATGAATTTTTGGGTGTCACGCGTCCCCGCCCTTTGACTGAACGGACGGCACGAGCGGCCGTCCTGTTTCCCTGTCGCCCCTGCCCTGCCCCATCCTGCTCAGTCGATCAACCCGCCAAGCTTCGACCACAGGCCAAAAGAGGCCAAATCGTTGAATGTGACGAGAATCATGAGCGCGAGAAGGGCAGCCAAGCCGGTCCTGAACGCCCATTCCTGTGCCTCCGGCCGCAAGGGTTTCCGGCGGACGGCCTCGATCCCGTAGAAGAACAGGTGGCCCCCGTCGAGCATCGGGATTGGCAACAGGTTGATGAATCCCAGATTA
>DASVTN010000062.1:0-21147 GCA_036387555.1 Allosphingosinicella sp. | reverse complement strand
GGGCGGCTGGATCCAGAACACCAACAACTGGCCCTATTCGGCGGCCGGGCCCGACAGCCCCCGGCCGGCCGACTTCCCGCGCTACATGGACATGTTCGGTGAAACTCCGCGCGGGCTTCAGGCGGTGCGCCTGCTCAGCGAGAAGCGGCAATTGACCCTCGAAGGGCTTCGCGACGCGGCCTACGATCCCTACCAGACCGCCTTCGCGCGGCTGATACCGGGGCTCGTCGCGGCCTGGGACAAGGCGGCCGAATCCAACCCGCTCAAAGGCCGCCTGCGAGCTCAGGTCGCGATGCTGAGGAGCTGGGATTATCGCTGGAGCGCCGCTTCGGTGGAAACGACGCTGGCGATGTTCTGGGGCGAGCGTCTGTGGGCCGAGGTGCGCAGGGACGGGCAGGCGCCGATGGTCCCCATCGACCTGATCGACGCGTTGCCGGCGCGCCGCAAGCTAGAGGCCCTGGCTTCGGTGTCGGACCAGCTGAAGCGCGATTTCGGCCGCTGGCACACGCCCTGGGGCGAGGTGAACCGCTTCCAGCGCCTTACCGCGGACATTGCCCATCCTTTCTTCGATGCCGGGCCCAGCCTGCCCGTCGCCTTCACCTCCGGCCGCTGGGGCTCGCTCGCTTCGTTCGGCGCGGCTCCGAGGAACGGCTCGAAGCGCTGGTACGGGACGAGCGGCAACAGCTTCGTCGCCGTCGTCGAGTTCGGGCCGAAGGTTCGGGCGCTTGCAGTGACCGCGGGCGGGGAGAGCGGTCATCCGGGCTCGCCCCACTTCAACGACCAGGCGGAGCGCTACGCGAAGGGGGCTTTGCGGGAGGTCTATTTCTACGCCGACCAGCTCAAGGGGCATACGGAGCGGGTGTATAAGCCGGGGCACTAATCCTCCCCACGGCTTCGCGGCAGGGAGGATTAAGAAGCAAACCCGTCGCTGGCCCGGATCAGCCCGTCGAGCACCGCCGGCTCGCTGAACAGATGCCCGCCGTGGACGATCTCGAGCCTGGCGTCCGGCCAGGCCTCGTGCAGGTCCCAGGCGGCGGCGGGCGGGGTGCACATGTCGTAGCGCCCCTGGACGATCACTCCCGGGATGCCGTGGAGACGGCCCGCGCTGGCGATCAGCTGCCCTTCCTCGAGCCAGCCGCGATTGGCCATGTAGTGATTCTCGATTCGGGAGATGGCGACGGCGAAGTCGTCGTCCGTATGCGCGGCGATCGTCGCCGGGCTGGGGAGGAGAGTGACGGTCTCCGCCTCCCACTGGCTCCACGCCTTGGCCGCCGCCAGCCGCTCGGCGGGATCGGAACCGGTAAGGCGCCTCTGGTAGGCGGTCACCAGATCGTCCCGCTCGGCTTCCGGGATGGGAGCGAGGAAGTCGCGCCATTTGTCGGGATAGACCTCCGAGGCGCCGTACCGGTAGAGCCAGTCCAGCTCCGTCTGCCGGAAAGTGAAGATCCCGCGAAGCACCAGCTCGCTGACCCGCTCGGGATGGGTCTGCGCGTAAGCGAGCGCCAGGGTCGAGCCCCAGGAGCCGCCGAACACCATCCACCTGTCGTGCCCCGAAAGGACCCGCAGCCGCTCGATGTCCTCGACGAGGTGCCAGGTCGTGTTCGCCTCGAGGCTGGCGTGGGGAGTGGAGCGGCCGCAGCCGCGCTGGTCGAAGAGCAGGATCTCGTAGCGCGCCGGATCGAACTGGCGGCGGTGATCCGGGCTGCAGCCGGCGCCCGGGCCTCCGTGGAGGAAGACCACCGGTTTCGCGCCCGGAGTGCCGCAGCGCTCCCAATAAAGGCTGTGGCCGTCGCCAACGTCGAGCCGGCCGCTCTCATAAGGCCCGACAGGCGGGTAGAGGGTGCGCAGCTCCGTCATCTTCGTTTCTCCGCCGTCACCCCGGACTTGATCCGGGGTCCATGAACACCGCCGCATGAGGATCGAGACCTTCCGTGTTCATGGATGCCGGATCAAGTCCGGCATGACGAAAATCAAAAGCTCATCTCGTCATAGATCCGGCTCACGTCGCCCTTCCACTCTCCGTGGTACCGCTCGAGCAGCATCTCGGCCGGAGTGGTCCCCCGGGCGACGATCTCGCGCAGCGGATCGAGGAAGCCGCTCTCGTTGTCGCCGGCCTGATTGTGGCGGGCGCGGGCCTTGAGGCCGGCTTCCGCGATTGAGAGGATCCGCGCGGCGAGGTCGCGGAGCGGCTCGCCGGTAGGGGTGCGGGCGGCCAGGCCGAGCCTGGGAACGTCGTCGCGGAGGCGCTGCCGCTCCTCGAGCGGCCAGTGCCTGACCTCGTCCCAGGCCGCGTCCAGCGCCGACTGGTCGTAGAGCAGGCCCACCCACAAAGCGGGGAGGGCGCAGATCTTGCTCCACCGGCCGCCGTCCGCGCCGCGCATTTCCAGGAAGCTCTTCAGCCGCACCTCCGGGAAGGCGGTGGAGAGATGGTCGGTCCAGTCGGACAGGTTGGGCTTCTCGCCCGGCAGGACGGAGAGCTCGCCTTTCAGGAAATCGCGGAAGGAGAGGCCGGCCGCGTCGATGTAGCGACCGTCGCGATAGATGAAGTACATCGGCACATCGAGCGCATAGTCGATGTAGCGATCATATCCGAAGCCGTGCTCGAATACGAAGGGGAGCATTCCTGTGCGCGCGGCGTCCGTGTCCGACCAGATGTGGCTCCGGAATGAGAGGAAGCCGTTCGGCCGCCCCTCGGTGAACGGGGAGTTGGCGAAAAGCGCGGTGGCGAGCGGTTGCAAAGCCAGGCCCACTCGGAACTTCTGCGCCATATCGGCTTCCGAACTATAATCCAGATTAACCTGTATGGTACAGGTGCGAAGCATCATGTCGAGGCCGAGGCCGCCCACGCGCGGCATGTGGCGGAGCATGATGGCGTATCGGCCCTTGGGCATCCGCGGAAGCTCGTCGCGGGTCTTGTCCGGCCACATGCCGAGGCCGAGGAAGCCGAGGCCGAGCTTGTCGCCCACGATCTTCACCTGCTCGAGGTGGCGCCCGGCCTCCGCGCATGTCTGGTGGAGGTTCTCGAGCGCCGCTCCCGAAAGCTCGAGCTGTCCCGCGGGCTCGAGGCTGACATTGCCGTCCCTGCCCGAAAGCGCGATGACCTTGCCGCTCTCCTCGACCGGTTGCCAGCCGAACGCCGTCAGCTCCGAGAGCAGGTCGCGGATCCCGCCCGGCTCTTCGTAGGAAGGGGCGCGGTGGTCGGAGCGGCGGTAGACGAACTTCTCGTGCTCGGTGCCGATCCGCCAGGCGCTTTCCGGCTTCTCGCCCTTCACGAAGGGGGCGAGCAGGTCGTCGCGGCTCTCGATCGGCGGATCCAAGCGAGCGGTTTCGGTCCGGGTCGTCATCGGCGCTCCCTAGCGGGCGGATCGGAGGCCCGCCAGCCTCCATTCCTCCTCTGCATTCGCAGGGGAGGGGGGTGTAGGCGGGTCGGCATGCCGGGGGCATGCCGAGAGCCGGAACCGGCTGCGCAGCAGCCGTCGGGCGAAGGCATGGTGGAGGGGCTCTTCTAACGCTGCAGACCCCCTTCACTGCGCTACGCGCGGTCCCCTTCCCCGCGAAAGCGCGGGGAGGAGTCGTGCCAGTCGCCCGCCATGCCCATCCAGACGGCGACCGCGGCCAGCGCCGCGGTGTCGGCGCGCAGGATCCGGGGCCCAAGGCTGATGGGTCGCGCCTGCGGCAGGCTTCGGATCGACGCGCGCTCCTCGTCGGTGAAGCCGCCTTCAGGCCCCACCAGGATCGCGGCCGGGCCCGGCCCGGCGGACATCGGCTCCCCTCCGTTCTCGTCCGCGAAGTACAGGACCCGCCCGTCCGGCCAGCCGGCAAGAAGGGCGCCGAGCTTCTGGGGCTCCGCCAGCTCGGTGAGGGCGGTGCGCTCGCATTGCTCGGCGGCCTCGACGACATGGGCGCGCAGGCGGTCGAGGTTGAGGCGCTCGACGACGGTTCGGCGGGTGAGGACGGGCACGATCCGCGCGACTCCGAGCTCGGTCGCCTTCTCCACCAGCCAGTCGATCCGGCCGCGCTTGATCGGCGCGAACAGGAGCCAGAGATCCGGCACGGGCTCCCGCGCTCGAAGGCGCCGCACGATGGCGAGCGTGAGCCGCTTCTTCCCGGCTTGCCTGATCTCGGCCAGCCATTCCCCGGTGCGATCGTCGAACAGCTTCACCTGGGCGCCCTCGCCGAGGCGGAGGACGTTGCCGAGATAATTGGCGGGCGCCCCGTCCAGCGTCAGCATCGCTCCTTCCGTCAGCGTCTGCGCAACGAACAGGCGTGGGAGGCTTGCGGGCGGCCAGGCGGGGGTTGCGGGCATGCTTTCCACTACCCGCGCGATCCCAAGTCGTCACCCCGGACTTGATCCGGGCTCCACCTTCTTCCTTTTCAACCCTGGACCGCCGCCCTCGACTTCGCTCCGAATCAAAGGATAGGGTCGCGGCGATGGCGACCCATCCCGACGATATCGTTCCGGACAGCGAACGCGGCGGCCTGATTGGGGCCCTGCCGCGCCCGATCCGGCCTTACGCCTCGCTCATGCGGCTCGACCGGCCCGTCGGAGCCTGGCTGCTCTTCTGGCCGTGCGCCTGGAGCGTCGCTCTTGCCGGGATGGGACCGAACGGCATCGGCCTCATCCTGTGGCTGGCGATCGGCGCCTGGGCGATGCGGAGCGCCGGCTGCGTCTGGAACGACATGATCGACCGGGACCTCGATTCGAAGGTGGAGCGCACTCGGCTTCGGCCGCTGGCGAGCGGACGGGCGAGCCTGCGCGGCGCGTGGATATTGCTCGCGGTGCTGGGCTCGATTGGGCTGCTGGTCCTGCTCCAGCTCGGGCGCACGGCGCAGATCGTCGCCCTCGCGAGCCTCGCGCCCGTCGCCGCTTATCCCTTCATGAAGCGGATCACCTGGTGGCCACAGGCTTGGCTCGGCCTGGTCTTCTCGTGGGGCGCGCTGGTCGGATGGCCGGCGGCGCGCGGGGAGCTCGATCCGGCCGCGTTCATCCTGTGGGCGGGGTCGATCTTCTGGGTGATCGGCTACGACACCATCTACGCCCTCCAGGACCGCGAGGACGACGCCCTGGTCGGCGTGAAATCCTCCGCCCTGGCCCTGGGGAGGCACGCCCGGAGCGGCGTGGCCGTCTGCTACGCGCTCGCACTCGCCTCGTGGGCGGTGGCCTTGTGGCGGGTGCGGCCGGACGGGCTATCGCTGATCGCGCTGCTGCCGATGGCGGGGCAGCTTGCCTGGCAGGTGGCGGCGCTGAAGCCCGACGACGGCGCCGATGCCCTTTCGAAGTTCCGGTCCAACCGCATGGCCGGTTTCATCCTATTCCTGGCGTGCCTCGTGGTCGGCACCTCCTAGATTTCGCGGCCTATCCGCCCTAGGTGGCGTGGATGCTGAGCACAATCGAAGCCGAGGCGCGCGCCGCCGCACTGGTCGAGCGCGCCGCCCGCGCGGGCGCCGACGCGGCCGACGCCCTCTACCAGGCCGAATCCTCGACCAGCGTGCAAGTGCGCCTCGGCGACCTGGAGGATGTCTCCCGGGCCGAAGGGGAGTCGATCGGGCTTCGCTTCTTCGTCGGCCGCCGCTCGGCGACCGTCTCCTCGTCCGACCTGTCGGACGAGGCGCTGGAGGCGCTGGTCGAGCGGGCGGCGGCGATGGCGCGCGAGGCGCCGGAGGATCCGTGGGCGGGTCTCGCGCCCGAGGAGAAGCTGATGCGGGAGCCCGGGCCCGACGTCGAGACGGACGACGGCGCCGATCCCTCGCCGCTCGAGCTCAAGGCCCGTTCCCTCGCCATCGACGAGGCCGGGAGGGCCGTCGCGGGAGTCACCAACAGCGACGGCTCGGGCGTGAGCGCGGGCCGCACGGTCACCGCGCTCGCCACCAGCCACGGTTTTTGCCGCGGCTATTCCGCAAGCGGCTATTCCTCGTCCGCAAGCATGATCGCGGGCGCGGGCGGCGAGATGCAGCGCGACTATGCTTATGACAGCGTCCGCCATTACGCCGACCTTCAGGACCCCGAAGCCGTGGGACGGCTGGCGGGGGAGCGCGCCGTGGAGCGGCTGCGGCCGGCCAAGCTGCCGAGCGGGACCATGCCAGTGCTGTTCGATCCTCGGGTGGGCAACACCTTGCTTGGCCATTTGACGACGGCGATCGGAGGGCCTTCGATCACCCGCCGGACCAGCTTCCTCCTCGACAAGGAGGGGGAGCTACTGTTCGCCGAAGGCGTCACGATCCGGGACGATCCCCACCGCCGGCGGGGCCTTCGCTCCAAGCCGTTCGACGGGGAGGGGCTTCCTACCCGGGCCTCGAACCTGATCGAGGCCGGCCGGCTCACCGGCTGGCTGCTCGACAGCGCGTCGGCCCGGCAGCTCGGCCGGGAACCGACCGGCCACGCCAAGCGAAGCGCCGGCGGAAGCCCCAGCGTCGGCGCGACCAATGTCTACATGGAGCCGGGAGGGCTGAGCGCCGAGCAGCTGATCGGGGAGGTGGAGAGCGGCGTCTACGTCACCCAGCTGATCGGCCAGGGAGTCAATCCGGTCACTGGCGATTACAGCCGCGGAGCCTCCGGATTCATCATCGAGAACGGCAAGCTCGGCCCTCCCGTCGCCGAGATCACGATCGCGGGCAATCTCCTGGAGATGTTCGCACGGCTCGTCCCGGCCGACGATCTCGAATTCCGCTACGGCGCCAACGTCCCGACCCTGCGGATCGACGGGATGATGGTGGCCGGTGCTTGAAGCCGTCTCGGCCATCGTCGGGGAAGCGGGGCGGATCGCCGCCGGCCGCCGCGGCGGCAGCTTCAAGCGGTGGGAAAAAGCCGCCGGAAGCCCCGTCTGCGACGTCGACCTGGAGATCGACGCCTTTCTTCGGGAGCGCCTGACGGAGCTCGACCCGGAGGCCGGCTGGCTGTCGGAAGAGACCCTCGACGCGTCCGACCGGATGGAGCGGCCGAGGCTGTGGGTGGTCGATCCGATCGACGGCACCCGTGACTATCTGGGCGGCCGCCCGGGCTGGTGCGTGTCCGTCGCACTCGTTGAAGAACGCACTCCGCTGATCGGGGTCCTGGACGCTCCCGCGCGCGGCGAGCATTGGACCGCGCGCAAGGGCGGCGGCGCCCGGCGCAACGGAGAGCCGCTTCGGGTCAGCGGCCGGCGGGCGCTGGCCGGTGCAAGGGTTCCCGCCTATCACCTGCCGGATGCCGACCGGGATCTGGTCGCCGTTCCGACGCCCAATTCGATCGCGCTCAGGATCGGGCTTGTCGCCGCGGGCGAGGCGGACCTGGTCGCGACCTTGCGATGGGGCTTCGAATGGGACATCGCCGCGGCGGCGCTGATCGCGTCCGAAGCCGGCGCGACGGTGAGCGGCGCGCTCGGCCAGCCGCTCGCTTTCAACAGCGCCAGCGGCGAGGCGTTCGGAGTGCTGGTCGCAACCCCGGGCATCCATTCCGAGGCGCTGGAACGGCTGCGCGAGCGAGCGCTGGACCTGGTCTAGAAATCTCTCCCGTCAGAAGGAAGGATCAAGAGTTCGTCGCAGCCCAGCGCCCGTTGGCAGCGCCCGTTTCTGTTCCGGCCGCACACCTGCTAGGACGGGGTCAGGAGGATGATCCATGAAGCTTCGGCTGCTCGTTCCGACCTTCGCCGCGGCCGCTCTCGCCGCTTCCGCGCCGCTCAGCGGTCAGGAGCCCGCGCCGGCGGCGGGGCCGGAGGAAGAGGGAATTGTCCTCGGCACGGACCAGGACCGCTGGGCGCGGATGACCGTGCCGGTCACGATCGGCGACAGCGGTCCTTACGACTTCGTCGTCGATACGGGCGCCGAGCGGACGGCCATCGCCGAGGAGCTGGCGCGCGATCTCCGGCTGGGGCTCGGCAACCGGGCCCGGCTCCACAGCATGACCGAAGTGAGCCAGATCCGGACCGTGCTCATCCCCGCGCTCGAGGTCGGCGGACGCAGCGTTCGCGACATCCACGCGCCCGCGCTGCAGAGGCGGTACATCGGGGCCGAAGGGATATTGGGGGTGGATTCGCTTCAATCCCAGCGGGTTTCCTTCGATTTCGTGCGCCAGCAGATGACGGTCACCAACAGCCGAAAGCGGGAGCAATCCTGGCCCGCCGGAACGATCGTCGTCACCGCCCGCAACCGGCTCGGCCATCTCGTCCTGGTCGACGCCTCCGTCGATGGCCAGAAGGTCTGGGTGATCCTCGATACGGGCGCCCAGACGACGGTCGCCAACAACGTGCTCCGGCGCAAGCTCGAGGCGAAGGGGCGGCTTCGCACGCCCACCCCGATCCTGCTGCAGAGCGTCACCGGCGGCCAGATCGCCGCGGACCAGACGATCGTGAAGAGGATCCGCCTCGGCGGCATCGACATCCAGAACATGCCGGTGGCCTTCGCCGACGTGCATCCTTTCTCGAAGCTGGGGCTGTCGGACCGGCCGGCGCTGCTGCTGGGAATGGACGCGCTTCGCCTGTTCGACAGGGTTTCGGTCGATTTCGCGAACCGCCGGGTCCGGCTTCTGAGAGGATCGAGATCGCATTTGGAGGGGGCGAGGTTCGCCGCGGGTGCCGTCAAATCCTCCCCTGCATTCGCAGGGGAGGGGGACCGTGCGAAGCACGGTGGAGGGGCTTACTGACTCGTAAGAGCCCCTCCACCAGGCTTCGCCTGGTCTCCCTCCCCGCGAAATCGCGGGGAGGAATCAAGCGATCCTCGGCACTCTCAACCGCGGGATGTCGATCTTCGGACAGCGGTCCATCACCACCTTGAGTCCCGCCGCCTCCGCCCGCGCCGCCGCCTCCTCGTTGATCACGCCGATCTGGAGCCAGACCGCCTGCGCTCCGGCGGCGATCGCCTCGTCGACGGCCTCGCCCGCGGCCTGGGGACGCCGGAAGATGTCGACCAGATCGATCGGCTCGCCGATCTGGGCGAGCTCGCGCCAGACATATTCGCCATGGACATGCTCGCCGGTGATCTGCGGGTTCACCGGGAAAACGCGATAGCCCTGGTCCTGGAGGAAGCGCATCACGCCGTAGCTCGGCCGGTCCGGCCGGTCGGACGCACCGATCATCGCGATGGTGCGGGTGGAGGCGAGCAGCTCGTAAATGTCTTCGTCGCGCGTAAGGGGCATTTCTATCTCCGTTACTCGGGCGAAAGCCGGGGCCTCGTAGGGTGACGGGCGCCGGCGCCTTAGCGACCCGAGGTCCCGGCTTCCGCGGGGATGACGAGGCAACTCACCTGGCCGCGATCCGCTCCATCAGCCGCGCGGCGATCGCGGCGAACGCCTCCGCCTCGGGGCCCTCGCCCGCGGCCGGCGGAACGCCCGCGTCCGAATCGCGGCGGATCGAGAGGGTGAGGGGGATCCGGCCGAGAAACGGGATCGACATGACCTTGGCCGCGGCTTCGGCGCCGCCGGCGCCGAAGGGATCCGAAACCTCCCCGCAATGGGGGCAGGCATAGCCGGACATGTTCTCCACCAGGCCGAGCAGGGGCACATCCATCTTGCGGAACAGGTCGATCGCCCGGGTGGCGTCGATGAGGGCCAGATCCTGCGGCGTGGAAACGATGACGGCCCCCGCCGGCTTCCACTTCTGGATGAGCGACATCTGGATATCGCCGGTCCCCGGCGGCAGGTCGACGATCATCAGCTCCCGGTCGTCCCATTCGCCTTCCATCAGCTGGCCGAGCGCGCTGGCGATCATCGGACCGCGCCAGGCCAGCGCGGTGCCGGGCTCGACGAGCTGCCCGATCGAAAGCATCTTCACGCCGTAAGCCTCGACCGGGACGATCCTCTTCTCGTTGAGCTCCGGGCGATCCGAATTGCCCATGATCCGGGGCAGGGAAGGGCCGTAGATGTCGGCGTCGACGAGCCCGACCTTGCGGCCGGACCTAGCGAGCGCGACCGCCAGGTTCGCCGAGACCGTCGACTTGCCGACCCCGCCCTTGCCGCTTCCCACGGCGATGAGGGTCCGTTCCGCCTTCTCGGCCGTCATCGCGATCCGGACGTCGCGCACCCCGGGCACTTCGGCCAGGGCGGCCCTGATCGAGCGCTCGAGGCCCGCGCGCTCCTGCGCCGCAAGGCCCCCGACGTCGAGGACCAGGCTCGCCACGCCCTCCCTCAGCCGAGGCGCCGCGATCCGGCCCCGGGCCTCCGCGACGGAGGAAAGGGCGGCCTTCAGTAACTCCGTCTCATCGCTCATCCGCCGCAGATAGGCGGTGGCGTTCGGCTTGCCACTGTTTTTCCGGCCCCGCGCTTCCTATAAAGGCGGTATGGCAAGATTATTCGGGTGGGGCGCGCGTTTCGGCGCCATGATGAACGAAAATCGCGGTGGGCCTTGGGGCCCGACGGGCGACGGCGGTTCGGGAGACGGCGGCGGCAGCGGCCCGCGCAATCCCTGGGGCCAGCCGCCGCGCAAGCGGCGGACGCCCGGAGCGGGCGGCAACGTCGGCTCGCTGGACGATTTCCTGAAGCGCAGCCGCGAGAAATTCGGCGGCCGCTTCCCGCACCAGGAGGGGCGGCCCTACTGGCTCTACGGCCTGGGCGTGTTCGTTCTGCTCTGGCTGGTATTCACCTGCTTCCATCTCGTCGGGCCGCAGGAGCGCGGGGTCATCACCCTGTTCGGCAAGTACAGCCGGACGGTGGGTTCGGGAATCGCGATGACCCTGCCGCTTCCGATCGAGCGTCTCCAGAAGGTCGACGTCGGCCAGATCCGCACCCGGGACATCGGCTCGCCGGACGCGTCGCAGGAGAATCTGATCCTGACCGGCGACCAGAATATCATCGACGTCGCTTATTCGGTGCGCTGGACGATCCGCGATCCGCAGCTTTACCTCTTCCAGATCAACGATCCGGAATCGACCATCGGCGAGGTCGCCGAGAGTTCGATGCGGGCGGTTCTCGCCACCGTCTCGCTCGACGACGCGATCGGCGCCGGCCGCAGCGACATCGAATCACGCGTGTCGCTGGTCATGCAGCAGGTGCTCGACCGCTACGGCGCCGGAGTCAGGATCGAGGGCATCGCGATCAAGCAGTCCGATCCGCCAGCGACGGTCAACAACGCCTTCAAGGAAGTTTCTGCGGCGCAGCAGGAAGCGCAGTCCTACATCAACCAGGCGCGTGCCTACGCCCAGCAGCAGACGGCCCGGGCACAGGGCGACGCCGCCGCCTTTGACAAGGTCTACGCCGAGTACAAGCTCGCCCCAGAGGTGACCCGCCGGCGGATGTATTACGAGACGATGGAGCGAGTCCTCTCCAAGGTCGACAAGACCGTGGTGGAGGCGAACGGGGTCACCCCCTATCTGCCGCTTCCCCAGATCCAGCGCCAGGCGCAGGAAGGAGCCGCCCGATGAGCAGAGCGCTTCGCAATCCGATCGCCATCGCCTTCATCGCGATCGTCCTGCTCGTCTTCGCCGGTGCCACTTTCGCGACGGTGCCGGAAACCAAGCAGGCGGTGATCGTTCGCTTCGGCAGCCCGAAAAAGGTAATCAACGCCTATCGGCCGGGCGTGGATTTCGGAAGGACCGGCGCCGGCCTCATCGCGCGCTGGCCCTTCATCGACAACATCGTCTGGATCGACAAGCGCATCCTCAGCGTCAAGATGGATCGCCAGCAGGTGCTCTCGACCGACCAGCTTCGGCTCCAGGTCGACGCTTTCGCCCGCTACCGGATCGTCGACCCGCTGCAGATGTACGTTTCCGCCCGGACGGAGGAGCGGGTCAGCGACCAGCTCAAGCCGATCCTCGGCTCGGCGATCCGCAACGAGCTCGGCAAGCGCGAGTTCGCGAGGCTGCTCAGCCCGGAGCGGGGGCAACTGATGGAGAATATCGAGCGCGCCCTCAACCGAGTCGCGCGCCAATATGGCGCCGAGATCGTCGACGTCCGGATCAAGCGCGCCGACCTTCCCGAAGGCACTCCGCTCGATTCCGCCTATGAGCGGATGCGCACCGCCCGCCAGCAGGAGGCGGGGGCGATCCGGGCGCAGGGCTACAAGCAGGCGCAGATCATCAAGGCCGACGCCGATGCCGAAGCCGCCAAGACCTATGCCGAGGCGTTCGGCAAGGATCCGGATTTCTACGATTTCTACCGGGCCATGCAGAGCTACGAGACGACCTTCGCCCCCGGCGAGAACCAGGGCCGCTCGAGCATCATCCTGTCGCCCGACAACCAGTATCTGCAGGAGTTCAAGGGCCGCGGACGGTAGCCTTCGTCGCCCGGGGACGGCGGGTAGTCGAAGATAGACTATTCAAATCCGGTTCAGCCGCACCAAATACATTTGTAATCGATCAGGACCGCCCGGAACCGCCCGCCCGGGCCTGAAGCAAATGAGGAGATTCGAATCGTGCGTTACGTCTATGGCCTCTCGGCCGCCATTCTCATCGGCGGAGCCGCCGCCACGCTGACGGTGGGCCCCGTCGGCGCCCAGACCGCGCAGAACGATCCGGGCACCATCGCCGGTGCCGCGCCCAGAGCCGGCGCGCCGATGAGCTTCGCCGATCTCGCCGCAAGGCTTCAGCCGGCGGTGGTCAACATCTCCACCAAGCAGTCGATCCAGATCAACCGGAGCCGCCAGGTGCCGCCGGGCTTCGAAGATTTCTTCCGCCAGTTCGGAGTGCCCGTGCCGGACGGTGGCGGCGGCGACGCTCCGACCACCCAGCGGGGAGGCTCGCTCGGCTCGGGATTCATCATCTCCGCCGACGGCTACGTCGTCACCAACAACCACGTCGTCTCGCCGGCGCGCACCGGCGCCACCGTCGAGCAGATCACGGTCACCCTGTCGGACCGGCGCGAGTTCGAGGCGACCCTCGTCGGCCGCGACACCGCTTCCGATCTCGCCCTGCTCAAGATCAAGGGCAACAACCTGCCCTTCGTCCGCTTCGGAGATTCCAAGCAGGTCCGGGTCGGCGACTGGGTGGTCGCGATCGGCAACCCGTTCGGCCTCGGCGGCACCGTCACCGCCGGCATCGTCTCCGCGCTCCACCGCAACATCGGCGCGGGCACCTACGACCGCTACATCCAGACCGACGCCAGCATCAACATGGGCAATTCCGGCGGCCCGATGTTCGACATCAACGGCAACGTCATCGGGATCAACACGGCGCTGATCTCGCCGACCGGCGGCAATGTCGGAATCGGCTTCGCGATTCCCGCCGAGCAGGCCTTCCCGATCGTCGATTCCCTGCGCAAGGGCCAGCGCCCGCAGCGCGGCTATATCGGCGTCAGCCTGCAGGCGCTCGACGAGGACATCGCGGCCTCGCTCGGAATTCCCAAGAACCAGGGCGAGCTGATTCGCGGAGTGACCGCCGGCGGGCCGGCGGCCCGCGCCGGAATCCAGCAGGGCGACGTCGTCGTCAGCGTCGGTGGACGGCCCGTCACTCCGGACGAGTCCCTCGCTTACCTGGTCTCGCGCCAGCCGATCGGCTCCAGGGTGCCGATCGAGATCGTTCGCGACGGCCGGCGTCAGACCCTCAACGTCGCGGTCGGCGAGCGTCCAACCGAAGAGGAGCTCGCCCGCCTCAACGGGATCGAGGACGAAACTCCGGTGAGGGAGCCGGCGGAGGCGCAGCAGTCCACCAGCCAAAGGTCGGCGCGCGAGAGCCTTGGAGTGACGGTCCAGACGCTGACTCCGGAGATCGCCCGCTCGCTTCGGCTCAACGATCCGAATGCGCGCGGAGTCGTCATCGCCTCGGTCAATCCCGGCAGCGATGCGGCCGCCAAGGGCATCCAGCCGGGCGACATCATCCTGTCGATCAACCAGCGCGCCACCCGCACTCCCGAAGAGGCCGCCGCGGCGGTCGCCGCCGCGCGCTCGGCCGGCCGCAACAGCGTGCTCCTGCTGGTCCGCCGGGGCAACACCCCGCCGGCTTATTACGGAATCGCGCTGGCGGGACGCTAAACCCTAATCCTCCCCTGCATTCGCAGGGGAGGGGGACCAGGCGCAGCCTGGTGGAGGGGCTCTTTCCGGAAGTCCCGAAGAACCCCTCCACCGCGCTTCGCGCGGTCCCCCTCCCCGAGAAATCTCGGGGAGGAATTTTGAATCCAGCTCCACATCGGGATAGGGCGGCGGATATGCTGTAGCCAGGGAGCCCACTCGTGGACGACGACACCTCGATCTTCATCGGCTTGGGCGGCGGCAAGCCGCAGCGGCTCATGCTCAGGCGGGCGAACCGTCACGGGCTGATCGCCGGAGCGACCGGCACCGGCAAGACGGTGACCCTTCAGGGCCTCGCCGAAGGCTTTTCGGCCGCCGGGGTCCCCGTCTTCGTCGCCGACGTGAAGGGCGATCTGGGCGGGCTGGCGATGGCCGGGTCGCCGATGGGCAAGCTCCACGACGCCTTCGCCGCCCGGGCGACCGAGATCGGGGATTCGTCCTGGACCTATCGCGACAATCCCGTCCAGTTCTGGGACCTGTTCGGCCTGCAGGGGCACCCCATCCGCACCACCGTCTCCGAGATGGGCCCACTCATGCTCGCGCGGCTGATGGACCTGAACGAGGTCCAGGAGGGCGTGCTCGCAATCGTCTTCCACGTCGCCGACAAGGACGGGCTCCTGCTCCTCGACCTCGACGACCTTCAGGCGATGCTCGCCCACTGCGCCAAACGCGCCGACGAGCTGACGGTGACCTACGGCAACGTCTCCAAGCCCAGTGTCGGCACCATCCAGCGCTCGCTCCTTCAGCTTCGCTCGCAGGGCGGGGACAAATTCTTCGGCGAGCCGGCGCTCGACATCGACGATCTCATCGCGCTCGACGATCGCGGCCGCGGCATCGTCAACATCCTCGCCGCCGACAAGCTGATGGCCTCGCCCAAGCTCTATTCCACCTTCCTGCTCTGGCTCCTGTCCGAGCTGTTCGAGCAGCTCCCCGAGGTCGGCGATCCGGACAAGCCGAAGCTCGTCTTCTTCTTCGACGAGGCCCACCTGCTCTTCACCAGCGCTCCGGCGGCTCTCCTCGAGAAGATCGAGCAGGTCGTCCGGCTGATCCGCTCCAAGGGGGTTGGCATCTATTTCATCACCCAGAACCCGATCGACATTCCCGACGCGGTCGCGGGCCAGCTCGGCAACCGAATCCAGCATGCGCTTCGCGCCTTCACGCCGCGCGACGAGAAAGCGGTGCGCTCCGCGGCCGAGACCTTCCGGGCCAATCCGGGCGTCGACGTCGCCACCGCGATCACCGAGCTCAAGGTCGGCGAGGCCCTGGTCTCGCTGCTCCAGCCGGACGGCTCGCCCTCGCCGGTCGAGCGGACGCTCATCCGAGTGCCGGGTTCGAGGGTCGGCCCGATCGCCGCCGAGGAGCGGGCCCTCCTGATCGGGATCGACGCGGTCGGCGACAAATATGACGAAGCCATCGACCGGCAATCGGCGGAGGAGCTGCTCGGCGCGAAGACCGGCGAGGCCAAGGCCGCGGCCGCGGAAGCGAAGGCCAGGGAGGAAGAGGCCAAGCTCGACGCGGCCGAGGCGAAGGCGGCGGAGAAGGAGAGGGTGGTGGCGGAGCGCGAGGCCGCGCGCGCGGCGAAGGAGGCGGAGCGAGCCCGGGTCGCCGCCGAACGCGAGGCCGCCCGCCGGGCGCGCGAGGCGGCGAAGCCGACGCTGACGGACAAGCTGGTCGAATCCGCCGCACGCTCCGCGGCGACCACCGTTGGCCGCCAGGTCGCGGGCAAGCTGGGAGGCCAGTTGCTGAGGGGCCTGCTCGGCGGCCTGTTCAGGGGGCGGTAAATCTCGCCTCCCCATGCTGCGCATGGGGAGGGGGACCACCTGAAGGGTGGTGGAGGGGTAAAAGGCGCAGGCCTTCGCCGTCTCGCGCTCCATCCGCGGAGTCTTGGGCCGGCTACCCCTCCACCATGCTTCGCATGGTCCCCCTCCCCATCTTGCGATGGGGAGGCCAAGTCTCGTCGCAAGCCTCTTGCCGGGCGACCGCGCCTCCGCGAAGGTGCGCGTTCGCATTTCCGGGGGGCACGAACACATGGCGGCTGAAGGTTCTGTACGCGAGCTCACGATCCGCTCGATCGTTCTCGGGGGTATCCTCACCCTCGTCTTCACCGCCGCCAACGTCTATCTCGGGCTCAGGGTCGGCCTCACATTCGCGACCTCGATCCCCGCCGCCGTCATCTCCATGGCGATCCTGCGCTGGTTCTCGGACTCCTCGATCCTCGAGAACAACATCGTCCAGACCGTGGCGTCGGCCGCCGGCACCCTGGCCGCGATCATCTTCGTCCTGCCGGGCCTGGTGATGATCGGCTACTGGCAGGGCTTCCCGTTCGTGACGACGACCGCGATCACCATGCTGGGCGGGATATTGGGCGTCCTCTTCTCGGTGCCGCTGAGGCGGGCAATGGTGGTCGACAGCCCGCTTCCCTTTCCGGAGGGACGGGCGGCGGCCGAAGTGCTTCAGGTCGGCTCCAATTCGCGCAGCGGCGAGGAGGAGAGCTCGAAGGGCCTGTCCGTCCTCGTCTGGAGCAGCCTCGTCTCGGCGGGCTTCGCGATCCTCACCCAGACCCGGCTGGTCGCCGCGGAAGCCTCGGCCTGGTTCCGGGCCGGCTCGGGCGCGACTGGCATTTCCGGCGGGCTGTCCTTCGCGCTGGTGGGCGTCGGCCATCTCGTCGGCATCTCCGTCGGCCTGGCCATGTTCCTCGGGCTGGTCATCGGCTGGTGGATCCTGCTTCCGATCCTGACCGCGCAGATGCCGCTTCCGGGCGGGCCGCAGGCCTGGGCGGGGGCGATCTTCACCCAGCATGTGCGCTTCTTCGGCGCCGGCGTGATCGGCGTCGCGGCGGTCTGGACGCTGCTCAAGATCGCCGGCCCGGTGCTCGGCGGGATCCGATCCGCGATGGCGGCGAGCGCGGCCCGGCGCGGCGGCGAAGCGCTCGCGCTCGAGGAGCGGGACCTGCCGATCGCGATCGTCGGCCTCGGGTCGCTCGCCATTCTCGCGCCCATCTCCTGGCTGCTCTGGACGGTGATCGCCGGCGGCCCGCTCGCCGGATCGGCCGGACTGCTGATCGCGGGAGCGCTCGTCTTCATCCTCGTCATCGGCCTGATGATCGCCGCCGTGTGCGGCTACATGGCCGGCCTGATCGGAGCGTCGAACAGCCCCGTCTCCGGGATCGGAATCCTCTCCGTGGTCGCGGCATCCCTGATGCTGGTCGGCCTGTTCGGGCGCGACACTCCGCCCGGCACTTCGGAAGCACTGGTCGCCTACGCGCTGATCGTCACCGGCCTCGTCTTCGGGATCGCGACCATCTCCAACGACAACCTCCAGGATCTGAAGACCGGGCAGCTGGTCGGCGCGACGCCCTGGCGGCAGCAGGTCGCCCTCATCTTCGGAGTGATCTTCGGCTCGCTCGTCGTCCCACCGGTGCTTCAGGTGCTCTACGAGGCCTTCGGCTTCGCCGGGATGCCCGGCGCCGGGCCGCAGGCCCTGCCGGCGCCCCAGGCCGCGCTCATCTCCGCCCTCGCCAAGGGCGTGCTCGGCGGCGACCTCAACTGGACGATGATCGGCTACGGCGCCATGACCGGCGCCGGCCTCGTCCTCCTCGACGAGCTGCTCGGCCGCGCGAAGAAGCTCCGCCTTCCCCCGCTCGCCGTCGGAATCGGCATCTACCTGCCGATGGCCGCGGTCCTGCCCGTCGTGATCGGAGCGGTGATCGGCTTCTACTACGACCGCTGGGCCGACCGCCGCCAGAAGCCAGAATTCGCCCGCCGCATGGGCGTCCTCACCGCCACCGGCCTCATCGTCGGCGAAAGCCTGTGGGGCGTCGTCTTCGCGGGGATCGTGGCCGGATCGGGCACGGACGCGCCCTTGGCCGTAGTCGGGGAACGGTTCGAGACCGCCGCGCTGATCGGCGGCACGGCTCTCTTCGTCCTGCTGGCGGCGTGGGTCTACCGAAGGACGATGCGGCTGGCCGGATCGACCTAGCCTGCGATAGAAGCCGGCTCAGTGATATTCGATCTTCCGGCTGATTATCATTCTGCCCGCGTCGCGCGTCTCGGCCTTGGCTTTGATACCGGCAGAGCGTTCAAACTCCAGCTGACGGGGCTTGGGTTTCTCGCTCACGGTCGAAATCCGTTTGATCCAATTGCCCCGTGAGTCATATTCATAGGCGTGGAGCCGGGTCGTGTAATCGTAATCGTCCTCCAGCTTCTCGACGGACATCAGTCCCTTCTCGTTATAGGCGTACAGCCAGCGTTTCTTCATGGTCCCGTCGGGCTCATAGGCGACGGCCTCGTGCGGCCTGCCGTTCGCGTCATAGGAATAGGTCATCCGGTGAGCGCCGAGACAGGGGCCGACCGGCGCGACCGCCTTCGAGCCGTCCGCCATGTAGAAGACCGCTTCCGCCCTGCGACCGGCCCCGTCGTAGCGGTAGACGGTCTTCGCGGCCTCCTTCTCCTCCTCGTAATAGATCCCTTCGCTCAGCCGGCCGTTCCCGTCGTAGCGGTTGACTTCCCTCAGGCCGACCTCGCCTTTCGGGCCGTAGTGAATGGTCTCGGACAGCTTGCCGTCCGAGTAAGCGTAGACCTGTCGCGTCATGACGGCGCCGCCGGGATCGGATAATAGGCTCTCGATTAGATGACCGTTCGGATCGTGCTTGTTGACCTGCCTTCCCACGAGGAACCCATAATCGTCGTAAATGGTCCGCCCGGCCTCGTTCCCATGAGTGTCGTAGGAAATGAGGTCCTGTTGCTGGGGCCGGCCCTTCTTGTCCGGTTCGCCGGGAGTGAGCCTGATATATTGAGAGCTGGCTGAGCGGACCGGGCCGAGCAGGGCCTCCTCCTCCCGGTCCGATTTCTTGTGGGCCGCCGTCAGGCCGAACAGCAAAAATGGAAGTGTGAGAACGACGAACCATCTTTGCATTGCAAACCCCTTGTCCTGCCCCTCAGTGAATTTAGGCCAGAAGCAGGGGATTCGCGACTTGATTTTACACCGAATTGGACCTCGAAAAGCCCAGGTCAGCTTGCCTTCGCCTCCAGCCACCGGGTGATGTCCGGAAGCCTGGTCGTGCGCACCCGCACCCGATCCCGGATCGAGGAGATGGCGACGTCGACCCGGCCGCGCGACTGCGGGGTCATGTAGCGGGTCGCGAAATCCTCGAGCTTGGCGACCATCGCCGGGTCGGCTGAGCCGCCGCCGAGGCCGGCGATGAAGCGCGAGCGCGACGAGATGTCGACCAGGCCCTCCACCTTCTCCCGATTGCGGATGGCGAAGTCGAAGGCGAGATCGGGATGCTCCCCAGCGACCGTCGAGAGGATGCCGGCGCTGGTCGTGGCGCCCGGCTCGTCCGTCAAGGCGAGATCGAGCGCCCTTCGAGCCAGTTCGGGGTCCGCGGCGGTTCCCAGCAGCCGGTAGAGCTGCGCCTTGACCAATGGGCTGCGCTCCGCGCGCGCCTGGGCCCGGAGCCGCTCCCAGCCGGCGGAATCGACGTTGCGGGCGGTGACGGCGAGGATCGTGCTCCTCAGCGGTCCGCCGGTGGCGAGCGGATCGCCGGCGGCGAGACGCCGGTTGGCCTCGCTGACGACCGCCGCGTCGCGCATCTCGCCGAGCGTCCGGATGAGGTCGGCGCGAAGCACCGGAACGGTCGGCGCCTCGCCCGCCTTTGGCGTCCAGCCGATCCGGGCGAGCACCGGCGACAGCTTTCTGGACGCATAGCGCTCGACCATCGCCCGCCGCGCGGGATCGGCCTCGTACATGTTGTGGACGCTGCCGAGGATCGCGGCGGCCCGCGCCCATACCTGGGGATTGGCGTCGGCCGGGACGGCGTCGACCATGTCGAGCGCTTCGGCGGCCGACTGGTAGCCGGCGAGGCCGAGGCCCCAATTGTCCGCCAGCAGTCCGATCTGGTCGATCGGCTTCAGGCGCGAGAAGCCCGCCGTGAGGCGCTCGAGCAAAGCCGGAGCGTAGAGGGTGCGGTAATAGCCCGTCTGGCCGCTGTTGACGACGACCGGGCTGCAGCCGGGGACGCTGAGCGTTCCGGCGCCGCCGGTCACCAGAGTGCGGACTTCGCCTCCCCCGACGGTGGAGGCGATCACCGGCACCCGCCAGGCCTTGGCGGGCTGGCCCTGCCGGTCGCGGGTGAATTCCGCCTGGCGCAGGGTCACCGCGGTCTTGCCGCCGCGGCAGCCCGCGCTCTCGACCCGGATGAGCGGAACGCCGGGCTGAAGCGTGAAGTCGTGGGCGATGGCGGTCACCGGCTTGCCGGCGGCGCGTTCGATCGCCCGCCAGAGATCGTCCGTCTGCGTGTTCCCGAGCCGGTGGGTCCGGACGTAATCCTGGACGCCCCGGCGCCAGGCGTCCTCGCCGACATAATCTTCCAGCATCGTGATCACCGCCTCACCCTTCTGGTAGGTGATCGAATCGAAGGCCTGGCTGATCTGCTCGACGGTATCGATCCGCTGGATGACCGGGTGCGTGCTCGCCACGCTGTCGAGGCCGATCGCCGCTTCGCGTCCCGACACGGTGCCGAGCTCCGGATCCCATTCGGGATGGAGCGCGGTGGTCGCCTTGGTCGCCATCCAGGAGGCGAAGCCTTCGTTCAGCCAAAGATCGTCCCACCAGCGCATGGTGACGAGGTTGCCGAACCATTGGTGCGCGATCTCGTGCGCCGCGACCTCGAAGATGCGCTGCTTCGTCGCTTCGGTGGTGATCGCCGGATCGACGAGCAGGATCGATTCGAACGAGAAGATCGCGCCCCAATTCTCCATCGCCCCGAAGAACTGGCTGCTGCCCGGGCCGGCGACGTTGTCGAGCTTGGGGAGCGGGTAGGGCGTTCCGAAATATTCGTTGTACCAGGGGACTATCTGGGCGGAGCCCTGGAGCGCCCACCGGCCCTTCTCGGCGTCGCCGCGCTTGGTGACCACTCCGATCTCGGTCCCGGCCGAGGTGGTCGTGATCCGGTCGAACTCGCCGACGGCGAGGAAGAGCAGGTAGCTCGACATGGCGGGCGTCGTCTGGAAGGTGACGGTCTTCGTTCCGTTGGCGTTGGTCTGAACCCCCGCCTGCGGCATGTTGCCGATCGCGTCCTGCCCGGCCGGCACGGTGACGTTGAGGTTGTAGGGGGTGCGGAACTGGGGCTCGTCCCAGCCGGGGAAGAAGCGTCGGGCGTCGGGCGCTTCGAACTGGGTGAAGAGGGCGCGTTTCCTGCCCTTGTCGCCTTCGTAGTCGAGGGCGAACAGGCCGGCCGCCT
>DASVTN010000061.1:0-48131 GCA_036387555.1 Allosphingosinicella sp. | reverse complement strand
ATCCTGCAGAACGGCGAGCCGCGGATCGGGCGCGAGGGCCAGCTCGCCGCTCCCCTGCATCTCGAAAGCGCCGACGACAAACGCGCGCCGGCCGGGCGACCCGCCGAGATCGTTGCTGCCTAGCATCCGTAACAGCTGAGTCGGCGCGTAGATCGAGCCTTCCAATCGCATGCCGTTACCGCCCTGAAGGGTGGACGCGACCCGCGTGGGTTGCGGTTTCACGGCGATGATGATGCCTTGCCAGGGACCGGACGACTGCGCCCTGAGGTCGAGGTCTGCTGACCCCTGCATGTCCACGGCCCCGAGCGGATCCAAGAGGATGAAGGTCACGCCTCCGGACCCGTGAACGCGGGCGTTGGATTCGAGGTGGAGTGAGCCGGTCTGGATCACGTACAGCCCGGGACTCAGGGTGACGTTCGTGCCGCTGCCGAATGTCAGTCCGCCGCAGTAGACGCCCGGCTGCAGCGATGCAGCGCCGCGCCCGGTCACTGTGGCGATGTTGCCGCAGGCGGCTAGCGCGGGCCAGGTGATCGTCGGGGCTATCGGGTCCGCCACGGCGGGCTGGTTGTACTTGGGCGCAGGTGTAACCCGCCGGGCCGGAACGCCGGGCGAGCCGACAACGGCCGTTTCCTCGCTTCGTATCGACGCTGAGCCGTCGATCATGACTGCGGCTCTGCTGTCGGAGTTGATCTGGACGCTGCAACCGGGCGCGGTGAGACGAGGCGAGCCCTGCATCTTCAGCGTCCCGGGGGCCGACGGGTCCAGAGCCAGAAGGCAGATGGGCTTCCTCTGTTCGGCCACGGCCGTTGCGGACCGGCGCACCATTGACTGCTCGCGGTCGAACAATCCGCCAAACGTGAGCGGCAAAGAGGTGGCCAGGCTCACCGTCACGCGTGTCGGCGCGCGACTGCCGACTGCAACATCAGTGGTCGGCTTCAAACCCCGCACGGCCATCGCCCCGGCCATGTCGCGTGCCGCCCCGAGCACCTCGTCATTGGGCGTGGCCGCGAGGCGTCCACGCGAGGCCCCCGCCAAGGCCGCGGTGTCCGCGATGTCCTGCAAACGCGAGCTTTCCGCCTCAAGGCGAGCATAATCGATCGCCATGCCAGCGCCGCTCGCCAGCACCGCAAATCCTATAGCCGCCACAGCCGCGACGTTGCCTGCGGCTGAACGATGAAAGTGGGGCAGACGGTCCCGCATGGCCAAGCTTCACACATCACGGGAAACGGCGCGTTACCGCGGAAACCTTTTTTTAGGGCAGCGTCGCCGGCTTGGTTGTCGGCGCCGCCCGGCGGGTGGAAAGTTGCCCCTCCGCCGAGTGCGTGCTATTCGCCCCTTCGCTTGCGGTGGGGCCGAGATCGCTCTAGCTGCAGTGCAGCAATTCATGCGTTTCCGCCTTTGAGGCGCGCCTCGGCTCATGCCGCACGGCGCGCGCGGGCATATCAGGACGGACCCTTGGCGGACGACTCCAAGAACAACGACGTGGGGCAGCGCTATGCGCAGGCCCTGTTCGAACTGGCGCGCGACGGCGGATCGCTGGCGCAGGTCGAGGCGGACCTGAAGGGCCTCAAGAGCCTGTACCGGGAAAGCGCCGACCTTCGCCGACTGCTGATCGCGCCGGGGTTTGGGGCGGAGGACAAGGCCAAGGGGCTGGACGCCGTCGGCGCGGCCGCTGGCTTCGACGCGATGACGCGCAAGTTCATGGGCCTGCTCGCCCGCAACCGGCGGACGACGGCGATCCCCGCGGTGATCGCCGCCTTCGAGCGGATGGCGGCGGAGCACCGGGGGACGGTGTCGGCCGAGGTGGTCAGCGCCGTGCCGCTGACGGCCGCCCAGCTGCAGGCCGTGACGGCGTCGCTGCGGTCCTCGCTCGGCAAGCTGCCGGAGCTGGAGACGCGGGTCGATCCGGCGATCCTGGGCGGGCTGAAGGTGCGGGTGGGCTCGCGCCTGTTCGACGCCTCGCTTAAGACCCGCCTCGACCAGATGAAGTACGCGCTCAAGCGCGCCTGACAACACTCAGAATACAGAGAGAAACATGGATATTCGCGCCGCCGAGATTTCGGCCATCCTGAAGTCCCAGATCGCGGGCTTCGGCGAAGAAGCGGACGTCTCCGACGTCGGTCAGGTGCTGAGCGTCGGCGACGGCATCGCCCGCGTGTTCGGCCTGGACAAGGTTCAGGCCGGCGAGATGGTCGAGTTCCCGACCGCCGGCGGGGTGAAGGGCATGGCCCTGAACCTGGAGCGCGACAACGTCGGCGTCGTGATCTTCGGCGAAGACAACCAGATCAAGGAAGGCGACGAGGTCCGTCGGCTGGGCGAGATCGTGGACGTGCCCGTCGGGCGCGGCCTGCTCGGCCGGGTGGTGAACCCGCTGGGCGAGCCGATCGACGGCAAGGGCCCGATCGTCTCCGAAGAGCGCCGCCGAGTGGACGTGAAGGCGCCCGGGATCATCCCACGGAAGTCCGTGCACGAGCCCATGCAGACCGGCCTAAAGGCCATCGACACGCTGATCCCGATCGGCCGCGGCCAGCGCGAGCTGATCATCGGCGACCGCCAGACGGGCAAGAGCGCCGTCGCGCTCGACGCCATCCTGAACCAGCGCCCGGCGCACCAGGGGACGGACGAAGCGGCCAAGCTGTTCTGCGTCTACGTCGCCATCGGCCAGAAGCGCTCGACGGTCGCCCAGATCGTCCGCGCGCTGGAAGAGAATGGCGCGATGGAATATTCCATCGTCGTCGCCGCCACCGCCTCCGAGCCGGCCCCGCTCCAGTTCCTTGCGCCCTATACAGGCTGCACGATGGGCGAATATTTCCGCGACAACGGAATGCATGCCGTCATCGTCTACGACGATCTCTCCAAGCAGGCCGTGGCCTATCGCCAGATGTCGCTTCTGCTTCGCCGTCCGCCGGGCCGCGAGGCCTATCCGGGCGACGTCTTCTACCTCCACTCGAGGCTTCTCGAGCGCGCCGCCAAGATGAACGAGGCCAACGGCTCCGGCTCGCTGACCGCGCTTCCGATCATCGAGACCCAGGCGGGCGACGTCTCGGCCTACATCCCGACCAACGTCATCTCGATCACCGACGGCCAGATCTTCCTCGAGACGGAGCTTTTCTACCAGGGCATCCGGCCGGCCATCAACGTCGGCCTCTCGGTGTCGCGCGTCGGCTCGGCCGCCCAGACCAAGGCGATGAAGAAGGTCGCCGGCTCGATCAAATTGGAGCTCGCCCAGTATCGCGAGATGGCGGCCTTCGCCCAGTTCGGCTCGGACCTCGACGCCTCGACCCAGCGGCTTCTGAACCGCGGCGCCAGGCTCACCGAGCTTCTCAAGCAGCCGCAGTTCCAGCCGATGCCGGTCGAGGAGCAGGTCGTCTCCATCTATGCGGGCGTCAACGGCTTCATCGACACGGTGCCGGTCAAGGACGTCACCCGCTTCGAAAGCGCTCTGCTGAGCCACTTCCGGAGCGATCATTCCGACATTCTCGGCAAGATCCGCGACACGAAGACCCTGGACGACGAGACGGCGGGTCAGCTGAAGAGCATCATCGGCGATTTCGGCAAGTCGTTTGCGTAATTAACCGTCACCCCGGCGAAAGCCGGGGCCCCAGCGAGTGAGAGGCGCGGTGCCTTTCACCCCACGAGGTCCCGGCTTCCGCCGGGATGACGCGAAGGAAGGTAAGAATGGCCAGCCTCAAGGCGCTCAAAGGGCGGATCGCGTCGGTCAAGTCGACGCAGAAGATCACCAAGGCGATGAAGATGGTCGCCGCCGCCAAGCTGCGCCGAGCGCAGCAGGCCGCGGAGGCCGGCCGCCCCTATGCGGAGCGCATGGAAAGCGTGATGGCGAGCCTCGCGGCCAAGGTCACGATCAGCCCGCAAAGCCCGAAGCTGCTCGCCGGCACTGGGCGCGACCAGACCCACCTGCTCGTCGTCGCCACCTCCGACCGGGGCCTCGCCGGAGCGTTCAACTCGAACATCGTCCGCGCCGCCCGCAAGAAAGCCGACGACCTCATCCGCGAAGGCAAGACGGTCTATTTCTACCTGGTCGGCCGAAAGGGCCGGGCGGTGATCCAGCGCCTCTACCCCAAGCAGATCATCCACCAGCACGATACCAGCGAGATGAAGTTCGCCGGCTTCGCCGACGCCCAGGCGATCGCGGGCGACCTGATCGAACGCTACCAGACGGACGGGATCGACATCGTCCACCTCTTCTACGCCCGCTTCCAGTCGGCGCTCGTGCAGGAGCCTGTCGGGCAGCAGATCATCCCGGTGACTCTCCCCGCGGGCGGAGACGCGAACGCCGGCTCCAGCGCCGCGATCGAATATGAGCCGGACGAGGAAGAGATCCTCGCTTCGCTCCTTCCGCGCAACGTCGCCGTCCAGATCTTCCGCGCGCTCCTCGAGAATGCCGCGTCGGAGCAGGGCAGCCGGATGACCGCGATGGACAACGCCACCCGCAATGCCGGCGACATGATCCAGCGGCTGTCGATCGCCTATAACCGGCAGCGCCAGGCGGCGATCACGACCGAGCTGGTGGAGATCATTTCGGGGGCGGAGGCCTTGTGATCGGCAGGCTAGCCATCTCCGTACCGGTGGTTCTCGCGGCGTTTGCTGCGACCCCGGCGGCCGCGCACGGCGATCCCTCGGTTCGCCCCGAGCCGGCGGACGTCGAAGGGCTCCTGTATTGGCAATCCGGCAGCGTCTGCCGAACCCTCATCGACGCATGCCTTGATTCGGACGGCAACGAAATCCATCCCATTCCCGAATTCAAGGTGTCGGAGCTCAAATGCCGGCTTGCAGCGATCAGCAGCTCGGTCTGCTCGTTCATCGCGGTCAAGACCTTCGGCCCGGGCGACATCCGGCCGCCGGAGCGCTGCACCGCCACCTTCAGACGCGATCGCAGCTCCCGCCCGGGGCTGACATGGGATTTCGCCTATCACCCACAGGAGCGGCCCTCATTCGAGCGCAGCCCCATCCTGACATGCAACTGAGCCACCAAGGAAGCTAACATGGCCACCGCCGCAACCCAGACGAACAATATCGGCCGAGTCAGCCAGGTGATCGGCGCCGTCGTCGACGTCACGTTCGACAGCGACCTGCCGGAGATCCTGTCGGCCCTCACCACCGACAATAACGGCACCAAGCTCGTGCTCGAGGTCGCCCAGCATCTCGGCGAGTCGACCGTCCGCACCATCGCGATGGACTCCACCGACGGCCTCACCCGCGGCCAGCCCGTCACCGACACCGGCTCGCAGATCCGGGTGCCGGTCGGGCCGATGACCCTCGGGCGGATCATGAACGTCGTCGGCGACCCGATCGACGAGCGCGGCCCCATCGGCCACACCGACACCTCGCCCATCCACCGCGATGCGCCGCTTTTCGTCGACCAATCGACCGAGACCAGCATCCTCGTCACCGGAATCAAGGTCATCGACCTGCTCGCGCCCTACGCCAAGGGCGGCAAGATCGGCCTGTTCGGCGGCGCCGGCGTCGGCAAGACCGTGCTCATCCAGGAGCTGATCAACAACATCGCCAAGGGTCATGGCGGAACCTCGGTGTTCGCCGGAGTGGGCGAGCGCACCCGCGAGGGCAACGACCTCTATCACGAGTTCCTCGAGGCGGGCGTCATCGCCAAGGACGCCGACGGCAATCCGACCCCGGAAGGCTCGAAGGTCGCCCTCGTCTTCGGCCAGATGAACGAGCCGCCGGGGGCACGCGCCCGGGTCGCCCTCTCCGGCCTCACCCAGGCGGAATATTTCCGCGACGTCGAGGGCCAGGACGTGCTCTTCTTCGTCGACAACATCTTCCGCTTCACCCAGGCGGGCTCGGAAGTGTCGGCGCTGCTCGGCCGCATCCCCTCCGCCGTGGGCTACCAGCCGACCCTGTCGACCGACATGGGCGCTCTGCAGGAGCGGATCACCTCGACCAACAAGGGCTCGATCACCTCGGTGCAGGCGATCTACGTCCCCGCCGACGATCTTACCGATCCGGCGCCGGCCACCAGCTTCGCCCACCTGGACGCCACCACGGTGCTGTCGCGCGCCATCTCGGAGCTCGGCATCTACCCGGCGGTCGATCCGCTCGACTCCACGTCGCGCGTCCTGACGGCGCGCACCGTCGGCCAGGAGCATTACGAGACGGCCCGGGCCGTCCAGGAGATCCTGCAGCGCTACAAGTCGCTCCAGGACATCATCGCCATCCTCGGAATGGACGAGCTGAGCGAAGAGGATAAGCTGACCGTTTCGCGGGCCCGCAAGATCCAGCGCTTCCTGTCCCAGCCCTTCCACGTCGCCGAGGTCTTCACCGGGATCCCGGGCAAGTTCGTCCAGGTCGAGGACACCGTCCGCTCGTTCAAGGCGGTGGTCGACGGCGAGTATGACCATCTTCCGGAATCCGCCTTCTACATGGTCGGCGGAATCGAGGAGGCGGTCGAGAAGGCCCAGCGGCTGGCGGCGGAAGCCGCCTGATGCCGGGCGCGGCCCTGATCCTCGCCGGCGCGGCGATGCTTGCCGCGCCCGCGCCGGCATCGGGTCATGAGGCCGAGGTCGAACGGGCGATCTTCGAGATTTGCCCGAAGGTCCTCAACGGAAGCTTCTCCGTCGACGATCAGGCGGCCCTTGCCTCGATAGGCTATAAGGCGACGGCCCCGCGCGAGACGCCCGGCGGCGCCATTCCGCGCGCCACGCGCGGCGCCGGCGCGGAAACGATCGTGCTGTCGGGCCACAAGCAGGCCGACAGCGGCGCGTGCAGCGTCTGGTTCGGCGGCGCCGACAACAAGCGCCTGTTCAAGGCGATGCGCAGGAAAGCGCAGAAATCGGGCTTCGCGGGCAACGGCAAACCTGCCCGGCTGGGCGACGGAACCGACATCTATTCCTTCCGGGCGAGCGCCCGCCGGTCCGTGGTATTCATCGCCGGCGCGGCCGGAGACGGCATCGGCCCCTATCCGACCACCACGGCCGTCATGATGGACACGAAGGGGGAATGACTCGGATGCGCTGCCTTGCTTTCCTGATCGCGGCGGCGATT
The DNA here is from genome assembly GCA_036387555.1 of Allosphingosinicella sp. Classification (GTDB taxonomy): domain Bacteria; phylum Pseudomonadota; class Alphaproteobacteria; order Sphingomonadales; family Sphingomonadaceae; genus Allosphingosinicella. The sequence continues at coordinate 41,111 of DASVTN010000061.1, read as the reverse complement.
GCCGCGCCCGCGGCGGCGCAGCCGCCGGGGACCGCGGCCCCGCTGCGCGAGCAGCCGATCGACGAGATCGCCGCCGATCTCGCCTACGGTTTTTGCCCGCTGTTCCTTGCCGGCCAGTTCTCGCTGACCGGGCCGGAGCTCGAGCAGCGCGGATTCGGCAAGAAGATCACCAAGCAGCCTCACCCCCAAGTCGGGGAGATGAGCCTGGTCGAGGCCAAGCTGCCGGACGGCCAGATCCAGTTCGGAGGCGCCGCGGGCAAGGCCTGCACCGTCATCGTCAGCGCGCCCAAATCGACCCGGGCCGCCGTGCTGGCCAGGCTGCGATCGAACATGGCTTTCACGGGACTCGACTTCAAACCCGCCGCGAGCCCGGGCCCGAGCGTGCCGATGCTCAAGGGCGCGACGATCGAGACCTTCAAGGCTCCTATCGACAATCAATTCCTGTACCTTCAGCACATCCAGATGGATGAACCGGCCGGCCTCGTCGTCGCCCAGCTTTTCGCAACGGACAAATAAGATGGCAGACCTTCACTTCGAGCTCGTCACTCCCGAACGCCTCGTCCGCTCCGACGATGTGTTCATGGTCGTGGTTCCCGGCACCGAGGGCGATTTCAGCGTCCTTGCCGGCCACGCGCCCTTCATGTCGACGCTTAGGAACGGCGACATCGCCGTCTACCGCAGCGGCTTCGGCGACACTCCGGAGCGGATTGCGGTCGAAGGGGGCTTCGCGGAAGTGAACGAGCGCGGCCTGACCGTTCTGGCCGAGAGGGCCGACGTTCCCGCCTGAGCCAATTGCCGTTGCATTGCCAATGGCTTATGGCACGGCATCGGCAGTGTGCCGAGGGAGCCGTCATGACCTGTCGCCTGCTTTTCGCCTCGCTGGCGGCCTCACTCGTCTGCATGCCGGCGGCCGCGGCCGCCGGGAAACCGACCAAGGGCGGTCTGGATTCCGCGCTGGCCAACGCATCGAGCTTCTGCGAGCGGGCGGCGTCGCGCGCCCCGGGGACGGGTTTCCCGGCGCCGCTGCGCGGACCGGTAAGCATCCATGACGGAACTCCGCCGGCCATGGGCACGCCCGATCTCGTCAAGCGCTTTGCCGCTACCCAGGAATCGGGATGCCTCGCCTCCTCCGCGCCTTTCTTCGTGCACTTCCTCACCTCCGACGCGGCTGTCTGGGCGGTGGTCTATGACAAGCTGCCGTCCTGCGACATCATGGTCACCGGAGCGGCCGGCGACATGCCGGCCGTCGCCGGCCGGCTGACTCAGGCGCTTGGCAAGAACGGATGGCTGAGCGGCGGGTCCACCGCCGCCACGGCGGCCATGCCCCTCGCCCGGCACGTCCTCGTCAAGAAGGCGCCGAAGCCCGGAGCGCCGGATTTCACCCTCAGGCTGCGGATCCGCGCCCTCGGCGGCCCCTCGGCCGACCCTGCCGGCGTGCAGCTGGAAATGAGCTTCCTCGGCGGGAGTTGAGCGCCGGCTAGCCGCCGCTTCGGCCCGGCGGCCCGCCCGCACCGCGCCCGCGCTGGGAACGCCATAACAGGAGGCCGCCGGCGATGATCAGGGCGGCCCCGCCGAAGGTGGCGGCGTCCGGCCGGTCGCCGAACCAGATCCAGCCCAGGCCCGCCGCGACGATCAGCTGGACATAGGTCATGGGCGCGACGGTCGAGGCGCTGGCCCGCTCCGCCGCCGCGAAAATGAGGCTGTGGCCGGCGGTGGCGAGGCAGGCGACCGCGAGGCACTTCAGCACGACGTCGGGGCCGGGCCTGCCGATCTCCAGCCCCGCCATGTGGAGCGTCGCCGCCGCCGCGATCAGCATCGGAGCGGCGATCGCTGCCACCAGGAACTGCATCACCATCACCGGCGCCGCGCCCGCCGACTTGCGGTTCAGCATCATCAGCCAGCTCATCCCGAACGCCGCCCCGAGCGGGAACAGGGCTGCGGGGCCGATCTCCAGCAGGTTCGGCCTGAGCACGATGAGGACTCCGGCAAAGACGAGCAGGGTCGCTGCCCAGGTGGCCGGGCGCGTCCGCTCGCCCAGCACCAGCGGCGCCAGAAGGGCGGTGAGGATCGGGCTGGTGAACTGGATGGCGGTCGCGTCGGCGAGCGGCATCGCCATCACTCCGAGGAAGAAGCACAAGGTGGCCAGCGCCACCGCCGCGCCTCGGCCCAGCTGCACCCCCGGCATCGGCATGACGAAGCCGGCCCGGCCGTGCCGGAGCGCGACGTAGAGCGTCAGTCCGGCCAATCCGAAGCTGTAGCGCAGCGCCGAGACGGCGGGCGCCGGCCAGTCCCCCGCCATCGACTTCACCAGCGCGTCGCCAAAGGCGAGGCTGAGGAAGCCGCCGAGCGCGATGAGCAGGGCGTGGCGGGCGTGGGCGGCGGGCACGAGGCGGGCCATCGGGGGCGGTTAGGCAATTGTCAAAGTTTCCGGCTTATTCACCACCCCGAGTGGAATTGCTTCACCGGTGAGGATCTGAGCGCGATGAGTGCATTTGGGCGGCGCGGAGGAAATGGCGGCGGCACGGGCGGACGGCCCAGCTTCGGCGTCGCAAGGCCGATGAAGGGTCCCGGCGGCGGCGGCCTCACGCCGATGCCCGAGGGCGGCGAGCAATTCCCCCCGCTCGACACGATCAGCTTCTCGGACGGCGACACCGACAGCTTCACCCCGCCGGCCGGGGACCGCGGCGCCGACGCCATGTCGCGCCTCGCCGACCGCCAGGCCGCTTCCGCGGAATCGCCGTCGAGCAAGAACGAGGGTTTCGAAGCCTCGATCCACCGGATCAAGGAGCAGGTCCTCCCCCGCCTCCTCGAGCGGGTCGATCCGGAAGCGGCGGCGACTCTGAGCAAGGACGAGCTCGCCGAGGAATTCCGGCCGATCATCGGCGAGGTGCTGGCCGAGCTCAAGATCAACCTCAACCGCCGCGAGCAGTTCGCGCTGGAGAAGGTGCTGGTCGACGAGCTGCTCGGCCTCGGGCCGCTCGAGGAATTGCTCTCCGATCCCGACATCTCCGACATCATGGTCAACGGGCCCAACCAGACCTTCATCGAGAAGAAGGGCAAGCTCCAGGTCGCCCAGATCCAGTTCCGCGACGAGGAGCATCTGTTCCAGATCGCCCAGCGCATCGTCAACAAGGTCGGCCGCCGCATCGACCAGACGACTCCCCTCGCCGACGCCCGACTCCAGGACGGCTCGCGCGTCAACGTCATCATCCCTCCGCTCTCGCTTCGCGGGACGGCCATCTCGATCCGTAAATTCTCCGAGAAGCCGATCACCGTCGACATGATGAAGGCCTTCGGATCGATGTCCGACAAGATGGCGACGGTGCTGAAGATCGCCGGCGCCAGCCGATTCAACATCGTCATCTCGGGCGGCACCGGCTCGGGCAAGACGACGATGCTCAACGCCCTCTCCAAGCTGATCGACCCGGGCGAGCGGGTCATCACCATCGAGGACGCGGCCGAGCTTCGGCTGCAGCAGCCGCACTGGCTGCCGCTCGAGACCCGGCCGCCGAACCTCGAGGGCCAGGGCGCGATCTCGATCCGGGACCTCGTCATCAACGCGCTTCGCATGCGGCCCGACCGGATCATCCTGGGCGAGATCAGGGGCAGCGAATGCTTCGACCTTCTCGCCGCGATGAACACCGGCCACGACGGCTCGATGGCCACCTTGCACTCCAACTCCCCTCGCGAATGCCTGGCGCGAATGGAGAACATGGTGATGATGAGCGACATCAAGGTGCCCAAGGAGGCGATCTCCAGGCAGATCGCCGATTCGGTGGACCTCATCGTCCAGGTCAAGCGCCTCAGGGACGGAACCCGCCGCACCACCAACATCACCGAGGTGATCGGGATGGAGGGCGACGTCATCGTCACCCAGGAGCTGTTCAAGTTCGAATATCTGGACGAGACCGCCGACGGCAAGATCATCGGCGAATACCGGAGCATGGGGCTGCGGCCCTACACGCTGGAGAAGGCCAAGCAGTTCGGCTTCGACCAGCCTTATCTGGAAGCCTGTTTGTAGGACCCTCCCGCCGCGAAAATCGCGGTCGGAAGTGGTGGAAAGTGACGGTTCGTGGAGGAATCGCCTCTTTCCGCCGAGAATGGCGAATTTCCGCCATTTCCTGGGTGAATAATCGCCATTAATTGCAACTAATCGCCACTAATCGCTACACTCTGGCTGGTTTCTTCGAGAACCTGCGACGCGGCCGCCGCCGGGGCTGGGAGCCTTCGAGGCAGGCACGCGCCTGACCTTCTTGCCCGCTGCCGACGCGGCGGCGGAAATTGCCGACCTGGATAAGTAACTTGCATAATTATTCATCCCGCTCTCCCAAAGAGTCGAAGAGGCGACCGGTTATGCAAGGTCATGCATAATTGATCACGAGCTGGCCGTACGCCTCGTGGCGAGCAGAGGGAAACGTTCAGCTGCTCGGCTATTCCTTCGCCATGACGGTGTCGTAACCCCCGACATGTGTCAGGTTCTCGTGACTGTCGATGCCGGTGTACCGGAGGGAAGCGTCCTCGTAGCGGCGGAACGCGAAGACGGCGGCGTTCATCCGCTCGGTGTTGAAAACCTTCAAATCAACCAGCAGGTTGAAGTCCGCAACCGTTAAGCCGGTGACCGTCAGAAACAGATCTGACTCGATCTTGGTGATGACGTCGACCAGCGTGTTCTCTCGGAAATCGGTGAGATACATGAAGGCCGGGATCCGTGTGGCGAACTTGATCAGCTTCTCTTGGACCTTCTTGCGAAGCGATTTGTATTCCTTCTCCTCGTCGCTCAGCTCCTTCTTTTCCGTGGCCGAAAGTTCGCCGTCCTTCGCCTTGTTCTTGAGTGCCTTGACCGTCTCGCTCTTGTTGATGATCGTCTCGAGCACGTTGTCGCCCAGCGTGCGCCAGCCTTCGATCCGTCCTACCGCGTCCATCGCCTCCTTGCTTGCCAGCACGCGGCGCAGCGTGTCGTTGTCGACATTGACCAACATCGCCGATTCCCATTTTCGCGCCAGCAGTGTCGCGGAGGTGCCGGCCATTGCGATGTCGAGAATGCCCCCGGCATCGATCTGCGTCATGTTCGCCCCGTCGTAGGCGAGCACCGGAAGGAACGAGACGAGTTCCCGAACCGCAGTCTCGGGATTAGGCTCGCCAGGGGACAGACCGATGCCGTATTCAGAAACCTGCCGCAGCGCGCGGGTCGGCGCGAAGTCGAACACGAAGCAGATCGGCTTCAGCACCTCTTCGCGGCTCGGATCGTCGCCGTCCGGATTCCTGATCGACCAAGGCGACTGCACCCGGAACGCGGCTTGGAAGTAGGTCTCGGGCGACTTGAGGTTGCGCAGCATCAGGATCGACGACCATTGCGCCACCGTCACTCCGGTGGTGAGCTTGCCGCAGGACAAGGTGATCGTCTTGGTATCATGACCGGCCCGGATCGCGTTGCGAACCGGCGGCAGCGCATCGAGCCCGATCCCCGCCTCCGCCCCTGCGGCCACAATCACCTTGTAGTCGTGCCAGAAGACGTTCTGCTTCTCCTCGATCAAATTCTTCATCGCCTGGCAGGCGGCGACGTTGGGCAGGAACCAGAAGGCGTGGTTGAGATAGGGCAGCAGCCGGACGTCCGAATAGGGGAACGGCGGTTTCGTTCCGGTCTTCAGCGCCTCCACCGTCTGCGGCGCGTAGGAACCCCGGATGATGCTCAGCCACTTCTGCACCTCGTCCTTGTGCTTGAAGGTCGCGAGCACGCCCGTGCCGACGGCCGCGAAAAACTCGTTCAGATCGAACTCGTCGAATTCGCCACCGCTGGCGATCGCCAGCAGTTCGTCCGGCATCTGGTAGGTGAGCAGGCGCATCTGCGGCAGCGCGCCATAGGGATTGCGTTGGTTCGGATGCACGGTGGCGAACTCCGCCTTGGCGCGTTGCTCGTCGGTGTAGGTCCAGTTGAATATCTGCTCCTCGATGAACTCGCCTGTGGCGAGCGCCTTGAACGGCGTCCCCGACAGATAGAGATAGGCGCGGGTCGTGATCGGCAGGAATTGGGCTTCTGTCTCCGACAGGACCTCAAGGTCCTCGTTGATGGCGCCCAAATCGGCCTCGAACTTCGCCTCGGCCCTGATCACCGCGGCGTCTTCGCCTTCGAACAATTCCTTCGCGCTATCGCGCCAGGCGCCGAAATGGTATTCGTCGAATACGACGAGATCCCAGTTTATCGTGTGGATCCATTCGTTGCGCGGCTTGATGTTGCCCAGATTGTCGCGGCCGAGCAGGTCCTGGAAAGATCCGAAGTAAACGAGCGGAGTGTCCTTGGGCACGTCGCGCGGATCGCCACCTGCGTTGCGCGATAGATAACACCAGCCATCAAAATCCTGATGGCTTTCAAGATCGTTCCGCCAGGCATCTTCCACGGCAGGCTTGAACGTCACCACCAGCACGCGCTTGGCCCCCAGCTTCCTCGCGAGCTGATAGCTGGTGAACGTCTTGCCGAAGCGCATCTTGGCGTTCCAAAGGAAGCGCGGTACCGCCTTCGCGTCCTCCGCCCACCGCGACCGATAATAGGCCAGTGTCTGCTCGACCGCCTCTGCCTGCTCACGCCGCATCGGAAAGTCGTCGGAGCGGGTTCCGCTGAACCTCAGCCCTTTCTGAAGCTCGGCAACGGCCGTTTTGACGTCGGCGGGCGAGCAGCGCATCCACTCGCGTGACGTGCCGATCACGACATTCTCGAACCCTTTTTCGATCAGTCGCTGGCGAACGTCATTGTCGCCGAAGGTCGTGCCGTCCTCGCGCTCGGCGAAGGTATCGACATGCAGCGCATAGGCCTGCTGCATTTGCCCCTGCGACTGGCGGATGCGGTCGTTGACGTTTTCCTGGGTAGTCTGCCCGATCTTAATCAGCCCGGCGTAGGCTGGCGGCGGGTCGTTCGGCGTCCACGCATAAATGCGCAGTCGCGCTTCCGGCTTGGGGGTAAGAACATCGTCGATTTTTGGCCTATTCATCGAAGAACTGGCTATCGTCGTGCTCTGCAACTTGGGACTCTATGAAGGCTACTTCATCCTCAGACAGCCCGTAGCGTTCGTAAAGCTTTGCGTCGGTCCAAGTTTGATCTAACGGAAGATCCGGAATGAAGGCGTAAACTCCCTTAGGAGCATCTTGAGTGAACTTACGAAGCGACACGAGGAACCGGGCAAAGCGTGTTCGTAGATAAGTAGCATAGTTTTTCGCCTCGGCTTCGCTGTCGAATACACCCGCTACAATATAACTTTCCGTACAGGCTGTGCCGGGTTCGCCGATAATCGGCTTGCTCAGAAACTTGGTTTCTATAGCTGCACTTGTACCCTGAACACGACTCATGAAAACCTTCCAACGATCGATCCACCCTGCATTCGCCGGCACCTCAGAACGATCTACCCAGCTGATCTTCTGAGAGCCGTAAAGTTTTACCGGGTTTCGTATCCCTTTCGGGGTTGACTTGCCGTGGAAGAAGGTGCGGAGTCCAAATGGTTTTTGGCTGGATGCACGGGTGTCCAGCGTGCGCTCACCCTTTGCCCTCACTTTCTCCAGTATTGGGACTGCTTCGTTGCGCCGGACCAGGACATCATAAGCATCCAGGTGACGAGTAACCGCCGGACCGGTGGGCTGACCATCCCAGATCGTCTGGACCTCGCAAGCGCCAGTATGGTCTCGATCCCACAGAAAGTACGAGACGCCTCCTCGAATTTTCACTCCGGGAAACGCCTCATAGAGCTTAGGAAAGTCGACAATTTTACTCAGGCGCTTGTCCTTCAGCATCCTCTCACGATAGGCGTCGAGGTTCTTGCCTCCGGTCATCCACCTAGATGGGGTTACGAACACCGCGTATCGTGGCTGAAGCGTCAAAGCCTGCTGCACGAACAACTGGTAGATTGGCGCGGCGCTGGTGCCGAAGCCACCATCATCCAATTGGTAAGGCGGATTGCCAATGATGACGTCAAACTGCATGTCGTCTCCAAACATATCGGCAAGGCGTACTTTGATATCGTGTGAGTGAATGAAGGCATAAGCATGGGTTTCCGCGGCATCGTCACGGCCAAGGGTCTCCTTGCTGGCGCTGCAGAAACAGCACTTTCCCTTTTCCCATAGATGCTCAGTCCGCTGGAACCAGATGTTCCCATCATCGCCATCGAAGGTTTGCGCCACGCTGTGCTCGCCCGTGGCGTTCTTTGAGCAATAAAGACTACGCCGGGCCAGCAGGGCAGTCAGGCGCGTCATACCGATCCCGAACACCTGGCTGGTCAGAATGTGGTCAACCCGTTCTTGCAGGTCGGGGATCTGCAACTCCAGCCCTTTGATCAACCGCTTCGTTATCTCGCGCAGGAACACGCCAGACTTGGTGCAGGGGTCGAGGAAAGTGACCTTGCTGTCCGCCCAGATGCTCGCGCCCCCGTTGTCGGCCGCCCACGCCTGCTCCAGCGTATCGAGCATCCGGTTGGCAAATTCAGGCGGGGTGAACACCTCATCGTTCGACAAGTTGGCAATGCAGCTCAGCACGTCCGGATTGCGGCCGCGCAGAGTCAAGGCGGCGCTCGACGTTGCAACCGGCGTCCGCAGTTCCTCAGCGGAAATGCGCAGGGGCTTGCCGTGGCGCGCGACGACGATGCCGGTATTGGTCTCCACGGCTTTCCTGCGCGCGGCATCCCCGGCGCGGCGGAGCGCCGCAAAGGACGCCCGGAGGTCCGGGTTCTTCACTCTAGAAATGTCCGGCCGGCTCAGTTTCTCTCTCCAATTTCAAGGACGACGGGCTCTACGTCGGCATTGTCGTAAAGCATCCAGTCGTCGACTTCACCTTTGTACCGGTGGTGAAAATTGTCGAGGCCGCTGGCAAAGCGACGCCGGATTACGTCCTCCGGGATATCATGCCCGCCCTGCTCGACTCGAATGGCAACCCGCTCAACCGCGAAATCGGCACTCGGGAGGCTGAGGAACACCAGGCTGACCCAATAGCCTTCTTGCCGCCACCGCCGGATGTGCGGGAGGTAGCTCAATCCCGAAAGCGTGGTCTCGAAGGCGAAGCTCTCGCCGTCTCGGACGCAGGACGCGATCTCTTCAAGCATGAGCCGGCCAGCCGTGAACGCGACCAAGGCCGGCGCACCGTCGGCCAGGGACGCTGCGATTCGATCGGCGTTTAGGAAGCGCGCGATATTGGCTTCGGCCGAAAGGAAAGCGGCGGCGAAAGTCGTCTTGCCCGCACCGTTGGGCCCGGCGAGAATGATTATCTTCTTGCTCGGGGCACCGGCCGTCACGAAGCGCGATCCGCAGCCGCGAGCTCGCCGACCGTCATAGGCGGATAGGTCTCGGCAGGCTGGAAAATCTCATGCTTGCCGAGATGGGCGAACAGCGACCGCTCCTCGCTGAACTTCGACATGCCGGTCAGCACGTCGAGCCGGAAATCGCGCCGGTTAAACTTGCCTTTGCCAAGGTAGCTCCATTCCACCACCGTGATCGGGCTGCCGTCGGCGGCCTTCATCGTCATGGCGTCGCCATGTATGAGATTAGCCGAAAGGATGTGCGAAGCGGCGCGATACAGGTCGTCCGACGACTCGATCGTGAGATAGGAGGCGAAAACCTCGAGCATGTTCGCCCGGCATTCCGCGATATTATCGGCCAGCAACTCGATTCCGTAGAGGCAGGACAAAGCATAGAGGGCATATTGCCGCTTCTCGAACTCGGATCTGCCATATCTCAGCTCCACGGCCGCGAGCTTGCGTTGCAGGATCGGCACGAGGAAATTGCCGCTCCCGCACGCCGGCTCCAGAAAGCGGGAATCGATGCGCTCGCTCTCCCCCTTCACCAGATCGAGCATCTTCTCGACGAGCCACGGGGGCGTGAACACCTCTCCATGATCGGCGACCCGTTTCTTCGACTTTATCAAGGCGCGAGGCTGTGTGTCTGCGGAATCGCTCATTGGTACCCGCTTGCGCGAAATGCGCGTTGACCGTGAAGCCGCCCGGAGCTGACCGGAGACCGTGGGAGGAGGGGCAGCCGCCATTTCGGCATCCCTATCAATTCGCGCTTGGAAGTCGCTGATGACCTTCAGGGAGCGGGCAACATGTGGAGGAGGCTGTGCACTACCCTCCTCCCACTCGAGAACCGCAGCCGACGGCACTCCGAACTCCCTAGAAACGTCGTCAAGACTGAGCCCTGCCGCGATACGATGAGTCGAGAATGACATAAGCTTCCGGGTGGAGATCAGCGGCGGATCAGGCTGACACGCTTTCCGCCATGAGTGAACTTCTAAATGGCCCCTCGAAGCAACAAGGCCCAGGGCTTTTCCCCGCCGAGAGACGTCCAAACTGGCGGCCGCTCCAGGTACGCCGGCCCGGGAAAGGCCCCCTAAACCAACACCCCCAGCGCCACGCACACCACGCATGCCATCATCGCAAGCACCATGATGAGCTGCCACGGCACCCACCCGGGCTTGTCGAGGTTGCGGCGTTTGCCTCGGCGGTGGTCAGCCCAGCCGGCGAGGGCAGCCAGGGCGGCGAAGAAGGCGGCGAGGGTCCAGAGGAGATGGGTGGCGGTCATGGCGGGCTAGGTGGGGGTTTTCGGCGGCGGGTGGAAGGGTCCGCCGAAGATCCAAGGTTTTCCGTTGCCGCCCCTCCCCCCTGCTTCGCAGGGTTCCCCTCCCCACCGGCCTTGCCGGCAGGGAGGACGAGAAGGCTCGGTGGGCCTCCCCGAGGTCCCGGCTTTCGCCGGGATGACCGGTGGCCCCTTCCCTTCCCTTCCCTTCCCTTCCCTTCCCTTCCCTTCCCTTCCCTTCCCCTGCCCTTCCCCTGCCCTGCCCCGCCCCTGCCCTTCCCCTTCCCGTGCCGCCCCTCGCGCAGGTTGCGCGGCCTTCGCGGCTCGGCCATGAGCGGCGGCACGAACCCAGCCAGACGGAGATCCGACCATGACCGCAAGACGCCTCGCCGCTTCGGCGCTCCTCGGGGCCGCGCTTCTCGCCGCCTCCGCCTGCGCGCCCTCGCCCAGGGTGGTGGCGGCGGCGGAAGCGGAGCTTCATTCGGACACGGCGATCGCGGCGGCGGTGGGGGCGGCGACCCGGACCGAGGCCAACCGGGCGCGCGACCAGTACCGGCATCCGCGCGAGACCCTCGGCTTCTTCGGAGTGAAGCCTTCGGACACATTGGTCGAGATCTGGCCGGGCGGCGGCTGGTATAGCGAGATACTGGCGCCGCTGCTCCGCGAGGGGGGCACCTATTACGCGGCCGCCAACGGCAACGGCCTCAACGGCGCCAAGGCGCTGATGGCGAAGGATGCGGGCGTCTACGGCAACATCCGCCTGGCCTCCTTCCCCACCGGCCGCCCGGGCGCTGACCAGCCGGCGGTGCCGGCGGGGACGGCCGACGTCGTCCTCACCTTCCGCAACGTCCACAACTGGATCATGCCCGCCGAGCCCTTCGGCGAGGAGGCGTTCCGGCAGATGTTCGCGATGCTGAAGCCGGGCGGGACGCTGGGCGTGGTCGAGCACCGGCTTCCCGAAAGCGCCGACCCGGCACGGGAGAAATCGACGGGCTACATCAAGGTCTCGACGGTCCGGCGGCTGGCCGAGGGCGCCGGCTTCCGGCTCGCCGCGCAGAGCGAGATCAACGCCAATCCCGCCGACACCAAGGACCATCCGAACGGCGTCTGGTCGCTTCCGCCCTCGCTTCGCGGCGGCGACAAGGACCGCGAGCGCTTCCTGGCCATCGGCGAGAGCGACCGGATGACCTTGAGGTTCGTCAAGCCGCGGTAGCTCCTCCCCCGGACGGGGAGGATTACCGGCCCTTCAGCTCCTCCCCGAGCTTGTCTCGGGGAGGGGGACCGCGACGCGAAGCGTCGTGGTGGAGGGGCAATTCGGAGTCGGCATTGCCCCTCCACCACCCTTCGGGTGGTCCCCCTCCCCCAGCAAGCTGGGGGAGGAATTGATCAGCCGCGGTCCTCCTTCACTCGTCATCCGGCGGAAGCCGGGACCTCGGGGAGGCGCGCCGTGACTTCTTGTCCCGAGGTCCCGGCTTTCGCCGGGATTACGGAAGCGGGGGCGGGGGCGGCCGTTCAGCTCATCCCGAGCTTGTCTCGGGAGGGGGACCGCGACGCGCAGCGTCGTGGTGGAGGGGTAACTCGAAGTCGGCATTGCCCCTCCACCACCCTTCGGGTGGTCCCCCTCCCCCAGCAAGCTGGGGGAGGAATTGATCAGCGGCGGTCCTTCACCACCCGCCCCCGCGCCATGACGAAGGGGACCCGCTTGAGCACCGTCACGTCGGCCAGCGGATCGCCTTCGACGGCGATGAGGTCGGCGCTCTTGCCGGGCTCGATCGAGCCGGCTTCGGCGGCGAGGCCGAGCAATTCGGCGGCGTTGACGGTGGCGGCGTGGATGGCGGCGGCGGGGGTCATCCCGTGGCGGACCATCAGCTCGAACTCGTCGGCGTTGCGGCCGTGCTTCGAGACTCCGGCGTCGGTTCCGAAGGCGATCCGGACTCCGGCGGGGACGGCCTTGCGCAGCGCATCGCCGGTGATTCCGATCCGCCAGTCGATCTTGGCGCGCACGTCCGGGGCGTAGGCGTCGGGATCGGCGGCGATCCGCTCCAGATAGCCGTTCACGGTGGAGAGGGTGGGCACGTAGAAGGCGCGGCCGGACCTGAACAGGCGAAGGCTCTCGGCATCGATGAGGGTGCCGTGCTCGATCGAATCGGCGCCGGCGGCGAGGGCGGCGTTGACTCCGTCGGCGCCGTGGGCGTGGACCGCGACCTTCTTGCCGTAGAGGTGGGCGGTGTCGACGAGGGCCTTGACCTCGTCGTCGAAGATCTGGCGGCCAAGGCCGGCGCCGATGCGGCTGTTGACGCCGCCGGTGGTGGCGATCTTGATGACGTCGACGCCGCGGCGGACCTGGGCCCGGACGGCGCGGCGGCAGCTCTCGGCGCCGTCGCAAAGATTGTCCTGCGGGATCGAGGCGTGGAGATCGTCGGCGAGGCCCAGGGTGGCGTCCATATGGCCCGAGGTGGTGGAGATGGAACGGCCGGCGTCGACGATCCGGGGGGCGTCGACCTCGCCCCGGGCGGCGGCGTCGCGGATGGCGAGGGTGGCGCCCGAGCCGTCGCCCAGGTTTCGCACGGTGGTGAAGCCGGCCTCCAGGGTCTTCCTGGCGTTGGCGAGGGTGCGCAGAGTCTTCTGCGGGGCGTTCTCGGTCACCTCCTCGATGAGGGCGGCGGTGCCGCCGGCGTCGGAATCAAGGTGGACGTGGCTGTCGATGAGGCCGGGAAGGACGAAGCGGGTGGAGAGATCGACGAGGGCCGCGCCGGCGGGAGGGGGCCGCAGGCCGTCGGCGACGGAGACGATCCGGCCGCCCTGGACGATGATGGTGGAGGGGCCGCGGGGCGCCCTGCCGGGCCGGTCGAGGAGCCGGCCGGCGTGGACGACGGTCACCGGGCCGGAAGGCGCGGGACGAGGCGCGGGCGGCTGGGCGAGCGCGGGAGCGGCGGCGGCGAGGAGGAGTGCGGCGAGGACCGGGAGGCGCATTGGAATCCCCTTGTTCGGGCTGGCGGCTGCTTCGAGCGCGCGGGCTATTTCGTCAGCTTCTCGACCTTGGCGTGGAGGGCGGCGAGCTCGGCCCGGAGGCGCTCCAGCTCTTCCTCGCGGCCGGCGGCGGCGGGCTGGGCGGGGGACGGCGGGGAGGCCGGCGTGGAAGGCGGGGGCGTGGAGGGTGTGGGGCGGGCGCCGCTCGCGGCGGCCTGGAACAGCTCCATGTTGCGGCGCGCGATCTCGGCGAGCGGATTGGCGGTGAAGGCGCCGGCGAGGGCGTCGCGCATCTGGCTCTGGCCCTGCTGGAAGGCCTCGAGGCTGGCTTCCAGATATTGGGGAAGCATCGAGTGGACCTGGCCGCCCCCGTAGAGGCCGATCAGCTGCCTGAGGAAGCTGACCGGAAGCACGGTCTGGCCGCGGCTTTCCTCGTCCATGATGATCTGGGTGAGGACGTTATGGGTGATGTCCTCCCCGGAGCGGGCGTCGACCACTTTGAACTCGCGCTTCTGGCGAACCATCTCGGCGAGGCGCTCGAGGGTGATGTAGGACGAGCTTTCGGTGTCATAGAGGCGCCGGTTCGCGTATTTCTTGATGATGACGACGTCGTCGCCTGAACCCGAGGCCGCCATGGATGCTCCCGCTAACGAGGAGTCCGCTCTAGCACCGAAGCTTGACGCACCGCAACACGGACCGAGGCCGCTGCCTCTGTTCCTCGCCATGCTGCGGCGCGAGACGGACGGTTCGGCGGAGCGGCTCGAAACGGCCCTGGCGGGCCTTCGCCGCTACCAGGAAGCGCCGCGCCCGGCTCCGCCCGGGCCGCCGGCCGCGGTGGCGCAGGTGCTTGGCGCGAAGGTTCGCGATTATGGCGGGGCGGGGCCGCCGGTGCTGTTCGTCCCCTCGCTGATCAACCCGCCCTCGATCCTGGACCTGCCGGAGCGCTCGCTGCTGAGGTGGCTCGCGCTCGGGGGCCGGGTCCGGCCGCTGCTTCTCGACTGGGGGTGGGAGGTCGGGGCGCGCTCGGGCCTGTCGGTCCAGGGCCATGTCGAGGAGGTCGCGCTTCCGCTGATCGCCGCGCTCGGGGAAGCCCCGGCCCTGGTGGGCTATTGCCTGGGCGGGACGATGGCGCTCGCCGCGGCCGCGCCGAGCGGCGCTCCGGCGGTCGCGGCGATCGCTGCGCCGTGGCGCTTCTCCGGCTTCCCGGATGAGGCGCGGGCGATGCTGGGAAGGCTCTGGGCCGGGGCGGAGACGACCTCGCGGGGCCTCGGCTGCCTGCCGATGGAGGTTCTCCAGAGCGCCTTCTGGAGCCTCGACCCGGCCCGAACCGTCGCCAAGTTCGAAGCCTTCGCCGCGATGGCGCCGGGGAGCGCCGAGGCGCGGGCGTTCGTCACCCTCGAGGATTGGGCCAATGACGGCCCGCCGCTTCCGCACTCGGCGGCGCGCGAGCTGTTCGAGGACATGTTCGGCCGCGACGTGACCGGCCGGGGCGAATGGCGGCCCGCCGATCCGGGCGCCCTCCCCTGCCCCTTCCTCGACATCGTCTCGACCAGCGACCGAATCGTCCCGGCCGCCTCGGCGACGGGCGCCGGCGAGCGGCTGGAGCTGGCGCAGGGGCATGTGGGAATGGTGGTGGGCGGAAGGGCCAGGGCGGCGCTCTGGGAGCCGCTCGCCGCGTGGCTTTCCCGCAATGCGGCGCGGTGCTAGGGGCTGCCGTGAACCGGCCCGGAGCGTCCTTCGATACGGGCCTTCGCCGGGCTCAGCCCCTACTCAGGATGAGCGATTGGGATAATTCTCTTTCCGCTCATCCTGAGTAGCCGTTGAGCCTGGCGAAACGGCGTATCGAAGGACGTATCGAAGGACCACGCACAGGAGTTTCGAGCCGATGCCCTCATCCACCGACGTCGTCATCACCGCCGCCAAGCGCACCCCGGTCGGGTCCTTCCTCGGCGCCTTCGCCTCCGTCCCGGCGCACGAGCTCGGGCGGATCGCGATCGTGGCGGCGCTGGAGCAGTCGGGGGTTTCGCCCGAGGAAGTGAGCGAGGTCATCCTCGGCCAGGTGCTGACCGCGGCGCAGGGCCAGAACCCGGCGCGCCAGGCCTCGATGGCGGCGGGCGTTCCCAAGGAAGT
The DNA here is from genome assembly GCA_036387555.1 of Allosphingosinicella sp. GTDB lineage: Bacteria > Pseudomonadota > Alphaproteobacteria > Sphingomonadales > Sphingomonadaceae > Allosphingosinicella. Next base: position 25,469 of record DASVTN010000061.1, on the reverse strand, counting down.
GCCGGCCTGGGGCGTCAACCAGGTCTGCGGATCGGGGCTGCGCGCCGTCGCCCTCGCCAGCCAGGCGATCCAGACCGGCGACGCGAGCATCGTCGTCGCCGGCGGCCAGGAGAGCATGAGCCTTTCCGCCCACGCCCAGAACATGCGCGCGGGAACCAAGATGGGCGGCCTCGAGCTGATCGACACGATGATCAGGGACGGCCTCACCGACGTCTTCAACGGCTACCACATGGGCATCACCGCCGAGAATCTGGCGGAGCAATATCAGGTCACCCGCGACGATCAGGACGCGTTCGCGGCCGCTTCCCAGAACAAGGCGTCGAAAGCCCGCGCCAAGGGCCGGTTCCGCGACGAGATCGCGGCGGTGGCGGTGAAGGGCCGCAAGGGCGAGACGATCGTCGAGGCGGACGAATATATCCGCGACGGAGTCGAGCAGTCGGCGCTGGCCGGCCTCAGGCCCGCCTTCCGCAAGGACGGCACGGTGACCGCCGGCAACGCCTCCGGCCTCAACGACGGCGCCGCCGCACTGGTGGTGATGAGCCGGGAGGAAGCCGAGCGCCGCGGAGCGACGATCCTGGCCCGCGTCGCGAGCTGGGCCTCGGCCGGAGTCGACCCCTCGATCATGGGCATCGGGCCTGTGCCGGCCACCCAGCGGGCGCTCGCGAAGGCCGGCTGGTCGGTCGCCGATCTCGACCTGATCGAGGCCAACGAGGCGTTCGCCGCCCAGGCGCTCGCGGTCGGCAAGGCGCTGGGCTGGGACCCGGACAAGGTCAACGTCAACGGCGGCGCGATCGCCATCGGCCATCCGATCGGCGCCAGCGGCGCCCGGGTGCTGACCACCCTCCTCCACGAGATGGGCCGGCGCGACGCCCGCAAGGGCCTGTCGACCCTGTGCATCGGCGGCGGCATGGGCATCGCGCTCTGCGTGGAGCGCGACTAGCTCCTCCGACTTCGCGGCGCGGGGCGGCCGAAGGGGAAGCCGGCCCGTTGCTGATCCATGAAGGAGACTCCGAAGCCGGCCGCGCCCTCCTGGATGTCGAGCCTTCCGGGAAACCTCAAGGCGGCTCCAGCCAAGCGGGATCGCCACTTCCGGGCGCTGCCCCATTCCAGCATCTTCACCGTGTGGTACATCGCCAGGGCGGCGCACGCGGCGGTGGCGGCCCCGGCCGCCAGGTCCTCGTCCGCCCGGTAATCCTCGCGAGCGGCAAGATCGGTTACATGGGCGCCCCAGCGCTCCATGTCGTCGAAGGCCTTCGCCTCGCCGTAATGGAGCATCAGGTTGCGCAAGCTGTCCACGACGCGGCGGCGGATCTGCTTGTCGCTCATCAAGGCCTCGTCGCTAATCACGCGCAGGATGCGATCGCCCCACCACTCGAGCAACTCGCCGTCGCCCGGGCCCTCGTAAGCCGTGGCGTTCATCATCCCCATCAGGACCTGTCCCGCCACCCGGGTATCGCCGGCGAAGCGCGGATCGTCGAGAACAGCCAGCATGCGGCGCCCCCATCGGCGCACGGCCGACCTCTGGCCGCCGAAGCCGCGGGCGCTCTCGGAGGTCGTCCCCCCGTAGTAGCCGACGGCGTTGCCCGCCCCGCGCGCCTCGATCCGCCGGATCTCCCGGTCACCGTTGAAGCGCGGATCGTCGGCGATGGCGACCAGCTTCTTTCCCCAGCGCTCATGAGCGGCGACGTCACCGATCCGGCCATAGCAGACCATCGCATTGACGATGCCCCGCGCCTCCATGAGCCGCAGCCTGGGGTCGGAGGAATAGCGGCCGTCCTCGCCGATCCGGTTGAGCCAGGCGCACCATTCCTCCAGCCTCGCGAACTGATTGGAGTCGCCGTAAACCAGGATGGCGTTGACGACCGCCGTCGCCGCGCTGCGCAGGGCGTCGAGCTCGCCCTGTTCGAAGGCATGCTTCGCCACGCGCTCGATCCGCTCGCCCCAGCGTTCGACTTCCGGGAAATCCTTGAGGACGGCGCTGCGGAACATGGCGACACCAGAGCAGTCGGCGTCAACGACCCGCATCTGCTCGTTGCGAGGCGCGCGCGGATCGTCGACGACGCCAGCGAAGCGCCGCGCCCAAAGCCTCATCGCATCGACGTCTTCCACATGGCCGAAGGAAACGACGGCCGAGGCGATCCCCTTGGCGGCCAGCGGCCAGGCCTCGGGGATCGAGGCGAGCAAGGGCTTCCGGATCCTGTCGAGCAGACATTCGGCGACGAATTCCGCCCGACGCGCATCCCTGACCGCGGCGTAGGCAAAGCCGGCGGCGGCCTCGGCGGAAAGCTCGAGGATCGCCACGTCCGCGTCGAACGGACGGGCCGCGGCGAGCGCCCGCACTTCGGCGAGCCCCGAATCCAGCTCCGGCAGATCGACGTCGCCGGAGAATAGCGCCAGGGCACGTTCGGCCTGAGCGCGAAGGGCGGCGACGCGGTGCGGACAGGCCGCGTCGAAGCGCTCCTGCAACCACAGCAGGCTGCGCTCGGCGCTATCCGGATCCGTTCCCGACCGGAAATCAGGCCTGTCCTGCCACAAGGCGCCAAGCCGCGCCTCGACCCGGGCGGGGGAATCGGCGATGAGCCGATCCACCGCCCCTTCGCGGCGCCTCAGGTCCAGGCGAGGAAGCAGGCGAACCAGCAATTCCTGGGCCACGTCGTCCGGCCAAATCGCCGGCAGGACGTGATCCAGCTCCTCGCGGCTCTGGTCGCTGTAGAATCGAAGCAGTGCCCCCGCGTCGACATCGCCGAATACATCCCTGGCCGCCTGGTTGTCGAGCGGCCCGGCCAAGGCGGCCATGAACAGCGGCCCGCACAATCCCGGCGGCAATTCGCGGTCATCGTCGCAGATCCCCGGGACGACCCTCTCCACCCATTCGACGACCGCCTCGCGGGCCGTGGCCGCGCCAACCGCATTGGCGAGGATGAGCGCGGCGCGCGGGCGGCCCGCGCTTTCCCGGACGATCACGTCGTCCGGGAGACGCGTGCTGTTCGACAGCGCCCGCAATTCAAGGATATGCTCGTCCGCCAGCGGCCCGAGCCTCAACGGCGGCCCCTCCGCCGATCTGAGCGCCGAACGCTCGAGCCCGGACGCGATATCGAGCGCCACCGGGATCTGATCTATCAGCAGGACCCTCACCTTGCGCCGGGGGGAAGCGGCGCGCCTCAGATCGACCAGCGCTTCGTCCAGCGCTTGCGACCACTCCCGCCTTGCCTCGTCGATGATCACGGCGGTCGGTCGCCGCGGCCGCCACCCGGCGATCAGGGCCGCGTCCCTCCTGTCGACGACGCCGACGTCCCAGCCTTGCGCCCGGGCCCGCTCGAGCCATTCGAGGCCGAGCCTGGTCTTGCCGATGCCGCTCGGCCCGGTCAGCATCCGCCACTCGAAGGGAGTGCCGCCGGCCGCCAGCGTCTCGCCGAGAAGGCCGAGCTCGCTGCGCCGCCCGACGAACGGCAGTGACTCGCCTTCGAGCGATGTCACCATCCCGCGCGAGCGCGCTTGCGAGAGCGAGCTGGCGACGAAGGGCGGCGGATCGGGGATCCAGCGATCGATCCAGCGTCGCCCCCTGGGGAGCGAGGCCAGGCCAAGGAAGAAAGTCGCAAGCACTATCGGACCGGCGACCCACCCCAACAGCTCGGGGCGCGCGTCGAGCCATCGCCGGGCGCCGGGCACCATCTCCGCAAGCATCTGGAACCGATCGAGGAAGGTGCTCACGAGCTCGGTGTCGAACACCGCCTTCAAGAGCGCTCCGAGCGCCGCCCCAACCGCGGCGGCGAGCAGCTTCTTCCACCGCCCCCGACGCCTCAGCACTGCGCGCGTTCGGCTGTCCGCCACCGCTTTGCCCCCCGCCGGCCAGGGTGCACCTCGGCCGGCGCCGCGACAAGCTCCCTCACAGCACCTCCCCCACCGCGCGGGGGCGGCGGCCAGGCGGCGACAGGCGGCGGCGGCAATGCGTTTTCGGCGGAGCCCGGCGGCTCTTCCAGGGCATGTTGCAGAACGGCTACACTCGCTGAACTTTCGATTAACGGGGGCTGCCCCGGTCTTGCGCGGTTGGGCTGAATCGTCTCTGCGCTAATACAGAGGCCGTGTGCAGCAAGCGCGGCCGATTGAGAGGGATGATTCGGGATGAGAAAATTTGGTCTTCTGGGCACGAGCGCAATCCGCTCCGCTGCCTTTATCGGCTTTACCATGGCGCTCGCGTCGCCCTCTTTCGCGCAGGGAACCGGCGAAGGCGATGACGATCCGGCCACGCTGCAGAGCGAGCCCGAGGTCGAATCCGGCGTCGACGCCACGACGGGCGCCCAGGGCGAAGGCGCCGCCACCGGCGACGCCGATCAGGTCGTCACGGTCACCGGCTCGCGCATCCGCAGGCCGAACCTCGAATCGACGGTTCCGATCACGTCCCTCGGCGGCGAGGAATTCTTCCAGCAGGGCCAGACGAACATCGGCGAGACGCTGAACGAGCTTCCCGCTCTGCGCAGCACCTTCGCCCAGTCCAACCCGGGTCTCGGCATCGGCATCGCCGGCCTCAACCTGCTCGATCTTCGCGGCCTCGGCACTCAGCGCACCCTGGTTCTGGTCAACGGCCGGCGCCATGTCGCCGCGGACATCCTCAACAACGCCGTTTCCCCCGACGTCAACACGATCCCGAACGACCTCATCGAGCGCGTCGACATCGTGACGGGCGGCAACTCGGCCGTCTACGGTTCGGACGCCATCGCGGGCGTCGTGAACTTCATCCTCCGCCGCGACTTCGACGGGGTCCAGATCCGCGGCAACGCCGGCGTTTCCGAAGAGGGCTACGGCGGCAACCAGTACGTCTCGGCCATGGCCGGCAAGAACTTCGCCGACGGCCGCGCCAACGTCACCATCCACGGTGAATATGCGCACCAGCGCCGAGTCTACACCAGCGACGTTCCCTTCCTTCGGCAGAACGACGCCCTCGGCGTGGTCGACGCCGATCCGGCGGGCACCCCGAACGGCAGCGACGGAATTCCCGACCGCGTGTTCATCCGCGACCAGCGGTCGCGCTCGATCAACCGCTTCGGCCTCGTTCCGATCACCCAGCCCTTCGGCGCCCCGGCCTGCGGAGTCGGCGTCAGCAACGGCGTCGCCCCCGGCACGCCCTATAACTGCGCCTTCCTCTTCAATTCGGCGGGCGACCTTGCGCCGCTGACGGGCAGCACCTTCACCACCGGCGTCATCGGCGGCGCCACGGGCGGCAACGGCCAGACCGGACGCGAGCGCGGCCTGTTCTCCGTGCTTCCGTTCTACGAGCGCTACAACGCCAACCTCCTCGCTCACTTCACCATCAGCGAGGCGCTGGAGCCGTTCGTCGAAGCCAAGTTCTCGCGCGTCAACGTCAAGGGTTCGAACTTCGGTCCGGGCGGCATCCAGGGCACGTTCACCCAGTTCGACACCCGCGAGCGCGTCCGCCTCGACAACCCGTTCCTGGACCCGTCGGAGCGCACCACGATCGCCAACGCGATCCTGGCGTCGGGCTGTAAGCCCAGCCTGACCGTCGCCTGCAACGTGACGACCAACCCGAACGCGGGCGGCCCGCTGACCGCCGCGGATCGTGCGGCCATCGCGGCCGGCACCTTCCGCTTCGTCATCGCCCGCAACCTGCTCGACGTGCAGGCTCGCGACGAGTCCTTCTCGCGCGACACCTTCCGCGTCGTCGGCGGCCTGCGCGGCACGTTCAACGAGGACTGGAGCTACGAAGTCTCGGCCAATTACGGCCGGACCGAGGAAGAGACCCAGGCCGAAGGCTACGTCAACAAGCAGCGCTTCCTGCTGTCGCTCGACGCCGGCCGGGATCCCGCCACGGGCCAGATCCGCTGCCGTTCGCAGTTCGATCCGGCTGCCCGGATCGCCTTCCCGAACAACGCGGCCAACCAGGGGACCCTGGCGGCCGACGTCGCGGCCTGCGTTCCCTACAATCCGTTCGGACAGGCCGACAACAGCGCCGCGGCGGCCTATTTCGCCGAGGCCTACACGGTCGATGCGTGGGCGGACCAGTTCGTCCTCCAGGGCTTCGTCTCGGGTGACACGAGCGGCTTCTTCGAGCTGTGGGGCGGTCCGATCCGCTTCGCGATGGGCGCCGAGTACCGCAAGGAGCAGGCCTATTACGAGCAGAGCGAGTCGGGCGCTTCGGGCCGCACCAACGCGGTTGCGTTCGGAACCTTCGATCCTCCTCCGTTCGAGGTGAAGGAGGCGTTCGGGGAAATCCAGATCCCGATCTTCAAGGACATGCCCTTCTTCGAGGACCTGACCGTCTCGGCCGCCGGCCGCGTCGCCGACTACAAGGGCGCGACCGGAACCGTCTTCGCCTACAATGCGGGCGTGGAATGGTCGCCGATCCGCGACATCCGCTTCCGGGCGAACTACGGCCGGGCCATCCGCGCTCCCAACTCGGCGGAGACCTTCGGCGAGCTGATCCCGAACTTCGCTCCGGGCTTCACGGATCCGTGCGCCGCCACCAACATCGGTGCCGGCTCGCAGTTCCGCGGCGCGAACTGCCAGGCGGATCTCGGTCCGCTCCTGAGCAACATCCCGACCAACGTCCGCTCGCTTCCGGTCCTGAGCGGCGTCAACCCGAACCTGCAGGAGGAGACCTCCAAGTCGCTGACGGTCGGCGCGGTGCTTCAGCCCCGCTTCCTTCCGGGCTTCTCGCTCACGGTCGACTATTACGACATCAAGGTGGATGACGTGATCGCCTCGGCGACTGCCCAGCAGATCGCCAACGGCTGCTACGACCTTCCGACGCTCGACAACCCCTTCTGCGCCCTCTTCGAGCGCTTCCGGGGAACGGGCGCCGGTCCGTTCGGAGAGTCGCCGGGCGAAATCGAGGGCAACACGCTGGTCCAGGCGCCGCTCAACTATGCGAGCCGCGTCAGGAAGGGCATCGACTTCGAGGCGGCCTACCGGACCAACCTGGGGACCAACTCGCGGCTTTCTTCGCGGCTGATCTATTCGCACCAGCTGAAGAACAGCAACTTCCAGAACCCGACGAACCCGACCTTCGAAAATCGGCTTCTGAGCGAACTGGGCGATCCGCAGGACGAGTTCCGCTTCGACCTCGACCTGAGCTACAAGGCGTTCACCCTCGGTTACGAGCTGCGCTACATCTCCGGGATGTATGTCAACGCTTACGAAGACTTCAACAGCCTGAACGGTCTTCCGCCGCAGGATGCTGACTATGCCGACTTCCAGAAGTACCCGCAGGTTTTCTACCACGATCTGCGCTTCGACTGGAACATCAAGAACACCAGCGGTCTTGGCCGCGACATGAACGTGTTCTTCGGTGTCGACAACATCTTCGACCGGAACCCTCCGTTCGGCCTTACCGGCACCGGTGCGGGCAGCGCGATCTACCCGATCCGCGGCCGCAACTTCTACGGCGGTTTCCGCGCCCGCTTCTAAACAGCGGTTCGAGAAAAGACTGGGGGCCGGAACGACGTTCCGGCCCCCTTTTTTTCGCCCGCGCGCGGCGGAACAGCCCGTGCCGCGGCGCCGCCTTGCGCTATAGGAAGGGACGATGAGGGCCCCTTCCCGATGACTCCCGCCGAAGCGGAGGCCGCGCTCGATCGCGCGATCTCGTCCTATCGGGCGCACAGATACGCGGAGGCGCGGGCCGAGCTTCGGACGCTGGTCTCCAGGGAACCCGCCAACGCCACGGCCTGGAACCTGCTGGGCTATCTGCACCGGGACATGGGCGAAGCCGAAGCCGCCGCCGCCGCCTTCGACCGGGCCCTCGAGCTGCGGCCGGACGATCCCACGGCCCTCAACGGACGCGCGCGGATGGCGCTGGAGCGGTCGGAAAGCGACGTCCTCGACCGCTACGCCGCCGCCTTGCGGGCCTCGCCGGGCGATCCCAAGCTGATCCTCGAGCTCAGCGAGGCGAGGCTCGCGAACGGAGACGGCGGCGCGATAGAAGAGTTCGCGAGCCTCGCCGCGCGGATGCCGCGATGGTCGGAGGGACAGATCGAGCTCGCCCGGATGCTTTGGGAAAGCCGGCGCGACCCGGGCTTCGCGGACCATGTCGAGCGGCTGCTTCGCGAGGAGCCGGGCAGGCTGGACCTGCGCAGGGGCCTGATCGCGCTCCTTTCCGGTTCGGATCATCACCAGGAGGCGGCCAGGGCGGCGCGAGAGGCCCGGACCGCCGGCGGCGGGGGCGGCGAGTTCGCGCTTCTGGAAGCCGTCAGCGCCGGCCGCGCCGGCGACGTCGCCGGGGCCGACGCCCTCTTCGCGCTCGTCCCGCCGGGGTTCCCCGGCCGGGCGCTGCACTGGAGCGTCCATCTCATCCGCCAGGGGAAGCTGGAGCCGGCCCGGACGTCGATCGAGGCGGCGCTTGCCGAGGATCCCGAGGGCGTCGGAGCCTGGGCGGTGGCGGAGCTCATCTACCGCAAGCTCGGCGACGAGCGGTCGGCCTGGCTCTCCGGCCAGCAGGGGCTGGTCAGGGCGCTCGACCTCCCGCTCAATCCGTCCCGGCTCGACGCGATCACCGCGCTCCTCCTCGAACTTCACTCGACGGGCGTGGAGATGGTCGATCAAAGCGTCAGATCGGGCACGCAGACGCGCTGGCGGCTGTTTGACCGGCGGGAACCCGAGCTGGCCGAGCTCCGGCGGGCGATCGAGGCGGCGCTCGCCGATTACGCCGCCGGCCTTCCCGCGGCGGACGAGCGCCATCCCCTGCTTCGCCACCGCGACTGCACGCTGGCGATCACGGGCAGCTGGTCGGTGCGGCTGACGGGCAGCGGCTACCATGTCAGCCACATGCATCCGCTCGGGCTGGTAAGCTCCGCCTGCTATTTCCTGGTTCCGCCATCGGCTTCGTCGTCCGACGAGGGGCGGCTGGAGCTCGGACGGCCGCCGCCGGACCTGATGCTCGACCTGGAGCCGCTCCACATAGTGGAGCCGAGGCCGGGAAGGCTGATCCTCTTCCCGAGCTTCCTGCACCACGGCACCCGGCCCTTCGCCGCCGGCGAACGGCTGACCGTCGCGTTCGACGTGGCCCGACATCCCGCTCCACCCGGCTGAGGTTGGCCCGGCGCTTGCGCTTCGATATGGCGGGGCGATGGAGCAGCTCAGCAACCAGGAAGCGGAAAGGCTGGTAAGGGAAGGCGTGGACGCGCTCCGGCAGGGGCGCCCTTCGCAGGCGAGCGCGCTGTTCCGGAGGGTGACGGACACCGGGCGGGCGAGCGGGCAGATCTGGATGCTGCTCGCGACCGCCTGCCGGGCGGAAGGCGATCCGGCGGGGGAGGAGGCGGCGCTGGACCGGCTCCTCGCGCTCGAGCCGAGGATGGTGCGGGCCCACATCATGAAAGGCGATTGCCGCTTCCGGGCGGGCGACGAGGGCGCCGCCCTGGGCTTCTACGAGAGCGCCCAGATCGTCGCCGGCGGGCAGTCACTGCCGGCCGACCTCCAGTCCGAGCTCGCGCGGGCGCGGGCGGCGGCGGAGCAGGTGAAGGCGGACGTCGAATCGAGGCGGGAAGCGGCGCTCGAGGCGCAGGGGCTTCCGCCGGGCGAGCGAAGCCCGCGGTTCCAGGCGGCGCTCGACATCCTGGCGGGCCGCAAGCGGATCTACGTCCAGGAGCCGACCGGCTTCTATTTCCCCGGACTGCCCCAGATCCAGTTCTTCGATCCGGCCGACTTCGACTGGGTCCCCCGGGTCGAGGCTCGCACCGGCATCATCCGGGCCGAGCTCCAGGCGCTTCTGGAGGCGGTTGGGACGAAGGACTTCCGGCCCTATATCCAGTCCGATCCCAACCGGCCGCGCACCGATGGCAACCGGCTGCTCGACAGCGCCGACTGGAGCGCCCTCTTCCTCTGCGAGAACGGCAAGCTGGACGAGCAGGTGGTCGATCGCTGCCCCGCGACCTGGGAAGCCGTGCAGTCGGCCCCCCTGCCCCGGATCGCCAACTCGCCGACGGTGATGTTCTCGCTGCTTCGCCCGGGCGCGCGGATCGCCGCTCATACGGGGATGTTCAACACCCGCCTCGTCTGCCACCTGCCGCTGATCGTGCCCCCGGGCTGCCGCTTCCGGGTCGGCAACGATATCCGCGAGTGGGAGGAGGGCAAGCTCCTCATCTTCGACGACACGATCGAGCATGAGGCCTGGAACGACGGCAGCGAGGACCGGGTGGTGCTGATCTTCGACGTCTGGCGGCCCGAGCTCGGCGAGCGGGAGCGGCGGGAGATCGCCGCCCTCTTCAGCGGGCCCGCACCGGGACAGGCCCTTACTCGATGAGGGCTGCACCTTCGATCCGGAAGGCCGTCATCCCGGACTTGATCCGGGATCCATGAACTCGAAGATCGTCGTAAGAAGCTCGGCCGGATGGCGTCTTTCTCGAAGGACGATGTTCATGGATCCCGGCTTTCGCCGGATGACGCTGGAACCACGAAAATCTTCGAAAGCCAATCGAGTTCGGATCCCTGGACTCAGGAGAAGGTGAACTCGACCGGCGCCGGTTTCATCTGCTGGTCGAAGGCGTGGCCGCGATAGGGCCCTTCGCGGTCGACCCAGTGAAGGAAGAGATGGGCCGACCAGCGGTTGGGATTGGGCGCGGTGCGGCCGTGGCGGTGGTGGACGCCCTGGTAGAGAACGGCGTCGCCCACCGCCATTGCGATGGAGGAGCAGGGGCCGGCGCCGAAATCCGGCTCGACCCGCGCCGAGGGCTCGCTGCGCTGCGTCTCGACATCGAGCGCCCAGCGCTTGCCGTCGCTGTAGCCCAGCGTCAGCGACAGGCTGTGCTCGCAGGAATAGCGGTCCGAATGGACCTTGCACACGTCGCCCTGGCGGTAGATTCTCAGATAATCGTAGGTTGGAAGAAGCTCGCGGCCGACGACCTGCTCCATGATCGGCGTGAGGCCCCACAGGAAGTAGAGCATCGGCGTGTAGAGATGGCCGTAGGCCTCGAAGGCAGGCCGGTTGAGGAGGTTGACGTGGCCGGGAGCGCGGCTGAGCGGGATCGGCGCCGGGCCGAGGTCGAACTTCAGGCGCTGGAGGAAGGCTTGGGCGATCTCGACCGGCACCAGCCCCTGGAGATGGGCATAGCCCTCTTTCGCATAATCGCCGACGACTTTCATGCCGCCAGCGCTAATGCGCGGCCGCTCCGACCGCAAGGATCGGACCGGGACCCGGCGCCCATGCTTTTTTTATGCGGCGGCGCGGCCTAGGAAGCGGGCATGGCTTCGGGCGGAACCATTAGCGAGGTGGAGAGGCTGCTCGGCGAGCGGCGCTTCGCCGAGGCCGCGCCGCTTCTGATCCAGGCCGCGGGCGCCGGCGACCCGGCGGCGGAGGCCGCGCTCGCGCAGTGGCGGATCGCCGGCGCGATCGTCCGCCGCGATCTCGCCGAGGCCCGGCGCCTGCTCGCTTCGTCCGGCTCCAAGGGCGATTCCGGCTCGGCCCTGCTCCACGCTTATTTCCTCGCCGCCGGAGTGGGCGGGAGCGACGACTGGCCAGGCGCCGTGGCGGCGCTCACCGCGCTCGCGCCGCGCGACTCGCGGGCCGCGGCCCAGCTTGCGCTGCTGTCCCGCATGGAGCTCCGCCCGGACGGCTTTCCAAGGCGGCCGCCGCGCGTCCGCCCGCTCAGCACCGAGCCGCGCGCCGCCGCCTGCGAAGGCTTCATGACCGAAGCGGAATGCGCCTGGCTGCGCGAGGCCGGCGAGCCGGCGCTCCAGCCTTCCGCGGTCGTCGACCCGAGGAGCGGACGGATGGTTCCGCACCCGGTGCGCTCGTCCGACGCGGCGGCGTTCGGAGTCCATAGCGAGGATCTCGTGGTCAACGCCCTCAACCGCAGGATCGCGGCGGTGAGCGGGACCAGGCTCGGCCAGGGCGAGCCGCTGCAGCTGCTGCGCTACCGGCCCGGAGGCGAGTACAAGCCCCACATGGACGCCCTCCCCGCCGAGCCCAACCAGCGGATCCTGACCGCGCTCGTCTATCTTTCGGACGATTACGAGGGCGGCGAGACCAGCTTTCCCAGCGCGGGCCTTTCCTATCGCGGAAGAACCGGCGACGCCCTCATCTTCCGCAACGTCCGCTCCGACGGAAGCGCCGACCCGCTCACGCTCCACGCCGGCCTGCCGGTGACCAAGGGCGTCAAATACCTCGCCTCGCGCTGGATCAGGGTGGCGCCCTTCGCCTACCAGGCGCCGAAGCCGCTGGTGGATCTGTAGGAGCGTAGATCCTCCCCCCCGATTTCGCGGGGAGGGGGACCAGGCGAAGCCTGGTGGAGGGGTTCTTTCAGACTCAGAAGAACCCCTCCACCGCGCTTCGCGCGGTCCCCCTCCCCTGCAAATGCAGGGGAGGATTTCAGCCCGATCGCACCGTAGCCGGGCGACTTCCCATCTGCGCCGCCGCCTCTTCCGCGGCCGATTCGTGGCCGATAGTCCGCGAATTCCAGGTTTCGCCGTCGTAGTTGAAGCGGACATGGCTGCCGCGGCGGAAGCCGGTGCCGTCCCAGGCGATCACCTGGAGCTCGACGTCGCTGTTGCGGTGGGCGTGGATCCAGTTGAAGCTCTGAAGCTCGTTGTTGCGGAGCCGCTTCGACGTCGCGGTGCCGGCCTGGATGACCAGCGCTCCGCCCGCTTTCTCCACCATCTTGCGCGCGGCTTCCGCATAGGTGCGGTGAAAATGGCCGGCGAGCGCGATATTGACTCCGGCGCGGCACACCGCCGTCACCGCATCCTCATGGCGGCCCACCGCCTCGGTAAGCTCCGTCCCCTCCCCTATCGGCATCGAGAACAGGGGATGATGGGTGACGAGGATCTTGGTCTTCTCCGGCGCGACGGCGGCGAAGCGCTCCTCGATGATCTTCATCTGCTCGCGGTTGATCCGGCCGTCCTTGATGGTGAGCGAGCGGGCGGTGTTGATGCCGAGCACCGCGACCTCGTCATTCTCGAACCAGGGGCACAGATCGTTGGAGATGTACTTCTTGTAGCGGTGGAGCGGAGCGCCAAAGCGGGTGGCGATGTCGTAGAGCGGGATGTCGTGATTGCCCGGGACGGCGAGCACCGGCCAGCCCGCCGCGCGCAGCTTGTTGAGCCAGGTCGAGGCTTGCTTGAACTGCTCGACCCGGGCGCGCTGGGTGAAGTCGCCGCTGATGATGATGAGGTCGGGCTGCTGCTCCTGAAGCCAGGCGTTGGCGCCGTCGACGACCTTGTCGTCCTGGCAGCCGAAATGGACGTCGGAGAGGTGGGCGATGCGGGCCATGGAGGGTGAACAGCTCACCCTGCCTTTAAGTTTCGAAGGACGTAGGCCAGGTCATTCCCGCGAAGGCCGGAATCCATGAACACCGTCCGTCCGGAATTCTCGCCGATCCGTGTTCATGGATCCCGGCCTTCGCCGGGATGACGATTATCGAGAGTAATTGGTGCCAGTATCGAGAGTAATTGGTGCCAGGCACCAATTTTTAAGTCGTTGATTTTTCAGCGCCACGTCCTCGAGTGCCGTCGCCCGAGGCTCGTCAGGAGCTCATATTGAGACAGGCCCGACTGCGCCGATGCCGCCGGCAAAGCGTAATCGAGCTCGACCCAGTCCCCTTCCGCCAGCTCCGGAGCGTCATCGACGAGGATCGCAGTCAGATCCATCGAGACTCGTCCCACCACCGGAGCGTAGCCACCCTCGAGCCGGGCCCGGCCGGTGCCGGAGAAGCCGCGAAGATAGCCGTCCGCATAGCCGATGTTGAGGATCGCGAGCTCCGCCGGCGCCGGAGCCGTCCAGGTGGAATTGTAGCCGACTCCGCCGCCCGCCTCGACCCGGCGGCGCTGGATGACCTGCGCCTCGACCCGGACCACCTGGCGGATGCGCCCCACCGCCTCGGGCCGGGGGATTCCGCCGTAGAGGGCGAGGCCCGGCCGGGTCAGATCGAAGGCGAAATCTTCGCCGAGGCAGATGCCGGCGCTGTTGGCGAGGCTTCGGCGTTTCGCGCGCACCCGCGCCGCGACCTCGGCGAAGGCGGTTCGCTGGCGCGCGTTCAGCGCGCAATCCTCGTCCGCGCTGGCGAGGTGGCTCATCAAAGTGTCGATCTCGAGCCCGTCGAGGAGCCCCTCCCCGACCTGCGCCGGGGTGAGGCCGAGGCGGTTGATGCCGGTGTCGATCATGACGTCGCAGGGTCGGCCCCGCCCGGCCTGCTTCCAGCGCTCGACCTGAAGCGGCGTGTTGAGCACCGGACGGGCCGCGGAAGCGGCGAGGCGGGGCATATCCTCCGCGGCGAAGCCGTGCAGCACCGAGACCGAGGCTGGTCCGAGCGACGGCAGTAGGGCCTCGGCCTCCGCCCCGGTGGCGACGAAGAAATCGCGGCAGCCCGCATTCGCGAGCCGGAGAGCGACGTCGCCGGCCCCCAGGCCGTAGCCGTCCGCCTTGACCGCGGCTCCGCAGGCCGCCGAGCCGCCGCGGGCGGCAAGCCAGCGCCAGTTGGCGACCAGAGCCTCGCTGTCCAGCGTCAGTCGGAGCGGCGAATGCGGGAGCTTCACTCGAGCTTAGTCCGGGGCCTTGCCGTGCGTCTCCGGCAGCCAGAAGAAAGTGACGACCAGCGCCATCGCGACGACGCCCCAGGTGTACCAAAGCCCCGCATAGGGATCGCCCGTCTCCGCCACGACATAGGCGCTGATCAGCGGCAGGAAGCCGCCGAAATAACCGGTGCCGAAATGATAGGGGATCGACATCGAGCTGTAGCGGATGTTGGGCGGGAACATCTCCACGAGCAGGGCCGCGACCGATCCGTAGGTAAGCCCGGACACGAACATGAGCCCCAGGATGCCGGCGAGCATGAGTGCGATGCTCGCGGCGTCCGGCACGAAGGTGGCGCCGGGCGGCGCGCCCGTGCCGTTGCCGGCGGCATGGCCGATCAGCCAGAACAAAGGGAAGAGCAGTATGAGCGTCAGCGCGTAGCCGATCACGATCGGCTTCTTGCGTCCGATCCGGTCGGAAAGGGCGCCGGTGGCGATATAGAAGACGAGGCCCATGCAGGCCCCGGCGGCGGCGATCAGCTGGGCGGTCGTCTGATCGACCCGCATTGGGCCCTGCAGGAAGGCCAGCACCGAGAACATCGCCGTGTACCAGATCACCGTCAGGCCGGCCGCGATCCCGAACAGGGCGACGAACAGCCGCTTGAGATTGCCGGGATAGGTGAAGCTCTCCTTGAACGGGTTGGCAACCGTTTGCCCGGCTTCCTTCATCGCCTTGAAGACCGGGCTTTCGGCCAGCTTGAAGCGCATCCACAAGGAGATGGCGAGCAGCAGGATCGAGAACAGGAACGGCAGCCGCCAACCCCAGGAGAGCCAGGAGTCGGTCGAAACCAGCGCCTTGAACCCGAGCACGACCGCCAGGCTGAGGATGAAGCCGCCGACCACGCTCGCCTGGATGAAGCTGGTATAATAGCCCGCTTTTCCCGGCGGCGCATGTTCGGCGACATAGATGGCGGCGCCCCCATATTCGCCGCCCAGCGCAAGCCCCTGCGCGACGCGCAGAAGGATGATGAGCAAAGGAGCGGCCACTCCGATCGCCGCATAGCTCGGGATCAGCCCGATTCCGGCCGTGGCCACGCCCATCAGCGTGATCGTGATGAGGAACGTATATTTACGCCCCAGCCTGTCGCCGAGATAGCCGAACAGGATCGCTCCCAGCGGCCGGAAAGCGAAGCCGACGGCAAAGGTCGCCCAGGCGAGCAGGGTCGCCAGCAACTCGTCGCCGGGGGGGAAGAAGCTGCGTTGCAGGATCCCCGACGCCGTCAAAGTCCCCCAGATGAAGAAATCATACCATTCGAAGACGGTGCCCGCCGAGGAGGCGGCGATCACCATCCGGTCCCGCTTCGCGTCGATCACATAGTCGCCGGATGCCGCCGTGGCCATCGATCCCCCCTGTCCTGGTGCGCCTGTGTAAGCGGCGGGGCGGGAGCCGGGCAACGCCTTTTCCCCTCCCTGCAAGGGAGGGGCCGGGGGTGGGTCCGCCGAAGGCGGCCGGAACTCCGAGTCCGCGAGAGCCTCGCTTCGCTCGTCTACCCACCCCCAGCCCCTCCCTTCCAGGGAGGGGAGCTACACCACCAAATGATCGAGTACCGCCGGGAGAAGCGCGTCGGCCGCCGCCTCCGCCCGCCGGGAAGGGTGCCGAACCCACCGTCCAGCGCCCTGCGGGCGAAACCGTGAACCATCGCCCGGCAGGCGCCAGCGGCCCGGCGGCCGCTTCTTTCCGCTCTAGGCCAGCGCCGCCCGCGCCTGCTCCCAATTGCGGCCGTCGAAGGCGCGGACGGTGACGGAGAGGGCGGAGACGTCGTCGAGAGCGTTGAGGTTGAGGCTCCACGCTTCCGGATGCGAGCGCGGCTGGTAGAAGCTCTTGACCCCGCAGACGGCGCAGAAAAGATGGTCCGCGGCGCCCGTGCCGAAGCGGTAATGGGTAAGCGCCTCCCCGCCCGAGACGAGCTCGAAATCGCGATGCGGCACGATCAGGTGGCGAAAGCCGGTCATCGCGCAGATCGAGCAGTTGCAATCGAGCACTTCCACCTTAGCCGGAACCCGGGCCTGGAAGCGGACGGCGCGGCAGTGGCAGCCGCCGGAGAGGGTCACCTGGTTCATGGTTCGCATTCTAGGCGGTCCGCCGGTTCCAGCCAGCCCCGATAATGAACCAGCGGGCCGAGCAGCGGCAAGGCGATGGGCACGTCGAAGTGGAAGCGCCCGCTTTCCTCCCATTCGCGCGCCTCGGAGCGCGGGGCGAGGAACAGGGGGAGCGGGAGCGGGCCCAGCCACCAGCGTCGGATGACCATCCGCAAGCCTCCGGCGTCGGAGGGAAGGTCGAAGGCGAAGCGAAGGAGGCCGAAACGCTCGGTGAGGCGCCCCCCGCGCTCCGCGAGCTCGCTCGTGAAGGAGCGGCCGGAGAACTCGCGGGTCCAGCGCTCGCGCCCATCGCGCTCGGCGAAGGCGAGGTGGAGCCGGTGGACGCCCTCGGCGGGGAAGCCCGTCGCGGCCGCGATCAGCCGGGCGAGCGGGTTTCGGCCGCGGGTCACCCGGGCCTCGCCCGACGCTCCGCCGTCGCGAAGCACCTCGTGCATCGCGCGCACCGCCGGCGGCAAGGCGGCGAACCGCGCGCCCATCACCCGCTGGTAGAGCGAGGGCGGCAGGGCGCGCTCCAAAAGGGCGTGAGCGGCCGCGATCGAGCCGAGGCCGGGGGTGAAATCGTCCAGCGCGAGCAGTCCGCCCGAATCCCGCGCGCCCGGGGGAAGCTCCCCCGCCGCCAGCTTCTCGAGCAGCAACGGAACGGCGAGGCTCGGGATCTCCGGGCCGTCGCCGCGATCCGCGATCAGGGTCCAGCGCCGCTCGAGCCGGCGGCCCCCCGCGGCGCCGAAAAGCCGGATCTCGAAGGCGGAGCGAAGGGAGCCCGGGCCGCGGGTCCAATGCTGGAGGGTGGAGAGGAGGCCGGCGAAGCGCTCCGGCCGCCGAAGCCAGCGCCAGCGTACCGGCCAGCTCAGGAGCCAGAGGCCGAGATTGTGCCAGGGCGCGTCGGTGCCGGCGAAGAAGGTCACCGCGGGCCGGCCGGGAAGCCGCTCGGGCAGCAAAGCGAGGTCTGGGACGTCGGCCAGTGCAGCCAGGCGGCGCCGAAGCGGCGGCGCGCCTTCGACCTCGAAGTCGAAGCGGCGCAGGCCCTGCCAGCCGAAGGCGCGGCTCCAGCGCCCGCCCCGGCGCAGCCTCACCGGCCGGCCGATATAGGAAAGGATCGCGGCGGTGACGGAGCGGCCCGCGGTTCCCCGGCTGGACGCGCTCAGCGCGATCTCGACCGCGGTCACCCGATCCAGACCCTCGGCCAGCCGGGCGGCGGCCGCTCCGGACAGAGCCGGGACGCTGGAGGCGCCGGAAATGGCGCAGCCCCCCCCCGCTTTGGCCTCGCCGTCGAGGGCGCCGATGCCGGCGACGAAGGCGGAGCCGTCGGCGATGTCGAGATAATGGCAGCCGGCGGCGAGCGCGGCTCGGGCGACCCGGTAGTCAGCCCCCTGGAAAGGCCCCGCGGCGTCGACGAGCGCGAAGGGCCGGTGGCGGGCGAGGGTCTCGGCGAGGCCGCCCTCGAGCGCGACCGGAACCAGCCGCTCCCGCCCGGCGCAGAAGGCCTCGGCCCGGGCCAGGCTCCGGCCGGCGACGAGCATCTCGAACCCCGCCGCCGCTCCGCGCGCCGCGATCCGGCCGCCGAACGTGCCGTAGCCGCCGAGGAGGAGGACCCGCTTCACACCATCCGGTCGCGGTCGGCCGGTTCCGGCGCCCAGCAGATTTCGCGCCGCCCGAACCAGCGGAAGCGGTTGCGCGCCACCCAGCGATAGACCGGGTCGCGAAGGGCGCGGGGCACGATCCGAACCGCGGCCGCGACCCGCCAGGGCCAGCCGAGGCCGGAGGCGATGGCGACCGCCGCGTCGGTTTGCGTGAACAGTCGGCCGCCGTCGAGGACGAGGATCGTTCCCGTCTCGTCGGCGCGAAGCCCGAAATGCCGGTAGAGGGCGGCGCCCAGAGGCCCCTGGGCGGTGGTCAGCCGGAATCGGCGGCGGCGGTCTCGGCGAAGCACGAAACGGGCATTGGCCGAGCACATCACGCATTCGCCGTCGAAGACGATCAGGGGATGCTCATCCGGAAAGGCGGGGACCCGGGGATCGGCGCGCCAGGAATAAGGCCCCGGATCCATGGAGGCGGCTTCCCGGCGTGCCTCAGCGCGGGCCCGGCTTGCGCGGCGGGCGGCCGCCGCCGCCTTTGCCCGGGGGCCGGCCCGGCCCGGCGCCGTCGCGCTTGGGCGGCGGGCGGCGGAAAGGACGCTGCTGAGCGGCGGGCGCGGGCGCGGCCCGCGGCGGCGCGGGCTCGCCACCGGAGACGGAATAGCCTTCCTTCTGGAGCCTCGAGAAGGCGGCCCGGACGCTCGCCGCGACCGCGGTCTGCACCTCCGGCGGAAGATCGGAGAAGGTCGTGTTCGCGTGGATCGCGTTCAGATCGCGCAGCAGATTGTTCGGCAGCCCCTTCGACGCCGCCTTGAGCGCGGCGACGGCGTCGAGCACGGCGGCGGCGACGATGTCCTGCATGACGTCGGTGGCGGATTTCCTCATGGCTCGGCCTTAGCCCACCGTCCGGGTCCTTGTCGCGTTCAGAAAAAAGCTTGCGGCCAAGGCGCCGCTCTCCCTTCATGACCGATCGACGCGAGCGGCAGCCCCTACCAGGGACAATTGGAGTTGATTTCTACTTTTCAGCATCAAACAGGCAGTCTGGTGTTGCATTTGCGCGCAATTACCCTGAACTGGCGGCACAGGAGGGGGCTGCTGTCATGAAAATACGATTCGTCGCGCTTGCCGCGTTACTTCCGCTCGTCGCGAGTTGCGGCAGCCTGACTAAGCCAAGTCTCACCTGCACCAACGAGGACGGGGTCGCTACGACGCTGGAAGTGGTCAACGGCCAGGTGGAGAAGCGGGTTCGTAACGCGCTGAAGCGCGAAGACGGCACCGCCATCGTCGGCGTGGCCAAGATAAGGGCGACGATCAAGCAGCTGAGGTTGAGCATCCAAGACATCAGAACCTCGAAAGAGGATCCGAACAGCACCAAGAAATTCTGCACGGGCCGCTTCAGAATCGTCGTGCCGCAGGAGGTTCTCGAGGACGCCGAGAAAGGGCGTGAGCTTGCCGAGCAGGGTTCCGTCGCGGATCTGGCCGAGCAGCAGAATTTCGAGGCGGAAGCAAACGCCTTCACCTCGGACATCAGCTACGACGTGCAACCCACTGACGACGGTGACAAGGTCTTTTCGCAGGTAGAGGACGGCGACAACATCTACAGCTTCGTGAGCGGAGTCGTCGCCTCCCATCTGGCGCGCAAAGCGCTGGAGAACGAAAAGGCTCAGCAACAGCAGGCCGTAGCGGCTCAGCAGCAGGAGGAAGCGGCGGCGCTTGCCGACCAACGATCGGCGGCCTTGGGTGAAGCCAAAGCCGAGAACCAGCTCGCCGAGCAGACGATCAACGAGGTGTGGAGCAACATCCCATCCGACACGCGCTCTTCGCTTCTCCCGCTGCAACGCGCCTGGGTCAAGAAGAAGACGGCTGATTGCCGGATCGAAGCGGCGGCCAATTCGACCGATCCGCAGGAGCGGGAATCGACTAGACTCCGCTGCGACACCCGCCTCACCTACGAGCGGGTGAGCCAGCTTCGCGGCTACGCGACGGAAACGACAAGCGGAATGTAACGCGCCCTCCAGATGGTTAACCGGCTTTTTACCACTTCCGTTTACCTTGACGGCGGAAGAGGAAATTGGACCATGATGGGAATATTGCTTTACGCCGCCGCCGCGGCCAACGCTCCGGTGCAGCTTGCCGGGCGCGACGAGGCGCAGTGGCGGATGTTCGTCAGGGCCAGCCTTCAGCGGCCCGCGGGTGCGCGGGAATCGCGGCTGAGGCAGTTGCAGGGAACGGTTCAGGACCTTGCTGACGATCGCCTGGATGCGCGGATCGCCGGGCCTTCGGGGCTTTGAGACTCCTCCCCTGCATTTGCAGGGGAGGGGGACCATGCGAAGCATGGTGGAGGGGCCTTACGGACTCAGAAGAACCCCTCCACCGCGCTTCGCGCGGTCCCCCTTCCCGCGAAATCGCGGGGAGGATTATTCAGCCCCGGTTCCTGACGTAGCTGCCCGGCGCCGGCTCCAGCGCCTTGAGCTTGCCCTTGCCGGGCACCCGCGCCTTCACCTTGGCCGCCTTGCCGCCGTCGGAGAGGCGGGCCTGCCAGTGAGGCCACCAGCTGCCCTCGTTGCGGGTCGCGCCTTCGAACCATGCATCGGCCGTCTCCGGCATCCTGTCGTTCGTCCAGTAACCGTGCTTGTTGGCGCTGGGCGGGTTGATGACGCCGGCATTGTGCCCGCTGCCGCCGAGCAGGAAGCTGACTTCGCCGCCGAAGAGTCGGGCGCTGTCATAGGTCGCCTGCCAGGCGCTGACATGATCGTCCTTGAGGCTGATGGCGAGCAGAGGCGTCCTCACCGCGTTCAGATCGATCTTCACTCCGCCGACCTCGAGCCCGCCGCCGGCGAGCTTGTTGTCCTTGAGCACGTCGCGCGCCCATTCGAGGAGGAAGGCGCGCGGGATGTGTGCCCCGTCGGCGAACCAGTAGAGGATGTCGCTCGGCGGCGCCTCCCGGTCGAGCAGATAGTGATTCACGACGGATGACCAGATGAGGTCGTTGGCGCGCACCGCCGAGAACAGGGCCTGGAGGTCCTGCGCGGCCATGAAGCCCTTGTGGAGCAGATGGCGTTCCATCGCCCGAAGCTGCTCGGGCTCCGAGAAGGTGGCCCATTGCCCGAGGTGCGAGAAATCGAACATCGTGCCGATGGTGGTGGCCGAGGCGACCCGCTTCCCCTTCCCCTCCGCCGCCAGCAGGGCGAGCGCGATGGCGATGAGGGTCCCGCCCATGCAGAAGCCGAACAGGTCGGCCTCGCGCTCGCCGGTCGCGGCCTCGATCGCGTCCAGCGCCTCGATCGGGCCCTGGCGGATGTAATCGGCGAGGCCCTTGTCGGCGAGCTCGGGCCCTGGATTGACCCAGGAGATGACGAAGACGGTGTGGCCCTGCTCGACGAGCCAGCGGATGAGCGAGGACTTGGGCTGGAGGTCCAGCAAATAATATTTGTTCACCAGCGGCGGGACGTAGAGGATCGGGCGCCTGAACACCTCGTCCGTCGTGGGCGCGTACTGGATCAGCTCCATCAGCTCGTTGCGGTAGACGACGCTGCCCGGAGTGGCGGCGACGTCGACCCCGAGTTCGAATTCGCGCTCGGCCCGGCGCTGCACGATCCCCGGGCTCTGCGCGGCGTCGGCGAGCAGGTTGGCCAGGCCCGAAAGGAGGCTGATGGAGCCGGTGTCGATCGCCTTGCGGATCGCTTCCGGGTTGGTGAAGGCGAAGTTGGCGGGCGAGATCGCGTTCAGATATTGCTGGGTGAAGAATTCAACCCGGGTGCGGGCGCCTTCGTCCAGCCCTTCGGCCTCATCGACCATCTCGAGAGCGCGCTTGGCCGTGAGCAGATAGGCCTGCTTGAGATAATCGAAGACCGGTTCCTCGCTCCAGGCCGGATCGTTGAACCGGCGGTCGCCGCGCTCGGGAGCGGCCACCGGATCGGCCGGCTTGCCGGACGCTCGGGCGGCGGCCGACTGCCAGAGCTTCAGCCAGTCCGACGCGGCCTTCTGCTGCGCCTTGATGAGCTCGCCGGGATGAGTCCAAAGATGCGCCGCGAACTCTCCGAAGGCGCGCGCCGGGGCGGCGGCGTCGAAAGGCTTCGGGACATGCGGATCGAGCGGCCGGGCCGCGGCCGTGGTGGCGAGATGGACGGCGTTCGCGACCACCTTCGACCATGCCTCGGCGAGATCGGCGGGGTTGGGGAGGGTCTCGGGGAGCTTGAAGACGGTGGAGGGGGTGTCTGTCATCCGGCTCCCTTAGCCCTCCCGCCATCCCGGCGAAAGCCGGGACCTCGGGCCGCCCGGCAGAGCCTTTTCCGTCCTGAGGTCCGGCTTGCGCCGGGATGACGGGTAGGCGACGGATCAGAGCGCCATCAGCTCTTCGAAAGCGCCGCAATCGCGGGGGCTTACGAAGAGGAACAGCATGGCGCGGTCGGCGTTCCGGGCCGCCCAGCCGGATTCCGGATCGGCCGGCGTGCGGAAATCCGCAATCTCGGCTTCAGCGGGGGCCTGGTGATTGGCAAGCACAGCGGCGGTCCGGGTCGCGAACATGAAGTTTTGCCTCTCGAAGGGGATGACCCTCTCTCTCACGAGCGCGCCCACAGCGCCATCGGCATTGTGCCGAAACCGTTGTGCATATATCCCCATACCTATGGCCGAATTCGACTGGAACGACGTGCGCGCCTACCTTGCCGTCGCGCGCAGCGGAAGGCTCACCGCCGCGGCGGCGAGGCTGGGGGTGGATCATTCGACATTGTCCCGCCGGATCGCGGCGCTCGAACATTCGCTGAAGGCCAAGCTCTTCGACCGGAGCCCGTCGGGCTATTCGCCGACCGAGGCGGGGCGGCGGCTGATGCCGCTGGCGGAGGAGATGGAGCGGCTTGCCCTCGGCGCCGCAGAAACCGTCGGAGGAAGCGCCGGGCTCGTCGAGGGGGTGGTGAGGATCGGGTCGCCCGAAGGCTTCGGAAGCTATTTCCTGGCGCCGCGGATCCAGAAGCTCAAGGCGCAACATCCGCAGCTGGTCGTCCAGCTCGTCGCCGCCTCCGCGGTCTTCAGCCTCGCCAAGCGCGAGGCGGACGTGGCGGTATCGGTCAGCCGGCCGCCGGCCGGGCGGCTGCTCGTCTCGAAGCTGATCGACTACGACCTGGGCCTCTACGCGGCGCCCGCCTATCTCGCCGGCGCAGCGCAGATCGCGGGCTTCCACGACCTCAAGGGCCACCGTTTCGTCAGCTACATCGGCGACCTTCTCCATTTCCCGGAGCTGGACTTCCTCCAGCAGGTCGTGCCCGGCGGTATCACGTCGATGGAGAGCAGCAATCTCGTCGCCCAGACCCGGGCGACCCTGGCCGGAGCCGGCCTGTGCGTGCTCCCGGCGTTCCTGGCCCGCGAGGAGCCGGGGCTGAAGCGGGTGCTCGCCGACGAAGTGAACCTCACCCGCTCGCTCTGGCTGACGGTCCACCAGGACCTTGCGGAGCTTGCCCGGGTGCGCGCCGCGGTGCGCTTCATCAAGGACGAGGTCGAGGCCGCGCGGGGCCTGTTCAAGCTTTGACCGTCATCCCGGCGAATGCCGGGACCTCGGGACAAGAAGTCTCGGCGGGTCTCCCCGAGGTCCCGGCTTTCGCCGGGTTGACGCCTTCAATTCAGCTTACCGCGCGATACAATCCGTAGAGGCTGGTTGCGGTCAGGACGACGCCGACGAAGGTGAGGAGGCGGTCCGGATCGACCCTCTTGGCGATCCAGGCGCCGAACGGCGCCGCGACGACTCCGCCGATCAGGAGGCCCAGCGTCGCGACTGTGAAGGCTTCCCAGCCGAGCGTGGCGATGAACGTCGCCGAGATGGTGACGGTGAGGAAGAATTCGGCGGTGTTGACGGTGCCGATCGTCTTCCTGGGGCTGGAGCCCTGGACGAGCAGGTTCGACGTCACCACCGCTCCCCAGCCGCCGCCGCCGGCCGCGTCGAGAAAGCCTCCGAAGAGGCCGAGCGGCTCGACCACCTTCGGCTCGCGCTCGTTGTGGCGGTGCATGAGGCCGCGATAGAGGAGATAGAAGCCGAGCGCGGTCAGATAGGCGAGGACGATCGGCTTGGCGGTAGAGGCGTCGATCCGGGTAAGGACATAGGCGCCGAGAACTCCGCCGATGACCCCCGGAACGGCGATTCGGAAGAACAGGCGCCAGTCGACGTTCTTGTGGGCGATGTGGCTGATCCCGGAGACCGCGGTGGTGAAGGTTTCGGCGGTGTGGACGCCGGCCGAAGCCGCCGCCGGCGGCACGCCCATGCTGATCAGGAGGGTCGAGGAGATCTGGCCGAACGCCATCCCGAGCGCTCCGTCGATCAGCTGCGCCGCGAAGCCGATCGCGATGAAGGGGAGGATGTCGAGGAGCCCCACACCTCCAAGGTCGAACATCCGGCCGGCTCCCCTTCGAACTGGCGCCGATGTGCTTTCGGACAGGCCGCCCGCGCAAGGAAAAAAGCTCGGCACACTGAATTTCCGCGTCCGGCTGGCATTTTCCAGCGACCGGCCCTATTTTGCCCGCAAGGGGCGCAGTGGGGAGTGAACATGCTGCCGGGGCTTTTCGCCTATCTCGATTCGGTCAAGGCGCGCGATCCCGCCCCCCGAAGCCGCTGGGAAGTGCTCCTTTACCCGGGAGTGTGGGCGCTCGGCTTCCACCGCCTCGCCCATTGGCTGTACAAGGGCGAGCTCTATTTCCTGGCGCGGCTGGTCAACCATCTCGGGCGCTTCCTGACCGCGATCGATATCCATCCGGGAGCTTTGGTCGGGGCGAATTTCTTCATCGACCACGGGTTCGTGGTGATCGGCGAGACGGCGGTGATCGGCGACAACGTCACCATCTACCAGCAGGTGACGCTTGGGGGCACCAACCCGGCGGGCGGAGTCGGCGGCAAGCGCCACCCGACCATCGCGGATCATGTCATCATCGGCTCGGGCGCTCAGGTGCTGGGCCCGATCCTGGTCGGCGAGCGCGCCCGAATCGGCGCCAACGCCGTCGTCACCAAGGATGTGCCGGAGGGCGCGACGATGGTCGGGATCCCCGCCCGCTCCACCTTGGTCAGCGCCGAGCAGAGCAGCTCGGGCAATTTCCTTCCCTACGGGACGGTCTGCTCCGAGCAGTTCGACCCCGCGACCCAGAAGCTCGAGATGCTCCAGTGCGAGGTCGAGCAGCTTCGCCGCCGGCTCGCCGAGCTGATCGAGGAGCGGGACGGCAAGCAGCGAAAGGAGCGCGGCCGCGCCTGATGGGTAACGTCCTCCCTTTTCCGGGAGCCTCCTCGCCGCAGATCGGCTTCACCCG